>CAZHGY010000042.1:0-1580 GCA_964532235.1 uncultured Saccharimonas sp. (SeqCode) | reverse complement strand
TAGTTATGAAACAGTTTATTATTTCAGTTTGCTTCTGTTTTTCTTTTTATTAATAAAATGCCGGCTATGCTCAGACAGAGAAGCATTAGTACTGAAGGCTCAGGAACGGGAAGGCCGCTAATACTATCTGCTGTTAATGAGAAATTGTCCCATTTTACGTTTAGAGCATTGCCCCCTATGAGATTTGCGTTGAATGCAATATGAACATCTTCGGTATAACCGTTACATGTCCCAAGTGAAACCCAGCTTCGATCCCAGTAATAACCTTCGAATATTGAGCCAACTCTTGCAATTCGTAAGGCGCCGGTGCTAGGTGGCGTCCACTCATTACCTATCAATGAACCATTGCTATACGTAAACCTCAAATCACTATTTGGGGTTCCGCCTCGCCAATTGTTTAATGCAAACGAAAGACTCTCCGCCGGATTATATACATAAAGTTGTGTTCTTGTACGCGTATTTACTGTGCCAAAGCTACTAAGCCATGAGTAATTTATGCTAACGTCAAAATCACCACTCGCAATGAGATTGCTCTTTAACCATGTTATTCCTGCGCTAGCGCCAGTTGCTGTCGCGTTAATCACGCCATTTGCTTCGTTTAATGTAACGACGCCATCTCCAGAGACAGTCCAAAGAGTTTGATTAATAACGCCGTCATTAAAATCATCGGTTATCACCATAGATGCAAAAGTTGGTGACGGCAGAGTGAAAACAATCATTAAAAATAACAAAAAGGAAAGTCTGATACTGGCTTGCATTGAAATCCTTCCATCTGATCTAAAATAATTGAATACTTTCATAACATCCTCCTTTTATGGAATTAGTGATCTATCATAACGAATAGCTCAGCCGGAGCCGCGACCCTGGCGCGGCGATCGGCTGTAGCGACTGGTTGGGCAATTCATTCTTTAGCACAGCACCCTAGGATAAAAGCGCATTCTTATAACTACCCAGCAAATTAATTCTGACCAAGACCACTTATGGGATAAAGACAGCTGTCGTACCACCACCCTGTGGAAAAATAATTATATTCAGTAAAACCACCACCTTTAACAAGAATTGCATCTGAAGATAGTATCTTCTTTGATTTTACATCAATAAGTAAAACATTAGTCCGTAAAGCCGATACGGGCCATTGAGAATAAGTAAAAGTACCTAATGTTAGAGCAGTAGTAAGTACACCTATTGTTGCAGCATGAGTTATTGATTTTGCTTTTGGCACAATCATGCCACCACTTACTAAAATCAAGAATCGGTCAATATCCTCTCTTTCACCAATCCTTCTTAAGAATGGTTCCATATTAGCATTAATAAAAGAAGCATGTGGACGATCATCATATTTTTTATCGGATGACATTATCCATTTAGCAAATTTGACTACTTTAGGTTTTTCTTCCTCCTTTGGTTTTATCCATTGTGAAGCTTCTCTGATAATATTTATAATCGCCTGCTGATCGACTATTTTAGCAACAACTTTTTCATGTATGTAAAAAGGGGGTGACTGAACACTAATTGGTGCGTCTTCACGTTCCGCTACTTTAGAATTGTCCTTGCCAAACGTACAAACAAAAGGCATTTCT
>CAZHGY010000041.1:0-2082 GCA_964532235.1 uncultured Saccharimonas sp. (SeqCode) | reverse complement strand
AAATAACCAATTTTAGAATGCCACCCTGTAAAAAGGGTGGCATTCTGTTTATGCTGTAGTTTTTTGGCCTCTTGTTGTATATTGATGAAGTCGTGGTTCCAAGCGGAACTGTGAACTTTGAAAACAGAGGCGAAGGTGAACATTTTGAGTACAAACAGGCTAGTTGACACTTTTTTACACAGCCCCTATCAAGAGCTAGGATTATCAACAAAAAAAGACAATGTTTTAGTAGTTATCAACCCAGCATCCAAACATAGTCGCTTAGTCAATATGGTGACATCGGTAATAGATATATTGACGAAAGAGGGGCATGGTATTAAGTTAGTAAAATCAGCCACGGACGGCAGACTCCCCGTCGATCCTCTTAACTACATCTTGGTTATCATCGCCGGAGGAGATGGTACAGTATCTTGTTATTTGAATAGATATCACGGGGGTAGCTATCCGCCAATCGGCATTATCCCAGCCGGGACAACAAATGAGCTTGCCAGCTCGCTTGGTATTACCAAGAAAAACTACTCGGAAATAATACGAAAGGGTAGCGTATTAAGACACGACCTGGGTATCATTAACAGTAGAAAACGTTTTTGCTATGTTGCGGCATGCGGTGCCTTCACGGACGCAACATACAATACTGCACAGTGGCGTAAACGATGGCTGGGGGCTAGTGCATACTTTTTTACAGCCCTCAGATCCAAGCCCAAGTTTAAAACTATGGAATTACAAATCGAGATCGACGACACGTTGCGATACAGCGGAAAATTTATATTTTTCGCTATTGCAAACTCGAGATCATTTGGTGCGACCATAAAGGTCCAGCACTTACCAAAAGGCTGGACGGGCGACGGGAAGTTTGAATACTTCCTCGTAAGACGTCCGAGGACCAGACTGGAAATATTGAGACTATGTGTCTCAGTATTATCCGGACGGGTCTACGACAATAAGAATGTAGTCAGCGGGTCGTGCCGAGAATTTAGCGTTAAGTCTAATAAAGATTTAACGCTAACTGTCGACGGCGAAAGATTCTCACCAAGCCAAGAAGTTCATATTGCAGCGGAACCTGAATGCACTATTATATTAACAGGCGCTGCGGTCACAGCGGGCATATACCGCTAAGACCACTGACGGGGCTACCATAAGGTAGCTCCATTTTATTTGTAAATAAAACAACGTATTATTTATTACCGCATAAAACTATGTGGAAAACCACAAAAGAATTGACTGTGCTATATATTCATGATAAAATATAACTATATGGTTCTAGGACTCTTGGAGCCACAAGAAATATTAACAAATCAGATTATTACAGTGCATATCTTTTACAAACCCTCATCTTTGAGCAGCACACTCGTTAACTTATACGATTAGCGAATGCGCTGTTCAAAGAAAAGTGTCTAAATCTCTTTGAAAGTGAATTTGACGCTAGGAGGATAAGAATGGATCACCACCCAATTATCGTACTTGATAGAGGTATACCAGGTCATGAACCATATTATGAAGTATATCTATGGAAAGAAGATAATACACCAAACAATGACGAGCTAATAAAATTACCAGTTGCTCACCCAGTTGTGACTATGAGTAAAGAGGAAATAGCAACTGCAATCAGGCAGAGTCTTATCGAACAAGACAAAGAAGATATTAGCATAACGTACGACCTGCAACCACCGATTTATGACCCTTTTGGTTTAATGACAGGGTTGCTACTTATCAAAAGAAGAGAGGCATTAAGAGAAGGTCACCCGATATCCAGCGCAGAAAGACTACTTGAATTAGCTCAAGCGCTTGAGCAGCTGTCGAAAAAAATGGCACAGACTTCTCCAAAGAGAAAGCATAAGATAAAAAGATTGGCGAAGATGATAAGTGCAGGAAAGGCCAAGTTTGCCGCCACCCTTGAAGATAGCTTCGGCTTTGGCTCAATTGATGAACTTATCGCCAAACGTTGCGATAGCTGCTGCAAGGTTTCAAGTTGCGTAGCTAAAAGCAATTTGCATGTGGCAGAAGCCATAATGCGAAAGATACCGCCCTAGACCCTGCCGAGCGAGCTACGGTTCGCTCGGCAAGTTTTCAAGTAAAAGATAT
>CAZHGY010000040.1:0-2438 GCA_964532235.1 uncultured Saccharimonas sp. (SeqCode) | reverse complement strand
CCAGATAATCAGATGGGTTCATGTCGATCTTGAGGCAAGTATAAGCCTGGTCGGAATCTCCCGAGGATTGCAATTTGGCTTCTCCACCGGATGTATTTTCACCTAGCAACTCAGAAGCACTCATGCAGGTGCTGGTGCTAGTATCTATCTTGGCCTTCATATTCGTGCAATCAGATGAATTCGAATCGGCATCACATGCATTCAACATAGTGAGCATCGCTCGTTTTCCATCTTCGACTCCAGACAAAGCCGAGTCATAGGCACTTTGCGAAAGATTAGTATCGGTCGCTTGCTGCTGATCACGAACCATAATTTCCAAGAAGCCGATAGTTACAACCGATATAAGCAATGCCGAAAAAATAACTGCAAACAACGACACTATACCAGACTGTTTGTGTGACGAACTATGTGTCATTATATCCTCCTTACTAATCTACTTTGAATTATTACCAGTGCGAGCTACTAAACTAAACAGATTGACAGCACAATAACTAGTATCGCGAATTGAAGTCCCAAGGTCACCGGGCGCCTTACATCTCCAATTACCACCAACAGGATCCAATATAACCTGATCTTTGGTGCCGATACTAAATTCGATAGAATACAGAGTTTGTTTAGTCTTATCATCTTTTGCATTAGAAGAAATACTAAAAGAATGAATGACAAGATTGCGATCACCAATATTTAATAATTCCGTCGAATCAGCAGATGGGACATTTGGATATTTATGGGTTATTGAATTCTCCTTGCAGTATGCATTTAATAAGTCAGGAATTTTCGAAAATCTAATTTCTGTACCAGAACCATTATATTTATAAGTATTAGCATTAAGGGGCGTATTTTCTATCTTGGTACCATAGTTCCAAATATAACTATACTTGCCAATACATAGCCTTCCACCCCAGTCCTTTTGAATATAATTTGACGACGATAGCTGAAACGAAGCCGAACTAGATATACTACGCTGTAATTCGTCAGATATAGCCCGACCCGCTTGATTAACTTGCTTCATAGTAATGCCCTTATTATATGTATCAGCAATTTGAATAACCGTTACAGTAATAGCGATTAACAAGGCCGCGACAAAGCCCATTGCCAACATCAGCTCAACAAGAGTAAATCCTAACTGCTTACGGTCGTCGTGGCTCATACAACCTCACTATCGTACTTAAAGTTACTGGAACCGCCTGACCTATACTACTCCAACAAGCCCGAATATGAAAATCGATATACCCCAGATTAGCCGATGTAGCTGAACGGGCTGCTTCAATCCATATACCATCAACGCTTTTAAGCGATAAAGCTCCACTATTATAACGTAATTGAGAATACGAACTTGGATTATTAAATAATACACTCCCCACCTCAGGGTCGCTATTTACTAATTTGTTATAATCGGCCGTTTTGGTATTAATAATAAAATAATTATTTCCTACAGAAGCCGGACAAGAGTAACTATTTGCAATATTGCCAAAATTGGATACTGCGTTACCCGTATTAATAATACCCTTAACCATTTTTGACCATTGATCAGCACCGTGAGACAACGACAAATAGCCGTTATTATAAGCCCCTTCACTTGCGATAGTAGGGTCAAAAGCAGCAATGTATGCGATATTTAAAAATCTAAGACTCTCGGCTTGGGCATCTATCTGTTGCCTGACTAAAGTAATTTCTAGGGAACGTTGTGATGTTGCGACGCCTTTATTCATTATTGATAGGCCACCAACCACTACGAGACTAAAGATAGTTATCGCAAATATAACTTCTATTAAAGTATCACCGCGCGGCTCTTTGAATAACCTTAAACGTGCTTGTGACATGTCGCGCTCCCGTCACTTATAAATTGAACACCACTTGCGCTAGTTGCACCAGCAACAATATTTACGCCCATAGGAGTGCCACTAATGAGACCATCAGGATAAACGCATAATTTTAATGAAGCACTTTGCGACAAGGTCAAGTCCAATAATCTATCCTGAATTCTACTATTAGTTTCGAGTGATTCACTCACATTAATAAACGTACGAATAACGCCAGTCAGTGGCGAGCGCAATATCATAATAGTGAAACCACCAAAGTCATTACCCGTGTGATCCATAAGCGAAGTTTCCCAACTAAGATTATAGGTTTGTGGACTAGTATTTGATATGTAAGTACCGTAACCAAACACGCCTGGAGAGATATTTTTTAAAAAGACCTTATCATCGCCAATAGATGACAGATCAGAAGTTGGTATTATCCCGACAATGCCATTAACCTTTAACTCCTTTTTATTACTAGCGTCTATGGTTATTATACGACCTAAAATCACACAATCGGACTGACCACGATACGTCGTGCCAGTGTTCGTAACGCCATTAGTGATATCACACGTCCAATCCGTACTACGATCATTTACAACGTTAGACACCTCTGAATACTGCTGTTGTAAAAAA
>CAZHGY010000039.1:0-2742 GCA_964532235.1 uncultured Saccharimonas sp. (SeqCode) | reverse complement strand
TGGGGCATTAGCTCAGTTGGTAGAGCGCATCATTCGCATTGATGAGGTCGGCAGTTCGACTCTGCCATGCTCCACCAGACAGGTTTGGACAAATAAAAATACGAAATATTAAGAAGATTGTGCTTATAATTAATTATGATAATTGGATTAACTAAAGATGAAGCAATGTCTCGCTTGAAGCGTGATGGATATAACGAGTTGCCATCAGCAAAGCGAAAGAAACTAATAGATTTTATCATTGATATCATCAAGGAGCCGATGATCTTCTTATTGTTAGCGGCCTCATTTTTATATTTATTTTTAGGCGATAAGATTGAAGCATTTTTGTTGAGCCTATCGGTAATTGTGGTCGTATCGATATCGCTTTACCAAGAAACGAGATCTGAGAAATCACTCAAAGCTTTGGCAAAATTATCAAGCCCTAGAGCGATAGTTTTACGAGATGGCCAAGAAAAAAGGATAGCTGGTCGTGATATTGTTGTTGGCGACATCGTTATACTAGCCGAGGGTGATAGGGTTCCGGCGGACATAGAATTAATTGAGGCTGTGAATTTCAGGGTTGACGAATCATTGTTAACTGGCGAATCTGTGCCAGTTACAAAAGACACTAAAAAGAACCATGACGCATACTCGGGATCAATGATAGTATCTGGGCATGGGATTGGAATGGTGAAGGCGATTGGTATAGACACGGAGCTTGGTAAAATTGGCAAATCTCTGAAATCAATAAATATTGGCAAGACGTTGCTGCAAAAAGAGATAAATAATTTCGTAAAGTGGATAGCTGTCATAGGCATTATAATGTGCTTTATCTTAATTACGTTGTCAATGGTGCGTGGCATGAGTCTTATTAATAGTTCCCTCGCTGGCCTTTCGCTTGCAATTGGAATATTACCTGAGGAGTTTCCAATTGTATTAGCTTTATTTATGACAATGGGTGCTTGGAGGCTGGTGAAGATTAATGTATTAACGCGTCGAGCTGTGGCTATCGAAACACTAGGTGCCGCATCGGTACTATGTGTAGATAAAACCGGCACTATTACGAAAAATCAGATGGTTATCGAAAGAGTATTGTCTGGTAATTCTATGAAGATTGCAAGTCTAGAGCAAGAGTCTAACATTATCAAATATGGCATTATGGCCAGCCAAAAAAAGCCATTTGATCCAATGGATATGGCATTTATTGCTAGAGGAAAAGAGCTATTCGATGTACTCGCATTACGAGATAGTATAAATCTTGTAAAGGAATATTCTGTAGATGAGAGGTTTTTATGTGTTGTGCATGCCTACTCAAATGAAAACGGCTTCGAGCTTGCTTTAAAAGGTGCACCAGAAGCGGTTTTTGATCTTTGTCGGCTCTCCAGTAAAGATAGAAGAGATATAGAGTTGCGTGTAAAAAGCATGGCTAGTGAGGGATTAAGGATTATAGCCGTAGCGAAAGGCGAGTTTTTAGGCGCGGAGTTGCCTGATGATAGACAAAAAATAAAATATGATTTTTTGGGCTTAGTCGGTCTAAATGATCCTGTCCGAATGGGCGTTGAGAAATCGGTTAGTTTGGCAAAAAGTGCTGGCATAAAAATTATTATGATAACTGGTGATTATAAAGAAACGGCCCAAGATATTGCAAAGAGAATCGGGTTGCCGAATTATATTGCTATTGCTGGTGACGAGTTAGATGACATGGATGATGAGGAGCAGAAAAATGCGATCCTAAATACTAATGTATTTTGTCGAGTTAAACCAAGTCAAAAATTGTTGATAATCGAAAAGCTTAAATCCATGGGTGAGCTAGTTGCTATGACTGGCGATGGAGTGAACGATGCACCAGCACTGAAAGCAGCCGACATTGGAATCGCTATGGGACGTAGAGGAACCGATGTTGCTCGCGAATCAGCCTCGATAGTATTATTAGATGACAACTTTAATTCAATAATACACGGTATTAGAACTGGTCGTAGGATATATGATAACTTACAAAAAGCAACGAACTACTTAATAGCGGTTCACATTCCTATAGTAATGTTATCAATTATTCCAGTTTTGTTTGGCGCCCCTTTGGTCTTATTGCCGATACATATTGTTTTTCTGGAGTTTATAATTGACCCAACGTGTACGATAGTCTTTGAGTCTGATAGTGAGGATGTAGATTTAATGAGCAGGCCGCCACGCAAGATGAAACAAAAAATCGTTGCCTTAAGGAATCTTATTCTGCCAATAACGAATGGATTAATTATTGGTGCAATATTATCGGTGAGTTATTTAATAGCGAATAACGAGTACGGCGCCAATAATGCGCGAGCTTTTACATTTTCAATGTTGATGGTAATGCTAATCGTTTTGATGCTGACCAACTTATCACGCAGAGAGAGTTTGTTATCAAAAATAAGAAAGAACGATAATCGCTCGTTGTTCGTAGTTATGGTATTTTGCGCATCTACAGTACTCATATCATCGAACATTAGGTTTGTTCGCGAAATATTTAAATTTGATGCCATTAACGGAGTGCAGTGGTTAGCAGTTATTCTAATTCCTGTAATTTATTTAATTTTAACTGAAACAGTAAAGCGACTTAAAAGTAAGTCGTCTCGTGACAGGCAAATGGTAGTGTCATAACGGCTGATCTATCTTCAGTATATTTATAAACTATTGTATAATTATTACTTATCGGGGCATTAGCTCATTTGGTAGAGCGCTTCCATGGCATGGAAGAGGTGGCCGGTTCGAGCCCGGCATGCTCCACCA
>CAZHGY010000038.1:0-2787 GCA_964532235.1 uncultured Saccharimonas sp. (SeqCode) | reverse complement strand
TTGGCAGCAATTGCAGCGGCATTTGGCTGGTATGGAGTGTAATTATACAATCCAGCCGTAGCTTGATTACGTATATATACATTACCACTGCCACAGGCTTCTATCTCGCACCACTGTATAAGGTTATTTCTGCCTGCTACATAATTATATTCGTATGGGTTTAGTCGGTATTTTTTAAATTGTCTGGCGGCATCATATATTTGGTTAAAAAAACCTAGGTATTCTGGAGTACATGGGGCATAGTCACTACAACCCATACCAGTGGCTTTGCTATATTGGACCCCCATGGGCCACGTATCAGTCAGAACTCCACTCTCTTTTTGTAATAATACTAACAACACTTGTGGGTTAATTCTGCAGCTTTTTGCTACCCCATTTATAATTTCAGCTGTGCTTTGGGTATATACACCGTAACCTGAACAATAGGCATCTGCGGCTTTAGCGACCGTGACGCTTGACAGGTTTTTAAGACATGTAAATGGAGCGCCACTGTCGCTGCGATTCCAATATGTATTATATCTACTACCATATAGCGCACGGCTGGTAGTTACCCATGTACCGTGAACCTCGTCATTGTTATATCCCAAAGCTCCGCTATCAGGGTTGAAGTAGTATGAGGTATCACCACCGCCATACGTATCACATGTGCTCAACTTGGAATTTAGGAATGCCTGTATCTGTTCGGTTGTCATTGAATATGGGTTATAAAAAACGGCATCATCAATAATCCTACCACTATCAAATCCAGCGGATGCCGCGGTAATCTTATTAGATATAATGGTCGAACTGCAAAAGGAAAACAATAATAGGGCAGAAATGGCTATCTTTAGGTTTATTGTCTTAGTTCCGGTCATTAATTTGTTTTGCATGTTCATATTAATTTTTATCTTGTGATAACAATATCACCATGTGATTCGCCAGTTGCAGTATCGGACGAATACGTTACTTTGACCGACCATGTTCCATCCTCACCAAATTCGCTAATTGGGATGTCAACGGTTATACAAGCTGAAGTTGTTGGGTTAGTTAACGTTCCAACTTCTCTCGCTACTAATAATGAACCTTTTGATAACTGAATATAGCAACGTCCAGTAGAACTAACCTCGCCGACATATGACCTAATCTCCACGTATTTTCCGTTATCAGTATATTCTGATGCATCTACAATCTGGACCGATATTGTTTTTTTCGTAGTTGTTGTCACGGTACCATTGCCATAGCCTGAATCCACAAGGTTTTGCTTGGCTTTGTTACCAGAATCGACCTGGGTGGTCGACGGATCGCTATAATCAATAGAGTTTGTATTTTTGCCTGTGCCAACCTTGATGGTAGGTGACTGTCCACGATAAATATACATTAAAACCGCAGCGGCAATTAGCAATACCAAAGTCACACCAACAATAATTTTATTTTTTTTGTTTACGGATTTATTTGTTTTCATAGCTACTTTTGCCTACTTCCTATTACTACCTAATTTAAACACAAGTACGATAACTTTTCAAGGGGTAAGGATTTAGTTTCCTGGCATCCAAGTTTTCGGTATTATCTGTTTTCAGCACAAAATATTTTGTTAGTGTAAAATGTAGGTAGATGCAACTGATCGGATTATATTAATGAATCAAAAAACACGAATAATGCACATCATAAATAACCTGGAGGTCGGCGGGGCAGAAAAAGCGCTAGTCTTGTTAACTGGTGAATTGTCGAAGCGAGATGATGTTGAATTATATGTGGTCTCTTTGGAGGGTCACGGCGAACTTGCTGGAAGTCTAACTAAAAAAGTGCACTTAAAAGAGTTCAAATACCACCTGTTCATGCCGATTATCAGTAAGTTTGACCCAAACTTTCGTCTGGGGTTATATTTGTATGCTTTGCGTATAAAACCCGATATTATTCATGGCCACTTATTTAAGGGCGAAGATTTTGCAAAAGTTTTGGGAGCGTTAACACGTAGGCCAGTTGTTACGACACTTCATGACATAGAAACAGTGCCTAATTGGATAGGGCGTTTTATGAATAAATATGTCCAAAAAGCCGTTGCGGTTTCTGGGATAGTTGCCGATCACCTAAGAAAAGTCTATGGTTTTGCCAGCGATAAAATTATAGTTATTCCGAATGCAGTTGATGTTGACCTATTCGCGGATAGTAAAAAGAAGTTCGATATAGAAAAACCAGTCTTCATATATATCGGCAGATTGCTGGAGAGCAAGGGGATTGAGGATGCGATTCGGGGCTTGGCTTTATTAAAGGCTGAATATTCAGGCATTAAGTTTTTGATATACGGCAAGGCTGTCGCCGAATCATACAATGAATACCTAAAAAACTTAGTTTATCAAAATCATTGGGACTTTGTAAAATTTATGGGCAAGACCAATGATGTACCAGCAGCATTAAAAAATGGCGACATTGCAATCTTGGCTTCGCAAAGTGAGGGTTTTGCTATTAGTGTTCTAGAGGCCGCGGCTGCTAGTAAGCCAATCATTGCAACTAAAACTGGTGCAATTCCTGATATGGTCATCGACGGAGAATCGGGTATGTTCGTTGAATGGCATAATCCAGAACAGATATATTTGGCGGCCAAAAAACTCCTGGATAATAATCTGGTGGAAAAATTTGGTAGTGTTTCTAGAAAACTTGCGGCGGATAGTTATAGCATCCAGCATGTTGCAGACATGTATTACGATTTATATCAGGATGTTGTATGTCAAAAAAGCTAAAAGTATTAGTCGGCATTATTATTTTAGCTGTCATCACTGCGCGTAAAGATGTTGAACTTATAACAATATC
>CAZHGY010000037.1:0-2860 GCA_964532235.1 uncultured Saccharimonas sp. (SeqCode) | reverse complement strand
AGAAGGTCCAATGCCTCAAACTAAATTCGTTTTATCAAAAGCACTAAGTTTAGGTCTGCAACCAGTTGTTATAATAAACAAAATCGACAAACCTTCTAGGCGCATCGAGGAAGTTTTGGATGAGATTGCTGACCTATTTTTGGAATTAGCCGTCGATGATAGTCAGTTATATTATCCAATCTATTATGCTATCGGACGTGATGGTAAATCGTGGAAAGAAATGCCCGAAAACGTTAATGAACATGCCGATTTACAGCCTATTTTTCATGCAATTATCAATGATATTCCAGCTCCAAAGGCTGACATCAATGGGTCATTCCAACTATTAGTCACAGCACTACAATACGACTCATTCTTAGGAAAATATGCGATCGGTCGTATATCTCGCGGTATTGCCAAAAAAGGTATGCCGACAATGTTGATTAAACGTGACGGCCAAATGATCAGTACTCGAATTGACAAGATCTTTTGTTATAGAGGTTTAGGTAAAGAAGAAGTCGATAGCGCAATAGCTGGCGATATAATTGCCGTGACAGGTATTGGTGAGGCTCACATTGGCGAAACAGTTGCCGATAAGGAAAATGCCGAGGCCTTGCCAGTTATCGATGTTGAACCGCCAACAATTAGCATATATTTAGGTCCAAATACCAGTCCAATGAAGGGTCGCGAGGGTATATTTAATACATCACGCCAGATTGGTGATCGCCTAAAGCGAGAATTAGAGACCAACGTCAGCCTGCAAGTTGTCGAAGAAGGTATTGGTTTTAAAGTATCTGGTCGCGGTGAATTACACTTATCCGTATTAATTGAAGCCTTGCGACGTGAAGGCTATGAGTTTGAAGTTGGCCGACCAGAAGTTGTGATTGTTGAACAAGACGGCCACAAAATGGAGCCAGTCGAAGAATTAACAATCGAAATTGGACCAGAATTTATTGGTGTTGTATCACAACAGCTAGGCATTCGTCGTGGCGAATTATTGCGTCAAGAAACGACTAGTAGCGGATCAATCCGCCAAGTTTACCGAATTTCAACTAGGGCCATTATTGGTTTACGAAACTTGTTATTAACAGATACAAAAGGCACCGTAATTATGAATAGTTTGCCAAACGGATATATTGCACTAGGTCCAAAGCTAGACTCCAATCGTAATGGGGCGTTGGTTGCGTTCGAGTCAGGTACTTCAACTCCATATGCATTGGAAAATGCTGAAAGCCGTGGCGATTTATATATCGGACCTGCAACTGAAGTCTATGCTGGCATGATAGTTGGTTTAAATAACCGCCCAGAAAACCTAGATGTTAACGTGTGTAAGGCTAAAGCCTTAACAAACATGCGATCAAAAGCGTCTGATGGTGCGGTTCAGTTAACGCCTTATACCGAACTGAGCCTGGAACAATGTATTGACTTCTTGAATGATGATGAGTTATTGGAAGTTACCCCAAAAAGCTTGCGGCTACGCAAACGATATTTGGATCCAACTCAACGCAAGCGCGAAGCTCAGAAGAATTAAATAATCTTTTTTCCGACAATTTCATCAGGTAGAAAACCTTTTTCGTGTTGGAAGCCAGCTTCCCATTTGTAGTCTTTGTTATATCCAATCTGTTCCATTAATGGCGTGGATGCGTTGCGCAGCTGAATCGGTACTGGTGCATCAGGATATTGTTTAGTTAAAGCCATCGCGCGCTGGTAAGCGTCATATGTGACTCGTGATTTGGCACTTTTTGTAAGCGCCGTTACTACATGCGACAGTATGATGGATGATTCTGACATGCCGATTCGCTCAACTGCCATAAAGGCATTTAAGGCTAATCCTAATGCTCCGTTCCCGGCTAGGCCAATGTCCTCGCTGGCAAAAATAACCATTCTCCGTGCTATAAACTTTGGATCTTCGCCAGCATCAATCATGCGCGCCAGATAATATAAAGCTGCGTTTACATCGCCACCACGCATACTTTTTATAAATGCGCTGATGACATTAAAGTGCATATCGCCCTTTTTGTCGTACCCAGGTAGTCTTTTTTGGGCGGCCATTTTGACAACTTCGGGCGTGACTTTATCGGCCATAGTTAGTGATAATTCCAAGTTACCAAGTGCTACACGAGCGTCACCACCGGACAACTCAGCGATGTAATCAATAGCTTTTGGGGTTATTCTTTTTGTAATTTTTTCGATTTTCACAGCCTTTTTCAAAACGGCTATAATGTCCGATTTACTCAGTGGTTGCAGCACCAATACGCGGGTTCTGGATAGTAGGGGATTAATAACTTCAAAACTAGGGTTTTCGGTTGTGGCGCCGATTAATGTGATTAGGCCTGACTCGACATGGGGCAGAAAAGCATCTTGTTGGGCTTTATTAAATCTATGGATCTCATCGACAAATAATATTGTGCGTAGATTCAGATTCCAGTTTTGCCTGGCATGTTCGATTATTGTCATTACATCTTTTTTGCCACTAGTGACAGCCGATATCTCAATAAATTCTGCGTTAACTTCACTGGCGATAATTCGTGCTAATGTAGTTTTGCCGCTACCAGGAGGTCCCCATAAAATTAAGCTAACTGGTTCTTTGTTCTTGACGATTTGGCGCAAAATTTCGCCATCACCTAATAAATGAGTCTGACCGATAACCTCATCAAGTGTAGTTGGGCGCATTCTCTCCGCTAATGGAACTCGCTGCATATCTCTATTATACCTTGATAAGAGTGAATATATAACATATAATAGTCAAGTTACCATCCGCATTATGTGGCTCTTTAGCTCAGTGGTAGAGTGAGAACTGTCAGTGACAGTTCGCAAGGCCGGAACCTGGATTGCGAATGCAACCAAGTGAGGCGGGGTCGCGAAAAATTCGGAACGAATT
>CAZHGY010000036.1:0-3262 GCA_964532235.1 uncultured Saccharimonas sp. (SeqCode) | reverse complement strand
CCAGTGACTAAATTAAAGCCATGCTTTTTTAATTCGTCCGCCAAAACCTTGGCATTTTCAATCACCTTTTTGGCGTAGTCTTTGAATTCTGGTTGCGCTGCTTCATACAAACAAACTGCCTTGGCAGCAATAGTATTCATCAATGGGCCACCTTGCGTCCCAGGAAAAACTGATCTATCGATAAGCGTTGGAATGTTTTCGATGGTCTTTTCTGGGGCTTTCATTGGATTACTGACTTTGCCTTTAGACAGTATCATACCACCCCTTGGGCCACGTAAGGTCTTGTGAGTTGTCATGGTCATAACATGAAAACCAAAGTCTAGTGGATTATCGGCAACGCCACCAGCAATTAGACCTGCCATGTGCGCCATATCGGCAACCAATAATGCCCCAACCTCATTGCCAATCGCCACAAACTTAGCATAGTCCAAACTGCGTGGATAAGCGCTAAATCCTGCCAAAATAATCTTTGGTTTATGTGTTAAGGCTAACTGTCGCAAATTGTCGTAATCAATTTCGCCAGTCTCAATATTCTTCATGCCGTAGCGTATGAAGTTGTATAACTTTGCACTACGAGTAACTGGGGCACCGTGAGTTAAATGTCCACCATGACCCAAGTCCATCGCCAAGACTGTGTCACCTGGCTCTAACCATGCGTTATAAACTGCTTCATTAGCCGATGCGCCAGAATGAGGCTGAACGTTGGCATGGTCGGCACGAAATAACGCCTTGGCTCGATCAATCGCCAACTGTTCTACCTGATCTGTAAATTCCTGACCACCATAATAACGCTTGCCAGGGTAGCCTTCGGAATATTTATTAGTAAACACGCTGCCTAGCGCCGTTAAAACGTCATCACTGACATAATTTTCGCTTGGTATCAACTCAATCGCTTTTTCTTGTCGTTTTGTTTCACCTGCAATTAGCCGTTCGACTTCTTTATCTTTCATACACCAGTCTCCCCCTGATTTATTTATTTGTATTATGATAATTCTTTTATTATACCATCTTCGAGTTTATGCAGACAAAACTGTTTGATTTTATATCATAGAGGGTATATCATAAGTATTATGATTAATGATAGTTATAAAGCAAAGATTGGTACACTAATTCAAGAGATTAGACAAGCAAAAGGCTTAACTCAGATGCAGTTGGCCAAAGCTATTGGCACCAGCCAAAGTGCCATTAATCGTATTGAAAAAGGTGGTCAAAATATCAGTCTTGAGATGTTAGCCCGCATTAGCGAAGTCTTGTCAAGCGAGATTATTAGCTTGAATGAATCTGGCAAAATTGATTTCAAAATAACTGGCGGCAAAAAATTAGCAGGCGAGATTGACGTTAAAACTAGCAAGAACGCTGCAGTCGGGCTATTATGTGCTAGCCTATTAAACCATGGTACGACAACAATTCGCCGCATTGCTAGAATCGAGGAAGTTTATCGCATCATTGAGGTATTACAGAGTATCGGCGTGAAGGTTCGTTGGTTGAATGACAAAAATGATTTAGAAATTATTCCTCCTGCCAGGCTTAAACTAGCTAATATCAATGCCGATGCAGCTAGACGAACTCGTTCAGTTTTGATGTTGCTTGGACCTTTGCTTAACCAATATCGCGAGTTTAACTTACCATTTGCTGGAGGATGTAATCTGGGTACTAGAACGGTCGAGCCTCACCTGGCTAGCCTAAAACAGCTCGGGCTTAGCATTAGTGTAGATAGTAGTTCCTACCACGTTACAGTCAAGACTAGCAAGCCAATTAACCACACGATTCTTCTAGCCGAGAGAAGTGACACGGCTACCGAGAACGTAGTTATGGCAGCTGCCTTATATGATGGAGAAGTCACGATTCGTAATGCCAGCCCTAATTATATGGTTCAGGATGTTTGTTTCTTCTTAAAAAAGCTTGGAGTAAAAATTGACGGTATTGGTACAACTACACTGAAGATTCGCGGCGTTAAAAGCATTAACAAGAATGTCGAGTACTACCCTAGCGAAGATCCAATAGAAGCGATGAGCTTTATTGCTGCCAGCATAGTTACCGACTCCGAGATTACTATAAAACGTGCTCCAATTGAGTTTGTTGAAATTGAGCTAGCAATATTAGGGGGCATGGGACTCAATTACGAGATAAGTGAAGAATATAAAGCTCGCAATAATGAGACTCGCCTTGTCGATATCAAAGTATTACATTCCAAGCTAATTGCCCCTAAGGACAAACTACACTGTATGCCATTCCCAGGTGTTAATATGGACAATCTGCCATTTTTAGGTCTTATCGCCACTGTTGCAAACGGTCGAACATTACTTCATGATTGGTCGTATGACAACCGAGCTATATATTTTACCGAACTAATCAAGATGAATGCCAACATCGAGCTAGTGGACCCACATCGCGTATATATCACCGGCCCAACTAAATGGAAACCAGCCGATATTATATCCCCGCCAGCTTTACGACCATCCGCAGTAATAATGTTAGCTATGCTGGCCGCACCTGGCGTATCAATATTACGCGACGTTTATTCAATTAACCGTGGCTATGAAGACTTTGCTAACCGATTAAATACACTTGGTGCTGATATTAAAACAATTCGCGAAATCTAATCTAAACCTTAGTCTGAGAATCTATGCCAGGCCCAGATGACTTCAACAGGTCTGGCTCTGTTGAATTGTTGGCTGGAACCGTATGGCTCTGCCCAACATTATGTTGACAAAAACTATTAACAATTCTAAGTCTAGCATCTAGCTGGCTACGTCTAGTAAACATATCTCTAGACACTGTGCCAACTCGGTCTCCGCTAGCAACTTTAGCAAAACCACTGCTGTGAAACGCATCCTGTTCTGAAATTGGAATAGCTATATGCTTATTCAAGCCCATATTGCCTTTTTCCTGCCTATCAATCTATATAATAAAATATGGAGCGAGAGATGGGAATCGGTCACGTCTCCGCGACCCCGCAATTTCACGATTGCAAACAAAGTTTGCATCGGAAAGTTGCCTTGCGGATTGCCACAGGCAACCCTCACCCACTCCCTCTGAGGTCGTTGATTCGACCCCGACATTTGTTCCCAATAAAAATATGGCTGCAAAGACCATATTTTTACTTGGGGCGAAAGATGGGGGTCGAACCCACGACCTCTGGATCCACAGACCAGCGCTCTAACCAACTGAGCTACTTTCGCCAAATTATATATGGTGCGGGTGGAGAGAATCGAACTCTCGTCACTTGCTTGGAAGGCAGGTATATTAGCCACTATACGAC
>CAZHGY010000035.1:0-3653 GCA_964532235.1 uncultured Saccharimonas sp. (SeqCode) | reverse complement strand
GATAGTGAGTTAGCTATTCGATATCCCGATAATTCACGCAGCACCTGGCAAAAATACATCAAAGCTGGTTATATATCTGTCAATGGTGTCGTCAAGACTTCGCCGAAGTATGATGTGAGTGATGTTGATAATATTCAAATCAATGTGCCAGACCAACCAGACTTTAGTCAGTCGAAGCTACCAATCATCTTTATTGACGATAATGTGATTGTTATTAACAAACCAATCGGTGTCTTGTCGCATTCCAAGGGTGCGCTAAACGATGAATTCACAGTTGCCGAATTCTTCCGCCAATATACGACTTATAATTTAAATACCAACCGACCGGGTATCGTTCATCGCCTAGACCGTGATACTAGCGGTGTTATGATCGGTGCACGCAACTCCGAAACGGCTACAATGTTGCAAAAACAATTTGCTGATCGCAACACTAAAAAGACCTATTTTGCCATATTGGACGGTATTCCAAAGCTTGACAAGGCTAATATTGACTTACCGATTGGCCGTAACCCATCATCTCCTAGTACATTTAGGGTTGATAGTAAGGGTAAATCAGCCGTAACCAGGTATGAAGCTTTGGCTACTAACGATAAACATTCACTAGTTAAGTTACAGCCAGCCACAGGGCGCACACATCAGTTACGCGTCCATATGAAATACATAAATACGCCGATACTAGGTGACAAAGTCTATGGCAAACCTGCCGAACGACTATATTTACATGCTTATAGCCTAGAAGTAACTATCCCATCTGGCGACCGTCGCACATTTATTGCACCAATTCCGCCAGAATTTACGTCAGAATTTCCAGGGATAAAACTGTAATGAAACCAATAATGAATGTCGCGAGTGAAAAAATGCTTCTCGCTATTATTAAGAATATGCCACAATCGCTGCTGTTGACTGGCCCAGATGGGGTTGGACTAGTAACGATTGCAAAGTATATGTCTGAGTTATTAAATATCAGGCCAACCATTATGCTGCCAGAGAAAGATGAAAAAATAGACCTACAAAAGGGCATTATTAGTATCGAGATTATGCGACGTTTGTATAACGAGGTACGCACCAGGGCTGCTGGTGAACGAATCATTATAATAGACTACGCTGAGAGAATGACAGTCCAAGCGCAAAATGCGTTTCTTAAGTTATTAGAGGAGCCAGGCAAGGGGACTAGTTTTATACTTGTATCACATTCAATCACACGTTTGCTGCCAACAATCTTATCAAGAGCTGTTAAATTTGAAGTTAAGCCAATCTCAGCTGAGCAGTCCGAGGCTATGTTGAACTCCATTGGCGTATTAGATGCCAAAAAACGATCGCAGATACTATATATAGCCAATGGCTTACCGGCTGAGATTGCCCGACTTACTAATGACAGTGATTATTTTAATAAACGCAGTTTGATTATTTGCGATGCTCGAGATTTACTTCGCGCCAGCCAATATCAAAAGCTGTTAATAGCACATAGATATAAAGACGACCGATCATCGGCACTATTATTACTATCTGATGCTTTAAATTTATTAAAACACAGTATTGTAAATAATCCGAATATAGATTCTATAAAATATATCGATTCAATTTTGGATACATACCGACAAGTTGAAGCAAATGGCAGTATTCGTATCTGTTTAGCACGTATGATAATGTAATCTGGTATAATAAATACAAATGTTAGCATTAATGTTAATCATCGCCTTGGGCGGTTGGACAATATACCATCGCCAAACGGTCGAAGAAATCAAATCCGATATCCCAGCTCGGTTATCTGATAAACTTAATCAATTATGGTCAATCGCCCAAGAATCATTGCAGACCGATAAATATCTTCGAGCTGAAAAGGCGTTATTGACCATTCTTAGAATTGATGAGCGCAATACCAGCGCCTATAACCGATTAGGCATCTTATATGCAAAACAGAAGTCACTAAATGATGCAATTGAATGCTTTGAGATTGCTCAATCGTTAGAACCAAGTGCTAGCAGCTTGCATAACGTAGGTTTAATTTATTACGAGACTAAGGATTACGAGAAAGCAGCATTAGCATTTGAGCAAGCCTTAGCAATTGACGGCAATCTAGCATCTAGACATATTGCTTATGCTAAAGTCCAAGAAAAGTTAGGGCATGATAAAAAAATGATAGAATCTCTTGAAAAAGCCGTCGAAATAGAGCCGCTACCGCAAACACTAAATATTCTAGCCGACGCTTATGAGCGAACTGGTCAACCCGAGCTAGCATTTAATATACGCGAAAAAGCTAACAAATTAATTATTCCTCAAGGTCAGCCAAGACGAGTTCGCCAACCACGCAGAGTAATGTAATTTTTAAAATTAAATAGCCCCCGACGCAATGCAAATATGCAATTGCAATCAGGGGCTTTTGATAAAAACTACACGGAGATTATCCAGGGGTTATCCCCCAGTAGGAGTATCTGGAATCTAGTATTCCACACGCCTTCAGGGCTTTTAACCTGAAGATATATAATGGTTGGATCTTTCGCCGCTTTTTTCCTCATACCTTTTGGGATACTAGCGAACGACAATCCATTGCCCGCATAGGCATGGAACACAACGCCACTCGATGCAAGATTATCAGCCGTTTCATCACTAGATGACGACGGGAGAACGTCTGAATCTATGAGACTCAATTGGACCAACCTTGCGTAGAGAGGAGGATCGTCTTTATAGCACACATTTACGACAGTAGGACTCCTCCAGTCATGGGCCGCGACCTCATCTAAACGCTTAGCGTCTAACGGATAGGCTCTCCTGACAGCCCTCTTTACTAAACATAAAGGAATACCGTTCTCGGTTAGTCTTGAGGCAGCTTGTTCCCAGGTAGCTGCCTGTCGTTGCCATCTCCCGCCGATAGCGCTGAGCTGAATTATTATACAGGACTTAAAAACCTTAATCATAAAGAGCTTTTCTTCGTAGTTAACATCTCTTACGAACGAGTATAGGCCTTTTACGTTTTCCTTTTCTCTCCGCGCCTCGCAAAAACTATTCTCCGAGATGTTGTAGACAAATACATGACAGTCCAAAGTCCTCCGAACTAGATATTCACGTTCGCATTGATATGCCGTACAAAAATTTGGATTTTTCATTAATGCCACCATCATCACATAGAAGTTTTCAATTTTCCTCACGGAATCTCCTATGCATTTTTAAGGTACCACAAAATTCCGAGTTCCCAGAATCTTCAGTATTAGAATAGCATAAAGTCTTGTTATTTGCAATTAATTCAAGATGACGATATGCTAACATTATTCTTTCTATTGGCTAGTTAAATTAAATAAATACAAAATACCCTGCTAAAAGCAAGGTATTTTGCGTGGTGCTGGAGGTAGGACTCGAACCTACGGACTCTTACGAGGGGAGATTTACAGTCTCCTGTGATTGCCACTACACGACTCCAGCATGGAGCCACCTCTCGGGATTGAACCGAGGACCTTCACTTTACAAAAGTGTTGCTCTACCACTGAGCTAAGGCGGCATATAGTGATACTCGCTAATTTTATCTGATTATGGCTAGGATTTCAAGTAGTAAAGGGGTGGTTTAAGAGCATTATATTTGCTATAATTATCGACGTTACGCCGTGATAGCTCAGCTGGTAGAGCGCATCCATGGTAAGGATGAGGTCTCGGGTTCGATT
>CAZHGY010000034.1:0-4454 GCA_964532235.1 uncultured Saccharimonas sp. (SeqCode) | reverse complement strand
AGTTGCCCATTCCTTTTATCAATGCCATATTAACTTATATTATACATAAGCATTAGCAGTAAAAGCAAGTGAAAAGTGTATTTTAGAATCTTGGTGGCAACTCTGTTGTGTATACCGTCTGCATTCGGTTACTACTGGTCGCTTGTGACGCAGCCCATAGATACGAATCTGCTCGCAAATTAATAATTTCAGCAGGTGCGCCTTTGGTGGCTGGTATGCCTCCATCCGATCCATAAGTTCGACGTAGCTTCAGATGATTTGCGATTACTGGACCATTTACAATTAACTGGTTAGTACAATTTGATATCAACAAACTGGGGACATCTGAACAAGTGTCAATTGTGCCGTTTTTAGCAACTAACCAACCATCGATATTCTTAACACCCTGTTTAATATCAATATTTGCGGCAATTATTACCAGCTGAGGCAGTTCTTTAATGTCATTGTATATTACGTCGTTTTGATAAAATATATCGCCATCAATCGTAACGTTATTAGTCCCCGCATTGATAACAACACTTCGCCCCTTTACAATAGTTCCAGCGCTAACCGTTATTGGACCAGTGGCTTTATATATATATATTCCTGTTGTGGCCGCATATATGCCAGCACCAGGGAATGTCGGAGTCGCAGCCGAAATCGGATAACTGGCCGCAACGTCAGGTTGGTTGCCAAAAAAATTATAGCTGCCTTTAGCTGAAGTCAGGGTACAAGTTGACAAAGCAGCATTAGTAAAACTTAGCACGCTCATCTGACAAAAACTTGGCGAACCTAAGCCTGCCAATACTGAGCCCGAAGCCATACCATTTATTGTGCCAGATGCTAAAATTCCATATTCAGACCAACTGCCATAAATATTCGATGCATCATTTGACAAACTAGTGTCAACATTTTGGGTCGTCCTGACATCCCCACCCCAAACTTGAACTTTTGGCCGTTTCCCGGCAATTATACATACTGGCGCAGAATGCCTCCACTGACCTGTCGCCTGTGAATATGGGCTCACCGATAACGCGTAGCAAAGTAATGTCCCCGACGAAAGCTCCATAGTATTGGCGGCAAGCTCTTGATATAAATCAAAGCCAATATTACTTGGAATATCAAAAACTCTATTTCCAGACTTTACTTTAGTATTCGAGTCCCAGCCAGAATAATATGACGCCGGTCCAGATAAAGATGTTCCGGCACTCAATTGCCTAGATGGATAATAAGTTGGCGCTTCGATTAATCGCGTAACCTGCCATTCAACATTTTCGCTATTTGTCGTGCCGCTATTTCCCATATTCAACTGCACCTTTGGCGTGTCGCCAGGTACAAAGGCCGTAATCGCTGGATTAAACGCAATTGTAGGAATTAAATTATAATCATAAGCTACTTTTATACAAGCATATTCCGATTCGGTATCATCACTATTAGTCGACGATGTCGGCCACACCTTTGTACTTCTACAGAATTTTTTACCAGCATCGTTGGTTTCAATCTCAAACGTAGTTCCGCCTATTAGGTACGAATCTATTGAGTCCGATGTATCCGCATCTAACATCCCAACGTTCTTGATATTCCCGTATTCTGTTCCCGCACGGTCTTCTAAAAAACTGTCATTATGGTACCTGTATTTTATGTCGGAGGTAGCATTGTTAGGTCCATTATTCTTTATAGTGCTTGTCCAGGAAACTATAGAGCCAATAGGAACTTGGTCGATGGTTTTTTCGAGCGTTGTAGCAGTCTTACTAGTTATAGTATGGCCATCATCTACCTTGACAGTTGTCGAAGGAGTTATGGACCAAGTGATATCTTTAACTTTTATGCAAGCTTTTGCAGATTTAATAGTATCTCCACTACTTGAGGACCCTGGCTGGGCATATGTCAATTTACAAAAGGTTTTACCAGCATCATCTGATGTAATTATACGTATATCAGTATCAGGATGATCCCCAGGAACAGAAGAGACTTCTTCGTTCCGTACTAAATCAAAGCTACCATAAGAGCCCGAACCCGACCACCCAATATATCCAAAAGTTATATCCTCGGCTTTATCGAGTCCATCATCCTTCTTTATAGCACTTGTCCAGGAAACTGTAGAGTTAATAGGAACTGAATAGATGGTCTGTTCAAAATCTGTAGCGGTTTTACTAGTTATAGTATGGCCATCATCTACCTTGACAGTTGTCGAAGGAGTTATGGACCAAGTGATATCTTTAACTTTTATGCAAGCTGCTGCAGAGTTAATAGTACCTCCACTGCTTGAGGACTTTGGGCGGGCATATGTCAATTCGCAAAAGGTATTGCCAGCATCATCTGCTACAACCTTAAGTCTACCAGATGTACTAGAAACTTCTTTACCTATTCCTAACATGACGTTAGTCGAATAAGGAGCCGAACCAGACCAGGCATCATTACCACTCTTGGTATAACCATATTCTATACCCTGAGTCGTTTCACCCTCCCCAGTATTCTCTATACTGCTTTTCCAATAAAGCTTAGCGCCAATAGGAACCGATATTGTACCGCTACTAGTGCTTTCTTCATAAGTTTCATCAGCATCTTTATCCACATAAATGGTTATTGAAGGCTTTATAGCCCAAGTTTTCGCCTTAGCCTTTTCAAGTGGTGCTAATTCACCGATTGGATTAGCACAACCTCTTAGGAGTCGATAGGATTCGCCCGAAGAAGGTGAAGTTATTAATATTCCTGGGCCACTAACATAATCGTCATACCAAACTACATCATTTCTAGATGAGGTATATCTCCAAATCGTATTTATGCTTGATGATACATTACCGCTCCATTTGATTGTCGATGCATTCAATCGATCAGTTAACTCGTCCCAGAGTGAACTATTCTGCGGAATTACACGATCATAATCTGCCGAACCGTAACCTAACATAGTGTAAACTATAAAAGCCGAACCGGTAGTCATTTGTCTATAGTAGGATGAGGTCGATTCTATGTCGTTTCTTTTTTTTAAAAACCTTACAAGCTCAGCGACATTATCTATACAGCTCGGAATCGCTTGCCCATCTGTAGTGTTCCCATTACCGCATACATATCTTGCCATATCATCAGAGGCTGACGGCAGTACATTTTTCTGAGCTGTCGTGTTCCAGTCAAAATAGTCACCTGTAAAGTATCCATATTTTGCAGATCTATCGTTTGGAAAAATTGCACTTGCTTTATCGGTGGTCAGCAGGCCAAAAAATGCCGATAATAGAACCAACAAGCTGATCACTCTTAGCCTAGTGCCCAAATGCTTCATCACTAGTCTTTTTCACCTAATTGATTAATCTGATATTCATAGTAATCACTGACATTACTACCACTTTCAGATGTATCACCAATTAACGTAATCGCCTCTTGGTAATATTTAATCGCATTTGTTTTATCACCGTTTGCCGCATATATTTGCGCTAAGAAGGCCGCAAATGATTCACTTTTTTTCAAACTATATAACTGCTTAACTATAGCTAGAGCCTCATCATATTTATTAGCGTTAAATAATATTGTTGCCTTCAAGTTAAGCAGTGACATCCTAGTTGGCTCATTATTATTATCGCTCAACTGTGCATCAATTAAGTCCGTTGCTTCACCGGTTTTACCCTTTGCGGATAGTAACACTGCTTGGTCATCAATAGAAATCTTTGTTGCGTTATTAAATATCAGATACGCACCAAAACCGGCACCAGCCAAAACAACAAAAATAATCAAAAAAATAATCAATTTTTTCTTTTTTGAAAAGTGTTTTCGGACTTTCTTGGACGGCGTTTGTTGTACAACTTCGTCTGGCATTAATTACTCTCCATTACGCTTACCTTTTTTAATAATACCATAATAATCAACTCAAACACTAGTTATCGTAATTATTTATAATTTAGCCTACACCTGTTAGAATAGTTTTATGAGCCTATCCATCGGAATCGTCGGATTACCCAATGTTGGCAAGTCGACATTGTTTAATGCCCTGACAAATAATAATATTTTGGCGGCAAATTATCCGTTCGCAACGATCGAGCCCAATACTGGCATTGTCCCCGTCCCAGATGTTCGCCTGGACAAATTAGCTGAATTGTATAAAACCAACAAGATAATCCCTGCTACCGTCACTTTCGTCGACATCGCTGGACTGGTAGCTGGCGCCAGTAAGGGCGAAGGACTTGGCAACAAATTCTTGGCCAACATCCGTCAGTGTGATGCCATCGTTCATATCGTCCGAGCATTCGCAGACGACAGCGTCATTCACATCTCGGACAAGTTAAATCCTCGTGACGATATTGATATCATTAATACCGAATTGATCTTGGCGGATATTCAAACTATCGATACTCGCCTGTCTAAGGCCGCGCATGAAGCCAAAGCTAACCCAAAGTTAAAGGTTATCCCGGAATATCTGGAGCGACTACTAACCCACCTAAAATCTGGCACTCCATTGTCAGCATTGCCAGATTTGAACCTGGAAA
>CAZHGY010000033.1:0-4480 GCA_964532235.1 uncultured Saccharimonas sp. (SeqCode) | reverse complement strand
ATTGAGTTATTGCTATCTCTAAATTAGTGGCGGCTATTAATAAACGGTGGCCATCTGTTCTGAACAATATATTTCCAAGTATTGGAAGTTGCGTTTTAATACTAGCTACTCGACTGACTGCAGCTAAGGCTTTATTTAAATTTTCTTGGGTTACAGTAATTTCCATTATTGTTTCCTTTCTTTAAATTTTATTTGGGTTACATATTAATAGGTACTGTGGATAATGGGTAAAACTATTATTCAACAGGTTAGTTTTGGATGATTTGCCTGTGGATTGGTTGGTGTAAAACGGGTTACTAGTTTGGTTTATAAGTACGGTTTGTGAACCTATTTTGGTGACTGGTTGGGTTGGTGTAGTACTGTTGGTGGTTGTATGGTCACTGTTTTTACTACTGTTAGTCCGCAGGTTGTTCACATTTTTTAACCAGGCTATAGATATGTTATTAGGCATATAATTTTTCCCTGATTGCTGATACTTGTTCGCGAATCAAGTAGTCTAGCTTTATGGCTTTCTCGACCTTTTCAACTGAATGAATAGCTGTGGTGTGGTCTTTACGGCCTAACTCACTGGCGATTTTTGGAAAGCTTAAATGCAACTCACTCCTGAGTAGGTACATGGCAATCTGGCGAGGTACAACAATGTATTTGTCGCGCTTGTCTCCACAGATCTCTTTTAGTTCAACCTGAAAATGCTTGGCGGTTTGATCAATAATTTTTTTACTAGAAACATGTTGTGGGCGAGAGTGTCGGATGTTACCTAATAAACCCTCGGCCGTTGTAATGTCGGGCTCTATGTTGCGCATTTCGGCGTAGGCTAATAGTTGATTTAAGGCGCCCTCTAGCTCACGAATGTTTGTCTTAATGTTTGTGGCTAGATATTCAATAGTTTCTTGTTTTAATGTGACACCTGATTGGGATGCTTTAATATTCAATATCGCACACCTGGTTTCAAAGTCTGGCATTTGAATATCGATAGCCATACCCATCTCAAAGCGACTGCGCAGACGTTCGGTTAGGGTAGGAATACTTTTTGGCGGCTTATCACTACTGATGATGATCTGTTTATTATTTTGGTGTAGGTGATTAAAGGTGTGAAAGAATTCTTCCTGAGTTTTCTCTTTGCCGGCAATAAACTGCATATCATCGACGATTAGTACATCAACATTGCGATATTTATCCGAAAAGCCTTTTTTCTTGAATCTAATATAATCCAGAAATTCGTTTACAAAAGTTTCAGAACTAATATATATGACGCGCATTTTTGGATCATTTTTGACTATCTCATTGCCAATTGCCTGCATAAGGTGAGTTTTACCTAAGCCGACACCGCCATATAGGTATAGCGGGTTGTATTTGACGCCAGGATTTGTCGCAACAGCTCGGCTGGCAGTGTAGGCCAGGTCATTACACGAACCAACAATAAAGCTATCGAATGTATAGCGTGGGTTTAGCCCTCCGACAACAGCTGGTGTAGCTGGTGTTGATGGGCTAGATACTTGATTCGTTAGTACTTCGGACTCTGAGGATAGGGTGGTCTCACGGTTAGACCGGCTACCTTTATTGGTAGAACTGATTATATATGTAATCTTTTTTGGGTTAATTTTATTCTTTTGTAGAACTGATTTGACTTGGTCGTTAAATTTTACCTCAAACTGTTTTTTTGCAAATATGTTCGGGACGGAGATGACGACTTCATCATCAGTCTGATCGACTAACTCGGTGTTTTTGAACCACGTAGTAAAGGTGGCATGAGAAACCGTCAACTCGATTTCTCCTAACACACTTTGCCATAATGCATGATGCATATTAATTACTACCTCTCTAAAAACACTCTATTACTAATAACTATAGCCGATAGCAGAGTTTTCCACAACCAGTAGCGTCAATGAAAAGGGGACGGGCAATATAGGGGTGCGAGTTATGCACATTTTTTCGTGACACTGGTAGTTTTGTGGATAAAGGCGATGTTTTCGTGGATAACTTTTTGATATCAAGAAATCTAAACCAGGAAAATTCAAGTATTATCTTGCTAAAAACAGATAATTTAAGTATACTACTACAGATATGAGTCAAACATTCCAACCACACACCCGTCATCGAGCCCAAACGCATGGTTTTCGTGCACGTATTGCTACCAAGGGTGGACGTAACGTTATCAAACGACGCCGCGCAAAGGGCAGGGCAAAACTGACGGCCTAAACATTAAACACTGCAAATTAATCTGCAGTGTTTTTGTTTATATGGTGATGATTAAGGTATAATTAATTAAACATGATACCGTATAAAAACCGATTCCATGGGCATAGCAGCCTGGACTATGTCTATAAAAATGGCGCGACCACCAGGTCGCATTTGGTTAATATTAAAAGTATATCGAACAAAAGACGAACGGCATCTAGAATTGCGGTTGTTGTCAGTAAGAAAGTCCTAAAGAGCGCGGTTAAGCGCAATATGATTCGTCGTCGAATATATGAATATGTTCGTCAAAACTTAAAATCTTTTGATATTGTTCGGGATGTTGTGATTATTATTGCATCAAGCGAATTGTTGTTCTTGGATTACAAAGATATGTCAGATCAACTAAACCAACTATTCAAACAAGCCGGCATACTTAGATAGTCTAGATGTGTTATAAATCCCCAAAACTGGTATAATAACAGTAGATAATAGTTATTTGTGGAGTTTTTGATTATTTATGTTTAATACGATTGTTGTGAAGCCAATATTTAACCTGCTATTTTTGCTATATAGCATAATCCCGGGTGGTGACTTTGGTGTTGCTGTCATTATATTCACGATATTCGTGCGTCTATTAATGTGGCCACTGGTCAAAAAGCAGCTTCATCAGGCCAAGGCAATGCAAAAGCTACAGCCCGAGATGGCCAAGATTAAAGTCCAGGCGAAGGGCAATAAACAGGCCGAGAGTATAATGATGATGGAATTATACAAAAAGCACGATGTCAGTCCTTTTCGTTCAATTGGCATCTTATTTATCCAACTGCCAATATTTATTGCCCTTTATTCGGTTATTCGAGTCTTTACACTACAGCGTGATCAGATAGCCAGTTTTACTTATGGGTTTTTGAAAGACCTAGGACCAATCAAAGAGATTATCGCCCATCCAGAAAACTTCAACGATCATCTGTTGGGATTTTTGAATTTAACTAAAGTCGCCGTTACATCGAACCCGATGACAATTGATATATTGTTGTTAATCCTGGCCGTTGGTGCATCGGTAACTCAGTATATTATGTCTAAGCAAACCATGCCTCAGCAAAAATCCAAAAAGAAGTTACGTGACCTGTTAAGTGAGACCGCCGATGGTAAACCAGCTGATCAAACCGAAATGAATGCGGCGATGATGAGCAAGATGACTAAGTTTATGCCGATTATGATGTTCTTTATTATGATCAAGATGCCGGGCGCATTAGCATTGTATTATACGGTATCCAACCTAGTGGCTGTTGTCCAACAACATCACATATTAAAGGGTGATGCCGAGGAAATGATTGAAATTGCAGAAGAGGCGCCGGTCGTGAATCCGGGCAAAAAAGCTACCGCCAAGGCGCGGGCCAAATTATCGCAAGAGGCAACCATTGTTCATATAACCGCCAAGGACACACCCCGGAAGAGTAAGTAAAAGGAGATAATCATGGACAAAGAAGAATCAATACAATTTGCGCAGAAATATCTGGAGGATATATTGTCGTTCTTTGGGGCGAATTTAGCGGTGACATCGACTTGTGAAGATGATGTTATTGAGTTATCGGTGCCATCAAACGAGATGAACAGTTTGCTGATTGGTCGCAATGCCGAAACCTTACGCAGCTTGCAGTATATTGTATCCACAGTGCTCCGCAACAAAGAAGGTGAACTGACGCGCGTTAATATTGATATTGCTGATTACAAGCGCCAACGCGCTAACCGTGTCGCTGAACAGGCTAAACAATGGGTTGAAGAAGTCCAGCGTACCGGTGTTTCAAAGACTCTGGGTATGAATCCAGCTGACCGACGAATCGTCCATCAGGTAGCTAGTGACTATGGCGATATCAAGACTTTCTCGGAAGGTGAAGGCTTTGATCGTAAGATTACGATTGCCAAGACCGACGAAGAATCCAAATCCGAAGAAGAATAAGTTATTCGCCTGTTTTGCTGTTAAATACGAACTTTCGATACAATAAATAATTCCAGACTAACGTTATACAGCTGGCCATTAACTTGCCAGATAGTAGCATGATGTTGTTAGTGCCGATTGAGCGGAAGAACACCATATCTGTTATGGCGATTATTATTGGCTGAATAATCCATAGACCCGACAATGTTACCATTAGAAATCTGATTAATTGACGTTTGGCGTTTTGATCATTATCTTTAAATGTGAACTTTTTGTTAGCAAAAAAGCTGAATGACAAAGCCACGGACGTGGAGATTATATTACTAAAAAATATTGGTATGCTCAAAAAGTTGACCAACCCAAACA
>CAZHGY010000032.1:0-5101 GCA_964532235.1 uncultured Saccharimonas sp. (SeqCode) | reverse complement strand
GAATGCTTCCTTCCCAAGGAAGAGGTCCAGAGTTCGAGTCTCTGTACCCGCACCATTTTTGATATTTAAGCTATAATATAGTATATGAATAATACTTATGCTATCCGAACTAAGCTGAAGGTGCCGTCACGTCATAACAGCCAGCTGCTATGTATTCGCCAGAGTCGTTCAACTTTACCCCAGTCTAATCTAGAAGTAGTAAAGGTAGCTGATATTGTACACAGAGCCCTGCCGACTATTCCGATAATGAAGTATATCTCGGATAAGCCAACCTCGATTATGCAATCACCGTTAAAAGCCCATATTAATATTACTTCGTCCAAGACTAATAACGTGATCAAGCCCGAAGTGCCAAGGAAATTATTGACTGAGCTTATGATTGGAGAGCTAGATCGTGAACCTGCCACTCATTCGTCGCCGACTGAATTTACTCACAAGATAATCAGGCATAGGCGGCCATTACTAAAGAAATTGCACTAATTATGCACTATAGGCTAATTGGATTATTCGCGCATAGCATCAAGTGGGCTTATTCTGGAGGCTCGGCGTGCAGGGAAGAATACGACCAATAAACCTATAACTATAACAACTGCTACAGTACATATTACTAGCAAAGGTGATATATAGAATGCGGTCAGGTTATCGGTAATACCATTACTATGTGCCTTTATATTCAATATTAAATCGCCAATCTTACCGAATATAAAGGCAGTAACTATACCAAAAGCTCCACCAATTACGGATAGCATCAGGGCTTCAGCGATAAATAATCTTTTTATATCTTTTTGTTGGGCGCCTAAGGTAACCATTAAGCCAATCTCGCGAGTTCTCTCGAGTAGGGTTATCGTTAAGGTATTGAACATACCTAATATGGCGATTATCATGCCGATACTGCTAAAACCAATCAAAATCAGTTGAATCAATTGGAATATTCTATCAATCTCGGATATTGTATCTAGAGGTGAGGTAGTAGTATAGCCACGGCTTTCAATATCACTACGTATCTTTGCAACGCTGTCACGATCTTCGGCAAGGACTTTTAGCTGCGACGCGTTTGCTATTCCTTTGGCTTCAATAACAGAGCTAGGTATGAGCACTTCAGACCCGCTGCCACTTTCGACTACTCCACTAATAGATAGGTTGACCGTTGCCGTGTGTTCTGCAACCGTGCCTTTTGCTGGCACTATAAATGTAATAGAGATATCTTGACCAATAGCCTTATCATTATCAGTTATACCTTGGACTTTTAATAATGACGAGTTTACCATGGCGGCGCTAGTGTCGCTAGTGCTAATCATGCTGCCAGATACTATGTTAAATGAACTAAGCTCAAGATATGCTTGGTTAGCTCCATACACGACTGATGATGATTCTGACTCATTAGTTTTTATCTTACCAGCAATGGTATAAACTTTTCCAACTTTAGAAACGCCAGCAATACCAGCAATTTTATTAATTGATGTGTCGTCGAACTTTAATAGCCTAGATTCGGCCGCATTAACATCAATCGTCTTGATTGATTTTGATCCGATAACTTGTTTTTCAACTAGTTTCTGCAAGCCAACTCCGAACGAGACTAGGAATACCACAGCACTGACGCCAATAACAACGCCCATTATGGTTAAAATTGTTCGTAATTTGCGAGAGAATAGATTTTTTCTTGCAATCTTTAATAATACACTCATTCGCATTGACGAATAGATATTGCCTGATGACGACTTATTACTGGATGTTAACGTGTTCATTATTGGTCACCTGAGCTTCCTCTATAGATCTTTTTAGCCTCTTGTGATTTCTCGAAGAAGCCACCACTGTATTGCTCAATTATGCCGTCTTTCAGAAAAATACGGTTATCACTAAGGGCGAGGTAATCCATATTATGAGTAACTAGAATAATTGTGGAGTTATGCTCGTTCTTGTACTTTGTAATAATCTTCATAATTAAATCACCGTTTTTGCTATCCAAGCTGCCCGTTGGCTCGTCGGCGACTAATAGCATAGGTGTTTCAACGGTTGCACGAGCAACCGACATACGTTGCTGTTGACCAACGGATAATACGGAAGGGTGGTAATTACTAAATTCTTGTAAGCCAATTTTGTCGATACTATCTTTGGCTTTTTCCAGACTATCCTTATATGACGATCCGCTTAACATCATCGGCAAAGCGACATTCTCAATAGCATTTAGACTGGTCACCCAGTTATTGTTTTGTGATATTACACCGTAGTGTTGAGCACGAAACAGGGCACGTTGACTATTATCTAGCTTATATAGATCTACTCCATTAACCAATACTGTTCCAGCGGTTGGTGGTAACAGGCCTAGTAGAATGTTGAGAATAGTACTTTTTCCACTACCAGAAGGGCCATAGATAACCGTAAAGCTATTACGTTCAATCGCAAAGCTTAAATTATTTAGAACAACTGTTTGGCTACCTGCAGCAGCAAACGCTTTTGTTACTCCTCTAAATTCGATTAATTTACTGTTTTGCATTATTTCAACCTTTTATCCCGAATATATTACGCAATGAGTTAAAGATTATCGTAAATACGTCCTCGGTGCCTCTACCTATGATGGCTGACTGGTTAGCGCCTTTAGATTCATTAGCTGCTTTATCTTTTGACAGTGGTTGGATTTGATAGATACTGGATATTGATAAGTCAGAGATAATCACGACGTGTTCAGTGCTTAAACGGCTATCCTCGGCGGTCTTATTACTATAACTTCCTGGTGATCCCTGACCATAAGAAACTTGGCTGGTGCCTGGTTCGTCGGTTGTCCAAGATACGATTACTTGACCTCGAGCCTCTGATCCATTGCCTTTAATCGTTGTCTCGACGGAGATATCGCTAATCTTTGGTGGGCGAGTATCAAGAGCTGTCTTAAATGTCTGTGTGTCTGACACTGCCAGGTTGCCTGAAGCGTCGCGTGATCTAGCCACTAATACATAGTCAGTATTATCAATTAAGTCAGATATCGTGATCTCGTGTTCAACTCCTAATTTACTGACAATAACTTCTTGGGCGGATCCACCGACAGGATTGTAGCTAATCTCACTGCTAGTGGGGACGTTAGTTGTCCATGTCACTTTGGTTGTATTGCTTGAGGCATCGGCAATGGGTTGGAACCTTAGGTTGCTAATTTTTGGTCTTGGTAGAGTTGTAAATGTATAAATATCGCCAGAATATTCGTTACCGTCGGCGTCGAAACCGTTCAGCTTGACATAATACTTCGAGTCATCTTCTAGCTCTGGTATAGCTATTGAATAACTACTCTTTGTGAAAGATGTGTTGATGGATGTAACACCACCGAATGACTCGGTTTTACCATAATATAGGCTGAGCTTTGATGAGTTTTCAATCAAGAAGTTAATCGTTGCGCCACTTATGCCTACTCCGGTTATCGATACCTCTGACACTTTTGGTGCAGGTAAAGTTGTAAAGGACTTTTCTGGACTAAGTGCTTCACCGCCCGAATCAGACCAGGCTGTACGGTAGTAGTATGTTGTACCAGCTTGCAGGTTATTTAAGGTTAGGCTGTGGTTCATCAGAATAGTGGAATTACCAGCGGCATAATCGGCATTAGTGTTAACTTGAGGCTCTGTACTGATAAATATTTTACTGTCTGTTTCTCGATTAGTAGTCCAGCTAACGGTTGCTTTTTTAGTGCTAATATTTGTAACGGTCGGGCCATCGGAAAGGGCAGCTGGAGTGGTATAATAGCCGACTGGCTTTAAGCTAACGATGCTGCTGGCTATGCCACAGCTACCAGCATTATCGCAGGCTAGAATGTAGTAATAATATGTCACTGTGGTATCGAGACTAGTATTCACATAGCTGTAGGTGTCGTTCGATACTGATGCAACTTGAGCGTACGCTCCACTTTCTTCAGTTGAACGCATTATTCGATAAGATGCTATTTTATCGTATCCAGTTGTTGGTTTGCTCCAAGATAAAGCAATACGATACATTGGTGGTGTAGCCTCTCTGGTCGAGACATCGATAGCCTCAACATGCTCTGGTATGCCAGGTGCATCCGTACTTGTCTTGAAAGTTACGGTTGCTACGTTAGACACTGTAACCATTGGAGTTGCTGGATTTTCATCATCATCAACATATAGTGGAACCATAGGTGTTGAAGGATCTTCATCGTCGTCAACTAGCTTAACGGTGCTAAAGTTGCCAGCTTCGTTCCTTGTCATTAGATATAGAGTATTTAAGCCTTGTTGTGTGGCGTATGGACCGGTTGGCAGTGACGTTACGCCTTTTGCCGTCCAGTTACAGTTACTGCCATCAGTAGCTATTTCGGTGTTTACAGTCCAACAATAGTCCATATTATCTGGCGAACCTTCGAGGATTGATGCCACCATATCATCTGGTGGGGCTGGAGCTTCCCATGAGAAGCTAAAACTATTTGAATCTGCCTCGGCTGGGTCAGCCGTTAAGCTGGACGGGGCTGCGGACACACCGTGGGATATGAATACATAACCGCCATCACTGTCGCTAAGAGTCCTAAAGTTTCCAACGTTATCGAATATTGCAAGCACAACAAAGTTTGCACCATTGTCGGATATTTGCGGATCATCAGCATGAAGGGTTATTTGTGTGGAATTAGCATTATAGTAACCGCCGTAATTACCGTCTTCGTCGGCTGTATCAGGCCCATTGTAATTGGTTGGGTTTTCGCATCGCTCGTAATCACCATTAACTACATCGTACGAGCAATACCTAATTCCTGCGACACCAGAGCCTTCGCCTCCGTCGCTAGACTCGCCATAGCCGTCGCTTATATCTCCGCCAATGTTGACTAACTTTATTGTTGCCGCTTTACTACTGGATACTTTATTCGGATAGAGTACTAAATATTCAGCGTCTGGTGCTTCCGCATCATACTTCATAGTGCCAATAATTGAATTTTCGGATAGGTTATATGATTTATCGTAAGCCTGTATCTTGAACTTAATGTACGGGGAGTACCAGCTTGTATTATTGAGTGATAAATTTGCATCATATTCTCCCCATTGAGATACGACATGAATAGGCTGGGACATGTCAAAATATGGTTGATCGGCTGATATATTGTATGCGCAAGGCCCCGAGT
>CAZHGY010000031.1:0-5236 GCA_964532235.1 uncultured Saccharimonas sp. (SeqCode) | reverse complement strand
AGAATCGAACTCTCGTCACTTGCTTGGAAGGCAGGTATATTAGCCACTATACGACGCCCGCTCATTCGTATATTATATCACTGATTATATCCTTGGGTCTACCCCGATGATCAAGCATATTTTTGCCTCAAAAAGCTTGACTGTATCAGTCGTATATGATATAGTGGAAAAATCTAGGTAGTCCCATACCTGGAAATATTTTTACATAGGGGCGCACATTCATATGGAAGCAACGGTAAATCTGCAGTATGTAAAACCTGCACAAGAGGTAGGCCAGCAACTCGGCAAAATCAAGTTTTATCCGGAAGTGGTGATGTCTGCAATATCTGAACACAACAGCACCGGGCTAGCTTTTTCGGATGATTTTTCGTTCGCGAGCCAGACAATCAAGCATTGTCCAGGTGTCGCAGGGGGGATAGGTGCTTCGTTCTTCGCCTATCGAGGTAACAATATAACGAACCATATCCCGAATGAAGTTTGGTTAAAGAACCGTACCCTCGCGAAGAAAAGAGTGCTTTTCGTCTGCGATACTATTACCGCTGCTGAAGCACACGAAATAGCGAAGACATTATCAAATTATGGGGTGAAAAATATCGTTTTCGCTCTTGCATATGGTTGTCAAGACCAGAAATTGATAATTATCAAGTAAAACGCGTCCAATAAAAGGCGGCACCAGCCAGGTGCCGCCTTAAAACTTTTTATAGGCCCTTTTTATTCTGCTGCGTCTGCGTCAGCCCTAGTAACATGGACCGTACCATGAGGATGGTGGCTTGGAGCATAAATCGAGTATACCTTTAAGGTATCAGTGCCAATGCTTTCCAGATTATGCCAGTTACCTGCTGGCACAAACACGCCAAAGCCATCTCCAGCCGTCCAAGTCTGCATATTATCTTTATCTGGACCAATCGAGATTTTTGCCTCACCCTGCTCAATTCGCAAGAACTGATCATTTGTTTGGTGAACTTCTAACCCGATATCATCGCCTGGCGCGATAGCCATTAATGTCATCTGCAGATTCGATCCAGTCCACAGTGTTGTTCTATAATTTTCATTTTCAAGCGTCAACGCCTCAACATTTGCTACTGTTGGCGACGGTCCATTATCAAAAATACTTGTCATACTGTTTCCCCCTTATGCTTAAATTATAGTACAATAATCGTCCATCTCCAAATTGGGTGAAATTTGATATAATATTTAGGTGGTACGCCCCGGTAGCTCAGTGGATTAGAGCGATGGGCTTCTATCCCACAGGTCGGGGGTTCGAATCCCTCCCGGGGTACCAAAATAATAAGGCTAGGCATACCTAGCCTTATTATTTTGGTACCTGGCCGATATCCTCATCCCATTACAATTAATATATTAAATAGTATACTTATGTAATGAAATTATTTGTCTGGGATTTTCATGGTGTTCTCGAAAAGGACAACGAAAAGGCGGTGTACATAATCACGAACAAAGTTCTTGAGGAAATGGGTTATAAAGAACGTCTTAGCGAGAAACAAAATGACGAATACCTTGGGCTAAAATGGTATCAGTATTTTGAAATGCTAATGCCAGATCTATCCACCGAAAAATGCCTGGAGTTACAAGCCGAGTGTTTTAGATACGTCAACGAACATAGACAGATTATTACAGACAGCATCAAAGCTAACGACCACGTTATTGAACTTTTGCGTAGTATAAATGATTCTAATAATCAACAAATCATCATATCCAACACTAGACCCGATGATCTAATATGGTACCTAAATACTATTGGGATAAAGTCATTTTTTAATAAGTCAAGAATCATCGGCGTCAATGCTCATCAGACGCATAAATCTAAATCCGATGCATTGCGTAGCTACCTTAGCAATAAAGAGTTCAGCAATATTGTGGCAATCGGCGATTCCGAAGGTGATCTGGCTTTAGGAAAAGAATTCGACGCCATAACATACTATTATCGACATCCAGGTCGTAAACATGAAGAAACAAAAAACGCAGATTATATCATTAATGATTTGCGCGAGATACTAAAAGAGATATAATCTACCATTTTTTTGATATAGTAATAACATGAAATTATCAACAGAAGAAAGATTAGAGATTATCGAAAAGCGTAATAGGCGCGTCTAGCTAGATAAAGCATGGGAAACAAGCCTCGCCCGTCGCGCCCTTGTTACGCTCGTGACATTCTTAGTCATTGGCCTATATCTATCCTGGCTCGGAGTTAACCAGCCATGGTTTAATGCCATAGTGCCAGTTTTGGCTTTTATAATTTCGACTTTCGTCGTTCAAAAAGCCAAGAACATTTGGACAGATAAGCACAAATAAATTATTTCTTGATGGCGATTTTCTTTGGCTCTGGAAGTTTTTTAAACTGAACAGTGACTTTTAATATGCCGTCTTTCATGCTGGCATCGATCTTGTCTTCATCTGCGACTTCTGGCAGCAAAATTCTACGATAAAAGCTGCTACTGCTTTCACGAACAACGTATTTTTTCTTTTTGTCGGTCTCTTGTTCGTGTTTTTCAGCACGAATGACTAGTGCACCCTTATCAACTTGTATTTCGATATCTTTTTCGTCAAAGTTTGGTAGGTGTGCTTCAACTGTTAATTGTTTATCATCTTCCGTATACACATCAGTAGTTGGCATTTGCATACCCTTAACTGGCACAAACCAATCATCTGATAAGAATTGGCGCTGTAGTGCTTGAATTTCAGCAAACGGATCAAATTTAACTAAGTTACTCATAATAACCTCCTTTAATGTTTTAATTCTATTTACGAAGGCAAGCCTTCATAAACAATTATATTTAATTGGCGCTCTGCAGTCAAGAGTGCCAATTTATTGTAATAATTCTGTTTTTGCACCCTCGTCACCAAGAGCAGATTTAACTTGGTCTAACGAAACCTCAACCACGCTACCTGGAGTAACATTGCTTGACAACATCTGTTTTGCAACTGTATTCTCGACGGCTCGCTGTACAACTCGTCTCATTGGCCTGGCACCTAATTTTGGATCGTAGCCTTTTTCAACCAAATATTCTTTGGCATCCTGTGCAACCTCAACTCTGACCTTCTGGTTAGACATGGTCTTGTTGACGCCTTCAACCATCAGGTCTATAACTTGCAGCAATTCTGGTTTGTTTAATGGCCTAAACATCACAACCTCATCAAAACGGTTTAAAAATTCTGGTCTGAATTGATTGGTCTTTATTAACTCATCAACAAATTGACTCTCAAACTTCTCAACATCCAATCCACGATCAATATACTCTCGAATCCTATCAGCGCCTGCATTACTTGTAGCAATCACAATCGTATCGCGAAAGCTAACCTCGCGATTCTTTATATCGCGTAATATCCCTTCATCTAACATCTGTAATAATGTAGTTATAACATTAGGATGCGCTTTTTCGATTTCATCCAAAAGAACAACGCTAAATGGTTGCTTCATTACTCTAGCTGTCAAACTTTCGGAGTAATCAGCTCCGTCGGCAATTAAACGCGATACGTCGTTAGTGCTGACAAACTCATTCATATCAAGCCTAATAATACGGTTCTCACCACCAAAATATACTTCAGCTAAGGCCTTAGCTAACTCAGTTTTACCTACACCAGTTGGACCCAAGAACAGAAACGTACCAATTGGACGTCCTTGATTGCGCACACCAGCTCTAGCGCGTCTTAAGGCATCACTAACAACAGTGACTGCGCGCTTCTGATTAATCATTCTTTCGTGAATTAAGCTCTCAAGATTTAATAATTTATCGCGCTCTTCAGCATCGGTAGCCAGACTCACCTTAATACCTAAGGTTTTCTCTACTGACGACTGAACGGACTTTGTCGTAACTAGCCTATTTTCAGCATAATTTGCAGCCGCCTCTAGTAGCTTCAAAGCTTTACCTGGCATAGCAATATCATGAATGTAGCGCTCACTCAAACGATATGCCTCGACCATCGACTGATACGTAAACATGACGCCATTCTGAGCCTCAATTTGTATTGACCTATCTTGCATAATCTCTAGAGTCTCTTCTTCGGTGGCTGGAGAGACTACTATTCGATTTAATGCATTAGCAATTTCTGGGTTGCGACTATTTATTTGTAATAGTCGCTGTTCATCAACCGCTAAAATCAGCTTTACTCTGCCGGCATTGATGATTGGTAGTAATATATTGGATATATTAACGGAGCCCATACCATCCTCAAAGAATAAGTGTGCATCATCTAAACAAATAATAATATTTTTTGCAACATAAGCTTCGTACATGATACGAGGAACTAAGTTTTCCAATCCACCACGATCTGGTGCTGCCGCAATCAATGCGGCTGCATCCAAGATATAGACTTGGCAGTACTTAAGCGATTTTGGAACTTTAGAATAGCCATTTATTAACCTTGCTGCAAAAGAATGAACAATTCTGGTCTTGCCCGAGCCTGGCTGACCAACTAACATTGCATTTTGGCGACCATTTTTACTAAAAATACCCATTAGTTGTTCGACCGCTTCATCGTGTGACTCTAGTCTCAACAAAGAAACGCTATCGATTCGTAGACTAACATTCTGGCCAAATCTATTTAGTAGTGGCGTCCAACCAAACGACCAATCCCTAGCGATACCACCAGTTTTTGCTGGTTTTCGATAATCTTCAATCAATTCCCGAACGTGATTGTACCAGTTAATACCGATTATCAAATCATCAATCTCGAGATTAAGAACATTCAGAAGTTTCTGACAAGCTGGGCTAGCCTTTACAAGCGCCACAACCAACACGACTGAAGATATATTGCGACTACTAGTCTGATCACGAATCTTACATGCCTCCAACCAAACGGCCGGCATATCGGCACTATCATTTGATGATAGCTCCGACAAGAATGTATTACCGATTCCAAATCTAATCGAAAAGAAGTTGCCCCCTCGCAGCTGCCCAACTATACGGGCTACTTCAAGCGGTGTCGGGTTCTCAGACAACCTGCCTAAGACTTCGGCCGATAATAAATCATCAATAGTTTTTGGGGTTTTTGCAGTTGCTAAGTGATGTAATTCACCTTGATACCATTCGGCCATCATTCCTGGTGCAGCTGCTAAACCTAGTAATAGCCAACCTATCGCAAAATGATAAATCACCAGAGCAACACCGACAACAGCCATTCCTATTGCGACAAACAGCAGAAATCGCGCTATAGTCTTGTTCGTAGCAACGCTAATCCTGGCCTTTTCACTCCTAATACTATGGTAATCAAACTT
>CAZHGY010000030.1:0-6425 GCA_964532235.1 uncultured Saccharimonas sp. (SeqCode) | reverse complement strand
TGGCAGGGGTACGAGGAATCGAACCACGATTTCAGGTTTTGGAGACCCGTGTACTAGCCGTTGTACTATACCCCTATAGTGTCATCTTGTACCTAGTTATTTTAACAGATAATTATGAGGAAGTGCAATGATTGTAAAAACATAAGCATTGTTCTATAATTAAAGTCGAATATTCAAATTTTAAATAGGAGCAGGCTTATAGCCATAATGGCTATAGTAAACAGAGTGTAATGAAAATATTAATGCTCGGGTGGGAATTGCCTCCTCATTTCAGCGGCGGTTTAGGCGTAGCTTGTTATAATATGTCTAAAGCTTTATCTATTCAGGGATCGCAGATTGACTTCGTTGTCCCCTATCAAGCAACGCATCCAGGCATTAAATTTATGAAAATCCACTGTGCGACCAAATTGCGCCCTGCGGATAGGAACGGCCTAGGGGTATATGACAGTGCTAGGGTGCAATATAAGTCATTGACTGATGCCGACGCTAATGATTTATGTGATATGCGTGGTGTTCAAAAGCGCTACGTTGAATACGTTGGTCGTCTAGTCAAACGTGTTAAGCCAGATGTTATTCATGCCCACGATTGGTTAACTATGGAAGCTGGCGTGTATGCTAAGCAGGTCTCTAATGTGCCGTTAGTTGTTCATGTTCACGCAACTGAGTTTGATCGGTCTGGTGGTGGCCTGGGTAATCCGTTGGTCCGTGAAATTGAATCTCAGGGTATGATGATGGCCGATCGTATAATCGCTGTTAGTAATATCACTAAGGAAATTATTATAAAAAGATACGGTATTCCTGCTGATAAAATTGAAGTTGTGCATAATGCTGTTGATATTGACGGTCTAAATAATGGCTATATTTATGATTGTGAAACTTATAAATATCTCGAGGGCCTAAAAAGCGAAGGCTACACAGTTATCGTGACGATTACAAGACTCACTATTCAAAAAGGGTTGGTGAATTTTTTACATGGTATGGCTAGGGCTTGTAAAAAATATGATCGCATGGTTTTCTTGCTAGCTGGAGATGGTGATCAAAGAGATGAACTGATTAGGCTAACCGCCGAACTAGGCATCGCCGACAAGGTTTTCTTTACGGGGTTTATTACAGGCAAACGTTGGCGTGATGCTTACAGTGTTGGTGACGTATTCATTATGAGCTCAATTAGTGAGCCATTTGGTATCACGGCTCTTGAAGCAGCTCATCATGGTAATGCATTAATAATTACAAAACAATCTGGTGCTGGTGAGGTATTAAATAATATATTTCGTTATGATTTTTGGGATGAGGAGCGACTTGCAAATCAATTAGTCGCAATTGCGACATCGCCTTCCCTAATGCAGTCGCTAAAAGATAATGTTAAAAAAGAGTATACCAAAATATCGTGGTTAGACGCTGCCAAGTTATGTACGAAGGTTTATAAATTAGCGCAACGGGGGGTAGAAATATGAATAAATCAGGCGTAACACTATATTTACACGTTCATCAACCATATCGAGTGCGTAAATATAGTGTATTTGACACGGCTCTTAGGCATGATTATTTCGATGAATTCGATCCAGACAGTGGCAGTAATAACGAACAGATATTTAATAAAGTAGCCGATAAATCATATCGGCCAATGAACGCACTCTTGCTAAAGCTTCTAGCAAATTATCCTGAGTTTAAATTATCATTGAGTATTACTGGCACATTTATTGATCAGGCGGAACAATGGGCTCCAGATGTGTTGGATGACTTTAGAAAACTAGTTGAATCTGGTCGAGTTGAGATACTTTCAGAAACCTATTATCATTCTCTTGCCTACTTCTACAGTGTCACGGAATTCAACCGACAAGTAGATATGCATCGTGAAAAAATTAGACAATTATTCGGTATTGAGACAAAAGTTTTTCGTAATACAGAGCTTGCCTACAATGATTCGCTAGCAAAATGGGCCGAAGATAAGGGCTTTGATGGAGTTATTGCTGAGGGCTGGAACAAGATACTACATTCTAGGACTCCAAATCAAGTATATAAAGCTGCTGGTACGAAGAGTCTAAAATTATTACTAAAGAACTATCAGTTAAGTGACGATTTAGCCTTTCGTTTTGGAGACAAGGATTGGCCGCAGTGGCCTTTAACAGCCGATACATATAAAAGCTGGGTAGATGCTGCAGTCTCTGGTGGATCGACAGTAAACCTATTTATGGACTATGAGACCTTTGGTGAACATCAGTGGGGTGATACTGGTATATTTGATTTCTTTGAGAAATTTGTCGATAAATGGTTATCAAATAATGATCATACGTTTTATACCGTTTCTGGTGCTATGAATACGTTTCAGCCAGTCGATGAGATTAGTATGCCTGAAACGGTAACTTGGGCAGACACAGAACGTGATTTGACAGCTTGGATGGGCAATAGTATGCAGCAAGAGGCTCTACGCTATGTCTATAATCTAGAGGAAGATATTATTCGTACTGATGACCAACAGCTAATTAGCGATTGGCGCAAGTTGCAAACGTCAGACCATTTCTACTATATGTGCACGAAATGGTTCACTGACGGTGATGTTCACGCTTATTTTAGTCCTTACGAGTCACCTTATGATGCGTTTTTATACTTTATTAATGCTATTCGTGATATCCGATGGCGGTTGCATTACGATCATCACACAGGGGGGTTAAATGGCTAGACCAATTGTTCTAAGCAATGGCGAGCTGCATGTTGGTTTGAACGGGTTTGGTATGGTTCATGACTTTTATTATCCTTATGTAGGCTTTGAGAATCATTCGGCTGGCGAGAACTTGCGCCATCACGTGGGAGTTTGGATAAATGGCATGCTAAGTTGGTTAGATAATCCTGGCGAATGGACATTTACTTTTCGCTACCCTTATCCAGCACTAGTTGGTCATACGATTGCAAAAAATGATAATCTGAAAATTTTACTCGAGTTTGATGACTTTGTGGATTCTGACGTTAGTGCGTTTATGCGTAATATCCATGTCGTTAATTTGTGCGAGCAACCGCGTGAGGTGCGACTATTTATGCACCAGGCTTTTGTCATTGGCGACTCACGTAGCAACACTGATACGGCCCAATATCTGCCCGACAGTAATGCTATATTACATTATCGCGGACGCAGAGCCTTTGTAGTGTCTGGCGAACATAATAATAAATCCTTTGACCAATATACAGTTGGTTTGTTTGGTATTGAAGGCCGTCAGGGGACGTATTTAGATGCCGATGATGGTGAATTGTGTATGAATAATGTCGAGCATGGCCGTGTAGACTCAACAATACGCTTTTTGTTGAATATTGGTGCTAATAGTTCGGAGCGTGTTCATTACTGGATTGCAGCTGGCACTACGACACATGAGGCTATTTATATCCACAAAAAGATTCAAGATGATAATGCTATGTATAATTTAAAGCGAACGTCGGATTGGTGGGATGAATGGCTAGAGCCAACTTATGCAATTATTGACAAGATTGATCCATCACATCGAAATACATTTATGCAGAGCATGATGATTATTAAATCACAGATTGATAAGCGTGGTGCGATTATAGCCAGCACTGATACATCGATGTTAAATTACTCGCGTGATGCCTATGCATATAGTTGGCCACGCGATGGGGCTTATGCCTTATGGCCATTGATAAGAATGGGATATACAGATGAAGCTCGTCGTTTTTTTGAATTTACTAAACGTGGTATGCATCCGTCTGGATATATGATGCATAAGTATCGTGCGGACGGCGCATTAGGTAGCAGTTGGCATCCATATATACATGACGGTGTTGTTACGCCGCCAATCCAAGAAGACGAGACGGCTTTACCTCTCTTTATTTTTGCTCAATTTTACAAGATGCATCCTGAACCAGGTTTGTTAAGAAACTTTTATAAAGAAATGATCATGCCAATGGCTAACTTTTTGGCCAGCTTTATAGATAAGGTGACTGGCTTACCAAAAGCTAGTTATGATCTATGGGAGCAGACGTTTTTAACTAGCACTTATACTACGTCGGTTACTTATGCTGCGTTATTAGCCGCCTCGGATTTAGCGACAGCAGCCAATGATGACGATAATGCCGTTAAATGGCGATTAGCAGCAAATGATATTCAAGTTGCTTCGCATAAGTACCTGTATAACGAAGATAAAAAAGTTTTTTATCGTGGGCTGAACGTCAAGAATAACAAGATTATAATGGATGATGTCGTGGACTGCTCTTGCGTGTTTGGACCATATATATTCGGTTTGTTTGACTCAAAAAGTGATGAGGTTATTTCATCTGTTGAAACTATAAAGCAGTTATTTGGTATAAATGACGGCGAGATTAGCTTGCCGAGATATGAAAATGATGATTATCGCAAAGTGAGTGCTGGCATAACTGGTAATAAATGGTTTATTACTTCACTATGGCTAGCTCAGTATTATATTGATCAAAATGATGCTACTGATGCTATGCAGATATTAAACTGGGTACGCGATCAAGCCTTAAGTACTGGTGTAATGGCAGAGCAATATGATCCAGTAACTCATGAAATCATTTCTCCTGCTCCACTTACTTGGTCGCACGCTGAATATGTTGCAACTCTTTTAGATATGATTGCCAAGGAATAAATTTAGGAATGAAATATTTAGTAAACCTAGGCGAATCACGCAATAGGAAGCGTGCTATTCGAAAGTTTGCTCAAAAGATTGGCTTACTATATTTTGGAATGGTTGATCAAAGAAAAGATGATTACGAAATTATTCGCGGCTTTACAGTATCTTCGACCCATAAGGATAATAGTTTCTGTGTTGGGTCGTCGGGAGGATATGATATCAGTATTGTTGATCGAAAAGATATCGTGTGGTTGCCCGACCAAACTAATATTACACAAAATTGGCTAATCATGACGTTTCGGTTAAAAACAGAGCAAGATTTACCCCATTTTTTTATTAATGCCATTAACCATGACGCAAGAGCTTACTCTTCCTTTTTTCAAGCTTTTCCAGCTATTAGTCAGGTAACATTAGGAACACTAGAAGAATATCTGCCAGACTTTACAGACAAGTTTGCAATTTATGCTAGGCCAGCTATGGCTATAAAGGTTCAACAAATTTTGCCATCAAAAGTTGCTACACTATTTGGAAATCATTTTTGGCCGTTTTCCGTTGAGCAAAACGAGCATATTATCTATATTTATGCTTCAGGGCTAAAGATATCGGAATCTATTTTAGAAGCTATGTATCAAAATGGCCTGTGGTTAGCAGACCAAATCGATTATCAAGCAGAATTAGTTTAGCCCTTACGTGGCTTTACTTCGTTGCGACCAAGACTTTTCTTGGTTTCGGTATAAGTAGCATGCTTGCGAGCAATCGGATCATATTTCTTTAACACTAGCTTTTCAGTGGTGTTTTGGGTATTTTTAGTCGTGTAATAAGTTCTGTGACCAGATGCATCACTGACTAAACCAACTAATTTTCGCTTTGTATTCTTTTTTGGCATATTATTCCTTAAAATTTGTATAAACTATCAGAGGTAGATTATAGCAAAGTGAGTCTGAATAAACAAGCGCTTAGCGATAATTATTGAATGCAACTGGAAAATCTAAATCTTGAGATTGAATAATGCGCATTGCTTGCTGTAATTCGTCTTTGCTGGCGCTGGTTACACGGACAGTTTCGCCTTGAATCAATGGCTTTATTTTTGGCAGACTATCACGTAATAATTTTGTGATCTTTTTTGCCTTGTCTTGGTCAAGGCCAGATATGAATGGAATTTCTTTGGTGGCTTTCATGTTACTGGTAGCGATGTCTTTACTTAGGTCTAATACTTTGCTGCTTTGATCGCGTGAAGCAAGTTTTTTGCGAATAATATCAATAATACTGTCGATTTGCCAATCATTGGCGCCAATTACTATGAAACCATTTTTGTCGCCCAACCAAGACACCTCAGCTGGCGTGCCTTTAAAATCATACCGACTTGCGATTTCTTTCTGGGCCATCGCCAAAACATTATTCATTTCGGCTTTATTGTATTCGGATACTATATCAAAACTAAATGTGGGCATATATTATTCTCCTAAACTAATTATACCAAAAAAATAGGCCGAGTCATTTGAACTCGGCCCACGGATGCTCTGGCCATCCTGTGCTTCCCAGCCGTCTGGCATGCTATCAGCTAGCCAGACTAACGCAAAAGCCTTAGCAAGCAAGACTTAATTTTCATCAAGTCATCCCCCTATATTTATTTACCAATGCTTCACATACGTATGGCGTGGTATTCATGGTACCACGTACGCATACTAGCGTGATGTTTATGGTGCATGCATAATAGCATAGTTATATAACGATGTCAATAGCTCTGTCGAGTTTATTATTGAAAATCAGAATTGGAGCCGCGATCGGGAATCGAACCCGAGACCTCATCCTTACCATGGATGCGCT
>CAZHGY010000029.1:0-6987 GCA_964532235.1 uncultured Saccharimonas sp. (SeqCode) | reverse complement strand
TGTGCTTTTTGTAGCGAAGGCAATGCCACAAAAACCATCATAAAAATCAATCCTGCAATCGCAAGAACCAAAACGACCTCAATAATCGTAAATCCTTTTGTTCTTATATTTGCCTTCATAGTTGCCCACTACCTTTCTGATAACCGTGTATCATAATTATGCTTAATCTAATATTACTCTACGCCCTTTGTAATGTCTAGACTTTAATGCCGTTTACTAAACTATAAATCGGTAATAATACTGCCGCAATCATCCCACCAGCCACTACCGCCAATACAACCATAAGTACTGGCTCGATTGATGTTGATATATTTCTAATCTGCTCATCAAGCTCATCTTCATAAACTTGCGCCGTCTTGCCCATCATCTCGTCAATTTTTCCAGATTGTTCGCCAATTTTGATCATTTGAGGTACCAAAGATAATATATATTCCTCGGGCTTTAATGAAGCCGATAACTCCTTGCCGCCTTTGACCTTCTCGGCCGCCCGCAAAATGCTATCCTTGATTAACACATTATTTACCGAAGCTGCAGTTAGCCCCATCATATCCAACATACTAACACCAGTTCCTAATAATGTCTGCCCAGTTCGCATGAACCTAGCCATATATAACTTTCTAAACATTATGCCAAAAATTGGCACTTTCACCTTGAAGACGTCTATCGCTCGTCGACCTGATTCAGTCTTCAGATATTGGACTAAAGAAAATATAACAAAAATCAGAACAATAATTAATATCCACCAGAACTTCGTTATTATAGATGAGAAACCAACCATTATCTTTGTTACAGCCGGCAAAGTCTGCTTTAGATCTTTATATAAGGATTCAACCTGCGGAACCACGGTAATTAGCATGAATGCCATTACTCCAATGATCACCACCAAAACAATTATCGGATAAGTCATTGCCCCCTTAATTTTACTCATCACAGCAGCATCCTTTTCCTGCTGACTGGCGATTCTCAGTAACGCCGAATCGAGCGTACCAGATGCTTCACCAGCGCTAACAAGAGCTAAGAATACCGTGTCGAAAACCTCGGGATGCTTTGAGAACGACTCGGAAAGCGATTTACCAGCCTGAACTGAAACTACAACATCCTGCACAATAGATTGCAGCTGTTTGTTTTGAGTCTGTTCAAGTGCCGTGCTAAGGCTTTCCGATAGAGGCAGTCCAGCGCCAATCAAAGTTGCAAGCTGCCTTGTAAAAACCACTTTATCTTTTGTCGTTATTCGGCCAGATATCCTAGATAAAAACCCCGTTGTCTCGCTAATCTCTTTAATACTAATCGGCGTAAAACCCTGATCGATCAGCAATTTCGCAGCGGCAGTTTCGGAATCAGCTTGAATAGCAGCTTTGGAGATTCTGCCAGTCTTTCGATCACGAGCCTCATAAGTGAACTTTTTCACTACTAACCCCTTATCAACCTTTCAAACTCAACTAAATCAACAGCTACCTCGTATGCATTGTCGTAGGTAATCGTACCATTCTGAACAAGGTTTACTAATGTTCTATCCATTGTCTGCATACCTTGATCAGCACCAGTTTGAATAACTGCATCTAACTGATGAGACTTACCTTCACGAATAATGTTGCGAACTGCTGCATTTGAGACTAATATCTCGGCAGCAGGTACCCGTCCACCGCCAATAGCTGGTATTAGGCGTTGTGAGCAGATTGCCATTAGGATATTTGATAATTGAGCCCGAATTTGTGGCTGTTGGTGTGGCGGAAAGACATCAATCATTCGGTCAATTGATTGGGCTGCACTATTCGTATGCAGCGTGGCAAATACTAGGTGACCAGTCTCGGCGATAGTAATAGCCGCACTAATAGTCTCTAAGTCACGCATTTCACCAATTAATACCACGTCTGGATCCTGACGTAGGCTAGAACGTAACGCAGCGCTAAAGCTGTAAGTATCATAGTGCACTTCTCGTTGCACGACAGCCGACTTTTTCGACTTGTGCGTAAACTCAATCGGATCCTCGATGGTAATTATATGTTGCGATCGTTCACTATTAATCCTGTCGACTAAGGCCGCCAGAGTAGTTGACTTACCACTACCAGTTGGGCCAGTAATTAGAACTAATCCCCTCGGGTAGTTCGCAAAATTAGAAACAACAGTTGGCAGGCCCAGCTCAGTAATAGTCTTAATCTCGTTAGGTATTAAACGTAAGGCTGCTGCCAAATTGCCACGCTCATGAAAAGCGTTTACCCTAAAGCGACCCATAGTACCAAAGGCAAAGCTAAAATCGAACTCTTTATCTTTGATCAAAATCTGCCGTTGGTCTTCGTCTAATATTGCAAAAACTAATGATTCGACATTTTGTTCGTTTAAAGTATTATACCCAGCTATAGGCAATAAAGATCCATCAATACGCAACATCGGCGGTAGGCCAACTTGCAAGTGTAAGTCTGAAGCCCGCTTGCGAACAACTTCCTCTAGCAATACTTCGATTTTTAGTCCTTGATTATCCACTTTTCACCCTTCTTTTATGCCGTATCCGATGTTACTCGATTTACCTCTTCAATTGTTGTGATACCCTGTAAAGCCTTTAGATATCCATCCTGCCTCATCGTCACCATGCCTTTTCGCTGAGCCATTCTTTGAATCTCAGCGCTTGTCGCATGAGCAACGATTAAACCCTGAATATCTTCATCGACATCCATGACTTCATAAAGTCCTGCTCGACCACTGTAGCCCTGTGGGGCTGGAGCTTGAGGGGTATCTATACCTCTAACTAAAGTATAAGCTTTTTGACCAGCTAAGGGCAAGTCTTTATAGCCTAAATCTTTTGAAACCCTTTCGATATCGGCTGGCGTCTTCGGTAATAGATGACCAACTGTTTCAATAATACTTTGGGTCTCGATAGGGCTAGACTGATACGCCTCGCGCTTTGTAGCGACACGACGAACCAAACGTTGTCCAATAATCGTATTGACCGTGCTTGCAATCAAGAATGGCTCAATCCCCATATCTAATAACCGTGGTAAAACACCCGCGGCGCTATTTGTATGCAAAGTGCTAAATACTAGATGGCCAGTCAAGGCAGCTTGAACCGCCAGATTTGCCGTCTCACTGTCGCGAATCTCTCCAACCATAACAACATCTGGATCTTGTCGCAAAATCGAACGAAGCCCGCTAGCAAACGTCAATCCCACCTCGGAGTTGACCTGAATTTGATTAACGCCGTTCATCTTGTACTCGACTGGATCCTCCAATGTTACGATGTTTACAGTGTCATTCTTTATTTCTTTAATTAAAGCATATAGACTAGTTGTCTTTCCGCTTCCAGTTGGGCCAGATGTCAGAATCATGCCATTTGGTTTACGAATTCCACGTCTAATCGCTCGAAGTGCCCGCCCGGCATAGCCCATATCTTCAATATTGAACGTATCACCAGACTTATCTAACAAACGAATAACAACTTGCTCGCCCCAGATAACTGGGCTGATGGCAATACGTAGGTCAACTTCTTTGCCGGCGATTTTTACCGTAAACTGACCATCCTGAGGTGTACGATGCTCGTCAATCTTTAGATTGGATAAAATTTTTATTCGACTTACTAAGGCTGGCTCGATACTCTTTGGAAGTTGCATAATCTCACGTAACATACCATCAACACGACAACGAATCTTGAGAGTACTCTCAAGTGGTTCAATATGTACATCACTCGCTCCAGATTTTAATGCAAACTCAAGTATAGTACTTAGAGCCTTACTGATAGGCGAATCCTGTACAATCGTTTTTATCTCACGATTAGATTCAGCTGTGGCTTCCGCCTGGCTAGCTTCGGCTGCTTCTCCGACACTAGATAAGTCTGTTTTGTATTGGCTTAATACATGACGGATTCCAGTCTCTGTCGCCATAAATACCTTCAGCGGTCGCTCGATGCGACTTGCTAAATAATCTACTGATTGCACATTGTTCGCATCAACCATCGCCACAGCTAATCTGCCCTGAACATCAGCTAAAGGCACTGCTAGAAAGCGCGTTGCAATGTCTTCTGGAAGTAGTCCGAGGATTGTTTGGTCAATTACGCTATTAGATAAATTAACATATGGCACACCTGAAATATATGCTATAGCATGAGTTAGCAACTCCTCGTCGACAATACTCTTTTCAATTAGCAGCTTTGATATTGGCTGCTTTACTTTCACAGCCGCCTCTTTGATATTTGCAAGAACGGATTGGCTAACAAGACCTTCGCTAATCAGAAGATCAACAAGGCTGCCCTGCATATCTTCAGTAAGAATAGCCATAAATTAGCCCCCTAATTAGTTCCGCTAATTTGAACTTGGACGGCCGGATTAATTGCATTTTTATTAAAAATCGCCGTATCTGGTTCAATAATCTCGGTACTATATTCTTCGATCGTCTTAACATTAACCGATGCACTATAAACATCACCAAAAATTGCTTTTGCAACTACGAAAGCAATCATCGCACTAATTGCCGCTACTAGCACTATCATCGCCTTATCAGACTTTTTCATTGTTTTACCACCTTATCTTGAAGCTCGACGATAACTGCCGGCTCATAAAACGTCACGCCCTTGACAGTCATAGTTTGAATATCACCCTGACTCTCAATCTTTAGAGAAGTTATTTCTATCGTCCGAATCGAGGCCTCAAGATTATGAAGTACTTGTATTAACGCCGTCTCGCTGCCGCTTACCGAGAATGTAAAGGTTATCTGATTTAATGAAGATCCGGTCTCGATAGTAGTACTACCGTCACTGCTAAGTGATTCAACACCAACGACTGGGTCTACCTGAAGCGAATCCAACGTCAGACCATCAATTCCTGAAAGTAATTTATTCTGAAGCGATGCACCGAAGGCATTTGAATTAGCTTCTGACGGCAAAGCATCCAAAATCACTTGAATCGCTTGATCATCCGCATTAGCTTTTGAGTCAATTAACGCTTGATTAGCATCAAGTTTTTTAATGCTATCTTTTAATACATCGACGGCTTTAATGTTTGCATTCAATGTGCTAATGGTCTTGCCTTTCTCTATTAACACTTTTTCGTTAAAGATAAGCATTTGCGATAAAAATATTATGCCAACTACTGCAAACCCCAAAACAATTGAGACTCCAGCAACCCACAGGAACATCGTTCGATTCGCCGTGGCAATTTGAGCCCTTTTGCGTACAGAAGCACCCTTTGATTGCATATTATTCATCCTCCGTTATATCAGCAGCTTTTTCAGAAAAGATACTCTTTGGAATGCCAAGGTACGAGTCAGTAACATTACCGTTAGCACTAATAACAATAGATATATTATGTGACGACACCGAGAATAATTCTGGTGCATAGCTGAAGCTGATTGTAAACCTCAATACCTTGCCGCCTGAGGTACTCTCGCCATAGCTCGTACTGCCAATGCTAATATTACTTGCCAAATATACTAGATCTTGAGGCGTATTCTTGCTATCAGTATACTTTATCTGAGCACTTTCAAGAGTCTTTTTGAAAGTCTCGAGCGCAACATAGCTATTCGATGCTTGCCCCTCCATAATGATAGAACTTGTGTCAGAATCAACCGTAAGACTCGAGATTTGTATATCATTTGGCGATGGAGGTATGATCGCTCTAAGCATTTCAAATATACGCGAATCTAGCTTTCTATCAATATTTAGTGACGATATCTTTGTAAGTTGGTTCTGAATCGTTAATGTTTTTGCCAAGTCAGAATTACTCTGCAGAGTCTCGATGCCTTTACTAATCGAGGTGTCATCAAGACGACCACGAAGTTGTTGAACTCCAAAAACATAAGTCGCCAAAATCGCAACCACCACAATAGATATAACTCCAACAAGTATTGCAGCGGCAACTACTGTCGAACGCATTCTTTGCGCTTTTATTAACTCCTGTTTTACGTCTGGAATAAGATTAATTTCTATCATTTTTTATTCCTTCGCTGAGCCAAGCCAATAACTGTCGCAAATTCCGACGCTATAGCGCCAAGCTGTTGCTGATCGGATTGTGCAACATGGACGCGCTGCCATGGATTTGCGATTGATGTAGATATTCCAGTTTTTGCAGCAACATATTCGCCAAACTGAGGTACAACCGCAGAGAATCCTGACAATAATATCCCGCCGACTGGCGTTGTTGGGTAACGCGTTTGAAAGAACTTAACAGACTTTACTAATTCGGATGCAAAACTGTCCATTACTGGCTCAATCGAACGATATACTTGGCCCTCAAGCCTATCTGGAACAAGTCCGAACTTAAGTATGAATTGACGCGCCTGACCCTCCTCGACATTGAGGTTCTGAACGGCCGCTTTTACTAGCGATTTGATACCAGTTGGAATGTTACGAACTAGCCGTGGGGCATCGTTATATGTAATAGCCAAATCAGTCGATAGCTCACCAACATCGATAATCAAGCGAGCATCAGGAACACCCGCTGGAAGCAACGACCTTACAACGGCAATAGCATCAGGCTCTGCCGCAATTACATTGAACCCTAGACCCTCAATAAATTCAAGACGATCCTCTGCATAAGTCTTGGCCGTACTGGCTAGCAGAACTTCCTGTTGCCTTGGATCGTGCAAAGATTGCCCCAATAAAGCCCAATCTACCTTTGCATCTTCGATACTCATCGGGATATACTGATCGATTTGATATTTAATCGTGCTATTAAGCTCGCCTTCACTCATAATCGGGACATCAATGACTGTTGTAAATGTTTTACTAGAAGGTAAACCTATTACTACATTTCTATCTTTGATGCCGCTCTGCCCTACAGCAGTCATGATAGCTTCACCTAATCGGTGCATACCTTCGGCGGAATTACTCGTTGATATTCTTTCATCGATCGGAGCATAGCCAAAGTGTTGTAAGCTCCAGTTGCCAGACCCACCTTGAGAGAGTTGAACAACCCGAACGGCATTGGTTCCAATGTCCAACGCAAAAAAGTTGCCCATTCCTTTTATCAATGCCATATTAACTTATATTATACATAAGCATTA
>CAZHGY010000028.1:0-7167 GCA_964532235.1 uncultured Saccharimonas sp. (SeqCode) | reverse complement strand
CAAAGATGATGGATCAATTTTTTTGGGGCACAGAATATATGCCAATCAAGAAGTCCAGATACGCAGCAACTATCTTGCAAAAGGTTATGTAACAGATTTTTACTATGAAGATTAGTAGACAATTCAACAGATCAAAAATAAAAAAGATCTTTGACGGTGTTTTTGTCGATACTCGCAGTAATCTGTTCGAAACATCTTGGATCATGAAAGTACTGAGTGCCATTGACAATCAATTGGTTTCATTAAGCGCACTGGTACTATCTATCATCTGTTTGCTGTATAAATCGTTATTGGTTGGGACGTTCATTGACCAATATAATATATGGTTTGTATTCCTGCTGGTCGCAATACTGACGTGTAGCAAAAAGTCAGTTAAATCGTACCGGTCATCGTTGTTTTTGATAGCCTTTGTGTTTGTGGGCCTAATCAGCGCCATACTGGCAGCCATAAACGGCGTTCCGCTGATGATAATATTGAACGGTATATTTTTATCAGCAATATTCCCATTATTTTTTATTGTCGCCAGCACATACAATAAAAAGTTATCGAATATTCTGCCGGTTATCATCATCATAATATGCACACCACTATTATTAGCCGGCATCTGGCATTTTATAAGTGGCGTTGCAACTCCGGCCTATTGGGTGTCCCCTGCAGAAAATCTAATCAAATTAAGGATATTTGGCTGGAGCGAAAACCCAAATAATCTGGGTGCGCTGGCTATGATAACTGGCTTGGTTGCGTTATTTTTGGCCTGGTCCAAAAAAAGATGGTACCTAGTTATTTATACGATCCTAGCAGTTGTCGTGATGATTTTAACTTTTTCGCGTGCTAGCTGGCTGGGGTTCTTTGCTGGTATAACCGTAGCATTGTTGATAAAAAATTTGCGATTAATTTGGCTATCTAGCCTGGCGTTGATCGGTTTATTTATCCCCAGCGTGCGCCAGCGATTACTATCGACATTTGATGCGCGATTCCTGAGTGATTCTGTAATCGATGGAAGGCTTTGGTCATTAGGTAGTATATCGGATATCTTTAAAAATTCACCAATCATTGGTATTGGACCAGGCACATATGGCAATACTGTTGCGCGAGACTACGTCAGTCCAGCTTACGCGATGTTATCGCAAGGTGGTTTTGTATCGTCATTCATGGTTGACATGCAATGGCCACAAATCTTGTGTCAATTTGGAATCGTCGGCATACTATGTGTTGCAGGATTCTTTGTTAGCTATTTTATTAACATAATCCGTGAATACTTTAAGTCTAAATCAGTGATTTTGCTAGGGTCCGTGGCAATATTAATTGCAATGTTGGTGGCTGGGTTTTTAGAAAATGTTTGGTTTTTTGCCCCAATGTCCAGCCTGTATGGAGTATTATTAGGGTTAGGAATTAACTATGGAAATAATCGATAGATCAAAGCCACTAAAGGTTGCTGTTTTATACAGTGGCGGACGCTCACTTGGTGGAATTGAGACCTATTTGATCAACCTGATCCAAGGTGTTGATAAAAATCAGATTAGTATTGATTTATTATCTTTAGGCGAATGGCCTTTGACTGACAGACTGAAAGTTTTGGGTATAAAACCAAAGATTTTTAGTGGCAGCAGGATTAATCTAAAATCAGTAATAGATATTGGCAAGTATTGCAGAAAGAACAGAGTGTCGCTATTGGTTTCGCAAGGCACAGTGTCCAACGCCTACGCCAGACTAGTCTCGAAATATTACCAAGTACCGAATCTAGTCACCGTCCATTCTGATGCGTCATCAGAATATACTAATACGATAAAACGAAGTATGTTTTGGCTAATTGACCGAATCGGCCGGCCAGCTACGAGTCGCTATATTGTTGTGTCTAAATATCTAAGGTCGGTATTGACCCAATCGGGCATATTAAATACAAAGATTGATGTTATCTACAATGGTTCGGACTATCCAAAACCCAAGGCTAGGGATCATAAAAGGCTAGTAATTGGTACTTTAGGCAGGCTAAATCAGGTAAAAGGATATGATCTGTTGATTAAAGCGTTTTCATTGCTAGATAACAAACGATTACGCCTGAAAATCGCTGGTGTGGGTGAGGAACTGGATAATTTAAAGCAGTTGGCCAAATCTTTGGGTGTTGTTAGTCGAATCGAGTTCGTCGGTTATAGGGACGATGTGTTTGCTTTCCTAAACAGCATTGATATTTATGTTCAGCCATCACGTTGTGAAGGTTTTGGCGTAGGTCTGGCTCAGGCGATGTCGCAGAACCTGCCAGTCGTAGTGACACCAGCGGGTAGCTTAAAGGAGTTGGTGACCGACGGCGAAACCGGTTATATCAGCAATGATATGTCGCCAGAATCAATTGCAGCTACTTTGTCGCATGTTGTCGGTAATATCGCTGAGTCAACGAAAGTTGGTGAGAACGCTGGGCGATTCGTAAATAAAAACTTCACCACAGAAAAATGGATTAATGAGACTACCGACGCATATCTGAGGGCGGCTGAATGACGATCGGTTACATATTCTCATACTTTGGTGATGGTGGTGCCGAAGAAAATGCATACTTGTTGGCCCAAAGTGCTAGAAATACTGGCCATAAGCCATTATTTATTATTAGCTCGTTCTCTATCCTAGCTATGAAGAGGTTGGAAGATCAAGGTTTTGACGTGGTTAATTTACCGATGGAGAGCTCGTTTGGTATTGGGGATGTTCTGCAATCTGCGAAGGATCTGAAAAAGATTATTTGTGACAAGAATATAGATATTATTCATGCCCACATGTTACGAGAACAAAGTTTGGCAATAATATCAAAAATGCTTGGATCTAAATTCAAACTTGTTCGCACATTCCATCGTTTTGATCAGTTTAACAAGAAAATGAAACCATTAATGCCGATCTACCGCAAGTTAACGGATGCTTTTATTGCAATCTGTCCCGAAATGAAGCATTATTTGGCAAAAAATGGTATATCGGGCAAAGTCCATATGATCAATAATGGCGTTGCGCAAGTCAAAGCGCCAGACCACGACAAAGCACTTGGATTTATTGGCAGATTGACACCAGAAAAAGGCATTCTAAAGTTTATTAGCGCTAATATAGACATCTTGAAGCAGAATGACATGATAATTGCCGGCGACGGGCCAGATCGAAAAAAAATTGAGGAGTTGATTAAAGTTAATAACCTGAGGATAACATTATTGGGTAATATTACTGATAAGGCTGATTATTATAAAAGAATATCAGTGCTGGTATTGCCGTCTGAAACAGAGGTACTGCCACTAGTTGTTTTGGAAGCATATTCATGTGGCCTGCCGATAGCGGCCTTTAGCTTGCCATCGTTAAAAGAATTAGTTGGCAAGGAAAATGGCGAGTTAGTTAATTATCCTGATTACTCTCAATTGGGTGATGTGGCGGTTAAACTGATGACCAAATCAGGGTCATATTCAAAAGCAAACATTTCAAAATATACGTCAGAATATTCATTGTCCAAGATGTGGGATGACACCGCCAAGCTGTACAAAAACCTGATTGGATTACATAAATAGTGGTAGAATAGTTAATAATGATGGCTAACTCAAAACTAATTATCCTACCTATCGTTGCCGCACTAGTAACATTCATATCAATGCCATTATTTAGAAGGCTATCGATCAAATTTGGTGCTGTTGCTATCCCTGATGAGGCGCGTAAAATTCATAAATTTATTATTCCTTCGGCCGGTGGACTGGCTATATTGTTAGGTTTTGTGGTCGCCACTCTGTTTATTGATAAGATATCGCCAGAAGTTATAGGTTTCCTGGTTGGTGGTTTGATAGTTACGCTAATGGGTACAATTGATGAAAAGATTAGATTAACACCAGCAGTCCGATTGATTTGCCAAACACTTGCCGCGCTGGTCGTGATTTATGCCGGTGTTAAAGTCGATTTTATCGGTAACTTTGGCAATGGTAATGATGGCCTGTTTTATCTGGGATTCTTGTCGATCCCATTCACCCTGTTTTGGATAGTTGGCATTACCAATGCCATTAACTTGATCGATGGCCTAGACGGTCTAGCTGGTGGCGTGACGGCCATCTCAGCCGGGACATTGGGAACGGTTGCATTACTAAGCGGCAGGCCCGAGGCAGCGATATTATGTTTTATTTTAGCAGCCGTGTCGGTGGCATATTTGCCATATAATTTCTCGGACAGTCCAAAGCGTAAAACCTTTATGGGCGATGGCGGGTCCAACTTTATGGGATACAGCCTAGCTGTTTTGTCGATTTTAGGGGCAGTTAAAGTTGCCGCTGCCTTTTCAATGCTAGTACCCATATTTGTATTGGCAATCCCTATATTTGACACGCTGTTTGCTATTGTTCGACGATTACTGGCTGGTAAAAGCCCATTTGAAGCCGACAGGTTGCATCTGCATCATCGTATTCTGGATCGCGGACTAACCCAAAGGCAAACGACTTGTATTATTTATGCTATATGTCTGGTTTTGGGCGGCATATCAATAGCATCAATGAGCATCGAGGCCAGGTTAGTGCCAGTTTTGTTCGCTATGACGTTGACAATTTTTCTGTTGGTATTATGGAAACTTGGTCTGGTAAAAGTTACTAAAAAGAAGAAATAACCACTGTTTTTCAGCAGTTTATCATCCATAAGTAATATAATTGGAGAGTAATCACTAAAGGTGGGTTCATTCGGGTGAAAAAAAGTAAGCCATTTTGTCTATTATATAAGATAAAACGCCATTGGTTCTTGGTGCTATTGATATTTATAGGTGTTCTATGCCAGGGAGATATTGCTGTACAGATTGTGTATCCGTCGGGTCGACTTCTTCCGATGCAAAAGATAGACGGTGTTAGCTTGGGTGGCTGGCAAAAAAGTGATGCCGCAAAAAAATTAGATAGTTTATATCTGAACAGCTCGGTTAATATATATCTTGGTCAGTCAAAAACTCCATATTTATCGCCAAAGTTATCAAAAATCGGCCTGTTGGTCAGTAATACTACGCGGATTAACGACTATAACTACGCTTGGTATCTACGGATAATTCCAACCTCGATTTTGTGGGCTCAAAACTTCGCCGATTATGACAGATCTCCATCATATAGCTATGATGAGGAAACTCTGGACGCATATATAACAGCTAAATTTGGTGCTGATTGTAAAGTTGTTGCAAAAAATGCAACGTTAAGATATAAGGATGGTAAACTAGTCGTTGCCTCATCTCAAGGTGGCGGTAACTGCAACATGAAGACTTTGCGCCAACAACTGATCAATGCCAGACCGAGATTAACTAACAGCAAAATCTATATCAGCATAGATAAGGTAGATCCTGGGGTTGACGATGCGGTCGCAGAAAAACTATTAAAGTCATTAGATACTAATGTTGGTGATGGTATTGATATCTTAGTGGATGGCAATAGCCAGACCATTTTGGCTACAGATGTATTTAGTTGGATGGACTTTGCTGTACAGGATGGCAAGTTGACATATACATTCAATTCACTGAAGGCTTCTGAGTATCTTGCGACTGAAATTGCGCCAAAAGTAACAGTAGCAGCGGGGATAAGCACTGTTACGACTTATGACTTTAATGAGATCACACGAGTCGATGGGGTTAGTGGCAAGGGTTTGGATGTTGCAGCCACGTTAGATAGTATAAGAACAGCCATAGATGACGGCGAACAGGCGCAGGCTATCGTGAAGGTCATCGCGCCGGAGATTGTATATGTTCGCGGTTATAGCTCAACGGACGCTGGCTTAACATCTTTGATTACGCAATATGCCGAATCTCATCCAGGAATTAGCAGTGTGGCATTTGTGGAATTAACCGGGTCTCATAGACGAGCGATCTATAACGGTGACGAGGTTTTAGCCTCGGCCAGCATCTATAAATTGTTTGTTGCCTATAGTGTGCTAAGTCGAGTTGAGGATGGGTCTTGGAAATGGACTGACCAGGTGCTGGATGATGGGCGCAACTTGTTGGTATGCTTTAGCGATATGATAACTTTATCGGACAATGATTGTGCCGAAGCCATGGGCAAAAATATAGGCTATTCAGTAATCGATAATGAGATTCAAGCTATTGGTTGTACAAACTCAAGTATAGTAGGTCGAGACGGCTATGCAGTTACGACTGCTAATGATCTAGCTTTGTTCTTAGCACAGTTGCAGACTGGACAAATGTTGACCCAACAATCTAGTCGTGATCTGTTGATCAACGCCATGAAGCAAAATATATTTCGTAGTGGTATACCATCAGGTGTCAGTTGGGAAGTGGCGAACAAAGTTGGCTTTATTGACGATACATTAAATGATGCGGCCATCGTCTACACTTCGAGCGGGCCGTATGTATTAGCCGTTATGACAAAAGGTAGTAGCTGGGATGCAATTAGTGATCTGACGAACAAGATTGAAACATTGCGGCTGCAATAAGCTATAATAAGATTATGGAAAAACAACGCTCCAGCAAAAAGCAACGAGAATTATTAAACTTTGTTGACGCTTTTATTCAAGGCCACGGCTACGGCCCTAGCTATCGCGAAGTTATGCGGGCGTTAGGTTACAAATCAGTCTCAACCGTGGCTGTACATATTGATGGGCTTATCGCCAAAGGCTACGTTCGTAAACGTGATCATTCTGCGCGGTCATTGGAAGTCGTGACGACACATTTGGATGATGCGCCTATTCGCAAGGGGCCTACACCAGCTCAAGAAAAGTGGCTGATCAATTCTGTCACGGAAAAATTTGATGAATTAGAAGCAATGAATACTCCCGAGATTTTGGATGAGTTGTATGTTTTGGTTGGTGCCCTAAAGGTGCTGGGGCTGGAAGGCGCGCATGTCGCCATGAAAACACGGTTGTTGGATTACATAAAGAATCAGAAAAGCCCATAACCCTTGACGCTAGTAGGTGTTAGCGGGTATAATACCGTAGTATTCCGACGTAGCTCAATGGTGGAGCAAGAAGCTGTTAACTTCGAGGTTACTGGTTCGAGTCCAGTCGTCGGAGCCAAGCTGAGCAGTCAAAAACAGTGACCAGGTTCCCTGACCAGTCGCCCTATTTAACTCCTTAGCTTCGCAACAATTTTACAAAACAACAGAAATGTAGTTTTAAGGTTAGAACCGCTAGAAATAGCGGTTTTTTCTATTTTGCCTCTGTTATTTGGTTCCAACGGCGACCAGTCTCCCT
>CAZHGY010000027.1:0-7388 GCA_964532235.1 uncultured Saccharimonas sp. (SeqCode) | reverse complement strand
CTAGAGAGATGTATTTCACAGGTGAAGGCGGAATAATTATTGATAATCCGGGCAGTCGTGAGGTTGGGGTCGTAGGCTTTGGTAATTATGCAAAAGATGTATTTATCGATATTAATAAATACTCTAAAAGTTGTCGGTTCAAAGATTGCAAACATCAAAATGAAGCTGGATGTGCCATACTGGGTGCGATGCGATCGGGTGATATTGACGCTATGCAATATGAGAACTATCAAAAGTTACAAAAAGAGAACGAACATTACAAAATGAGCAACCAAGAGAGGCGGCAAAAAGACAAAAAGTTTGGAAAATTTATTAAAAACGCAAAAGTAGATTTAAAAAAATATAATTCAAAATAAGTTCATGACCTGTATCCTGAGCCAAGATCGTATATTTTACTGGCTATCCAGTAAGCATTCATGCTACTGGATTTTTTTGTTTTATTCTTTCTAGTTAAGAACAAATAAGCTAATCAGAAGTGTTATTATATTAATTATGCAAGAAGAAAAAGATACTATCCCATTATTTGGGGTTGCTGGTTTTCCCGTTAATTTTTTTGAAAGTGAATATAGGAAAAGTAGAGATAATATATTCAAATGGCTTAAAGGTTTAAATTTAGATATCTTAGAACTCCAATGTACGTATGGAGTTCGTATGGGCGATGAACAAGCTTTACGATATAAAAGGTTAGCTGAAGAAAACAATATTATATTAACTATTCATGCCCCTTATTATGTTAACTTGGGCAGCAAGAAATCACAGACTGTGATGAATAGTAAAAAAGAGATTATAAAGGCTTTTAAACTAGCTAATTTAATTGGCGCAGGTCGTATTATCTTCCATCCAGGTGGTGGTCACGGTAAAACCGATCAAGATAGAGCTGACGGTGTAAAACGAATAGTAGACTCTCTTAATGAGATTAAATCTGATATAAATACTGAGAAAGTCAAGATATATCCAGAGATCGGAGGTAAGGTTTCGTCTCTTGGAAGTCTGGATGAAATAATTAAGATTTGTCAAAATGTTGATTATGCCTATCCATGTATAGACTTAGCGCATCTTCATGCGCGTGAGCGTGGTAGTATGCGCACCAAGCATGATATAATATGCGTTTTAGATAAAATTGAGAATGAGCTTGGTAGAAAATACCTAGATAATACCCATTTTCATATGTATCCAGTTGAATATACGATCGGCGGTGAGAAAGTCCATAGAGCTTTTACGGATCAAGACGATCTGAATAGTTTCTATATGCCCTTAGCTAACGATTTCATACGTGCTATAAAATTTAAGAAATTAAGGCCTTTCATTATTTGTGAGGCGCATAATACGCAGGAAATTGGCGCCATTTTGATGAGAGATTCATATAATGATTGTTTATAGCCTAGCGCCTTTGCTTCGAGCCATTAGCTCGCCAGCTTATCTGGCATAAAACTCCTGGTCGGCGAAGTGCGACAAAACGAGGTGATATCCAGTCGTTCTATTTCTTAAACAAACCTTTTTTCAGACCTTTGCCAACTTCCTCGGCGTACACACCTTTTTGCTTGGCATATAATTTTGTTGCACCAGCTTCATTTTGTGCTTCAACTTGGGCTTTTTCTAACTCGGCTTGTTTTTGAGGAACATTATTTTTAATTTGTGCTTCGGCCTGTTTTCCCATCATCTTGGCGCCAGTTTCTGCAATAATATCTAAAGTACCATTATCGTCAAGAGATTTTACCATTTTACCAATACCTTCAGATGCCACAGGTAATGTACCTTGCATATTATAAGCAGCGATCTCGCGTTGATGAGCTACCATCATTAACATCAAACCAATCATACCGCCCATGAGTAGGACAGGCAGCGCTATGACCATGTAGGATGACTCAAACTTGGATTTTGATTCGGACCTTAATAGTTCACGCTCATTCTCACTAACAATAGCTTTGTTCTTAGCATCAATTTGACTTTGAATATAATCAATCGAGAAATCCAGATTATCTCCATCCACCGTTTGGTCTAAACCTGCTTTATCAGCAATTGCTTGAACGTCATCAACATATTTTAAGTTGATTGCATCAAGTGCATTTGTAATCCTATTATGTTCATCCCATCCGACTTTACTAGGGCTATAAGACGATGTTGTTTTATAAGTTGAAAAAACAGCTTTCTTCTCGGTATCAATTTCCGATTCTATATCTACTGATTCTTGCTTTATTGCTAGATTCTTTTCGGTTTCTTGAGTTACCTGGCTGCTACTAACAGTATCTTTTTCGATATTGTTACTATTTTTGGCTAAAACCGTTGCAATAATAACTCCAGCTATTAGAATAGTTATGCCCCAAACAAGAAAAGCTGCTGTTTTTAATTTGTTTTTTATTTTTTTGTATTTTTCTTCTTTCAGAACGCCCTGCGGTAAATCATTTTCTATCATGTTTTTCCTCATTTAGCTTTATTGCCATTATTATACAACTTATTAGCTATAAGAGCAATAGCTTATTATTAATAAGTACCTATACCTGTAGATATTGCATCGGACGTGGTCCAAGATACTTTCATCAAATCATATATAAATCTTCGCAGTTTCAAGATTGGCAAACCTTTTTCGCCATGGATATATCGAATATTACACAATAATGCCATGAACGCTATTAAGTCTAACAAAAAGACCTGTTCTTTGGGTGCTATTGATGAGATTGGCGATAATTTTATCAAGAAATTTGATACGGACAAGGTTTTAGACAAGAGTCTGTTAGATAATAAAGTTCGGGGCTGCTTAAGCAAGATTAGCATTAAGTATCAAGAAGTCTTAGGACTAAACTACTTTGAGAACCTAAGGTATGAAGAGATCAGTGATATTTTGCATATACCAGTATCAACGGTTGGAGTTAGGATCCGCCGCGCGAAAGAAATGTTAAAAAGGATTTGCCAACAAGAAGGAGTAAAATATGAGTAAAAAAATAACACAAACTAATGATGAAATCAAAGAACAAGTTATGTCCAAGATTGGTGATGGAAGCTTGCATATGCAGTCCAAATTGCATTTTGTAATTTTAGGTGCGACTAGCGTAGTGGCAATTGTCTTAATGGTTATCCTGGCGACATATTTTATTAGTGTGGCATCGTTATATGTTAGGCTGCAGATTGCTCAGGGTCCAGCCTATGGTATTCAACGAAACCTGGACTCATTATTGCAGGCTTTTCCGTGGCAGGCCATAGTTTTTGGATGTTTGTCTATTGTCACGGCTATTTACTTGATCATAAAATCTGGAAAAATGTATAAGATCCGTTTGGCATATTTGGTGCCAATAGTTATTGCGGTAACTTTTGTTATTGGATTTATCCTTTCTTATAGTTCTTTACCAAATTTTGAAAACGGGAACCAAAATGGTAGTGGCTCATCTGTTAAAGGCTATCATTATAATAGATAATGAAATAATTGTGACTACTCGGCTGTATTACATATGCCGAAAGGAGGCAATATGAAAAGAATAACAAAACTAAGTTTAGGAATGATGGGAATTGCAGTTGCAGGAATTGTGGCTGTTCCAACATTCGCCAGTGCACAAGGAAGAGTAAATACAAACGGCAATAGTGGAGCCTATGGCTACCAGCAAACTATCAAATCTAAAGCCGAAATCTTTGGATTGACAGAAGCTGAACTGAAGACTCAACTGGAAACCAAGACCATGCTGCAGATTGCAGAGGAAAAGGGAATCAGCGAGGATCAGTTCCATGCAGCAATGCAGAAGTCTGCGCAAGAGCGTTGGGCTTCGAAAGGTTTGACTAAAACCGAGATTGATAGCAGATTGCAAAACATGAAAGAGCGTCAAGTCGCAGGTCATGAAAGCAATAGTGCTAATCGTGGTGGTATGCAAATTCATCGTTCAAATCAATAATAGTTACTAAGAGATATAATAGAGGTCGAATAGGCCTCTGTTATTAATTATTGATATAATATTAATGTACGTAATAAATAAAGGAGAAAGACATGGATACACTATATTCAATTCTAGGTTGGGGTTCGCCAGTGGGAATTGGATTATTTTTGGTATTTTTGGGGCTATTTATTTATCTTTTGGCAAAAACTGATGGAACCGTCAAGAAACAGAAAAAGTAAATGATTCTATGCGAAAAGTCATTTTTGTTCCAACAGCTGCAGTATATAATAATCAACCGAATGAATGGTTAAAACAACGCTTAGACAGTGCTATTAATTATTACGGAACTAATAAGGATATTGCAGGTATTGTTATATCCGGGCGTTGGAATAGTGTCACTGATTTATTTGAAAAGACCGAGGCTGAGGTAGCCAAGACTTATCTGATTGAGAACGGCATAGATCCAAGTCTGATACTAAAAGAAGACCTAGCTGTTGAAACCGGTGGTAACTTTGCGTTTTCAAAACCTTTAGTCAAAAGTTTGTCACCAGATTTGGTGATAATTATCACTTCGAGAGTTTTGGAACAAAGAACTAGGTTATTTGCGAAACGGATATTTGGCCCAGATTGGGAATATGAGTTTATTTTCTGTAATGATGAGCTTTCAAAAAATGAGAGAGCAATTCACAAAGAGCCAAAAGCAACCGCGATGTTTACAAAATTACTGAAAAATATCAAGGATGGTGATGATTCTGGCGCGCGGGATATCTTTCTTTATCAGACGCCATTTTATTACAAGGGAATGATCGTTGACAAAGAATTTTTCGATGAATATTGGCCTGGCGGCTTTAATGATTTTATCGATAAAAGGTTGAGTATCGATAATAAATAAAATCGTTTCATAACAAGAGCTACGGATAAAACCTAGGATAGAATTTTCAAACAAAGTGGATTGGTTTAATGCCGATAAATGACAGCACTTTATAATACAACCTAGAAAACAATTAGGGTTAGGCAATGTTATATCTTGTATTAGATTATCTGATATCATATCATATATACAACAATTCAAATGGTTAGAAGTATGAAACGACAAGATAAAGCCAGTAATAAAAAGTTTAGCTATAAACAGCTTTGGTTTTTGTATTTAGCCGTGTCTATTTATTTGTTTTGCAATATATGGCAGCTATCTAAGTTATGGATCATCCGTTCCACACTAGCCAACACAAACACGTATCCTAACGCACTTGTACTAAACACAAAGGTTGGAGATTTGGGGCCAGCACAACTGGAAACTAAATTATCGCACCTTAAGTCATCGTTTGATGATCACTGGGTAACTATTACTAACAGTAAACAAAAAACAAAGTTTGTAACTAGAAAAATTGGTCTAACATTGAACCAGAAACAGACATCTCAATTAGTCTGGAAGCTAAACCGGGCCAACATTGTTGATAAATTCCTGTTGCAGGCTGGTATGAAAAGCCCAATCATTGCACCGATTATTAATATTGATAAAGACGCCTGCCGGAGTGCATTATCAGTGATTAATATCCCAAAAGAAAACCCGAAAGATGCAGAAATCTATTTTGACAAGGAGCCGAAAGTTAAACCTGATAGGTCAGGCAGAAGTTTTGATGTGGACATGACGTGCCAGAATGTGCGAAAAAAGCTAGCTGCTGGGGATGATGAAATAGCTGTGAGTTTTGATATTACTCCTGCCAAAATCCCAGCCAAGGGTGTGAAAGATAAAATTATTAAGATCAAAGCTATGGCCGGCAAACCTTTGACGTTAAAAACCGATAAGTATCAGCAGATATTATCACCTGAACAGTTGGTAGGGATGATTGAAATAAATAAAAATAGTAAAGGAGTGCAGGTTAATTGGTCGGTAGCTAAATTAGATACATTAGTAACCGACATTGCCTCGGAAGTTGATATTAATAATAGTGACAGCCCATCGCTGAGTGCATGTCAGTATTTAATTAATACAAGTGGTAACTGGTTAGATAGGGATGCTACTAAAAAAATATTTGAAGACTTGGCAACGAACAACAAGCGCGAGTATAATCTGCCAATTGTGTTCCACGAAGCGTCAATTGGTACACGTGTGCCTGTTAAAAATGGTACGGCTGGTACAGTATATTTAACTTTTGATGATGGTATGACATTCGCGAATCAGATTATGGACTATGCGTCATGTTATGGTATTAAGGTTACTTTCTTTGAGACTGGGATGAGGGCTGCCGACGATGCAGTCGCTTTGCGCCGTGCAGTTAATGAAGGACATGCCGTTCAATCGCATGGCTATGAGCATGCTGCGACTAATTATGCCAGCGCACATGATTATAGTTGGCAGAATAATGATATAGCTCAATCAATTAGTGCAATTACAAATATTACCGGTATACGTCCGACTTATTTTCGTCCACCAGGCGGTAATCGAAGCCCAACAACATATACAGCCGCAGCTGCAAATGGGATAAATGTTATTTTATGGGGAGTAACAGCTGCCGATACGGTTGAGACTTTCGGTCAGGACGCTATTTGTGCGAATGTAGTCAATGGAGCTTTCGATGGTGCAAGTATTTTAATGCACTCGACCAAGCAGAAAACCGCTAATGCAGTTCCGTGTATTATTGAAGGTTTGGCTGCCAAAGGCTATAATATGCAGGCCTTAAGATAGGTTGTAGACTAATAAGGTTGATCCAAAGAGCCGGATCTGCTAATATAATGATCGTGAAGACTTTTTTAAATAGCTCAGTTTTCTTTTATAGCTTCCTTGTCGGGGGCCTAGTTTAGTTTTTATCAAGTTACGATCAAATAAAAAATGGCCCCCGAAAGGGGGATTTTTGTTTGTAAGTAACATCGGTCAAATCACTAGCAAAACAGGCAAGTCAGAGCTTTATCGGTCAGAACGTGGCATGTACGATCTGGCAGAAGCTAATAAAAAACTAAAAAGGAGTGTCGACATGAATAATGACACGCAAAAAGTAGCAACTTCACAGCAGGGCAAAGATCCTAGCGAAGGCGAGCCCCATTTTACAGGTGTGACAATAACACAGATTCCAGCATGGGTGGGTATGCCGGGACCATGGGCCCACATCGAAGCAAGTTGGGACAAGGGTGGTTCCAAAAAAAGACGGCGATAAGCCGTTCGTCCTATGGGGTACATGCCCCCATAGGACTATTTCTTTGTCAAAAAAAGAATCAATAGAGTAATCGTAGTCGTTAATGAAACCAGCGTACCTAATAAAAACATTGTCTTGAATGATTTTGTCGAAAATACATTTATATTTTTGAAATCTATCGCGTTGTTAGCTTTTACTAATTCCTCTTCATTTTTCAAGTTGCTGGAATAACCTGGGCTATCGGAAACAAAGTGTTGAGCAAAAGGAAAACAGACAACCTGTGATGGTCTATCAGCAAACAATCCTGGGTACCAAGTATTAGATTCAAGGTTGACTTTGTTGACTGGAATTTGCAAAGCTTTTTCGACTTCTAGTGACTCAAATCGTAGTGAGAATA
>CAZHGY010000026.1:0-7466 GCA_964532235.1 uncultured Saccharimonas sp. (SeqCode) | reverse complement strand
TTTTTTTATTGGTATGTGTTTGAGCCTCAACTCTCGACCTCAGGGTGAGAGAACTGATAGTTATCAGGTATCAATCACTAATAGAACACATTATTAATCTATTCTCATGGTCTTGGGTCAGATAAGACTGATTGGGGTCTATTTACGGATATTGCGAACACCTTTCCTGATGTTGTGCACGTCATGTTTCGATACAGTACATTCGATCAGGAACATAATGTCACCACGGTGTCGTCTATTGTTAAAGAAGCGGAAATGCTGAATGACGTTATCAAAAATGTCAAACATTATAATTCGGACGTTATAATCGACCTGGTTTGTCATTCACAAGGCTGCACGGTAGCGGCAATGGCTAATCAGTCGATTTAATTAGAAAAATTTTAGTTTAATAAGATTTAGTAAAATATGTCTGTATCTGCAGGTGAGCACGTTCGTCAGGCCTATAAGCAATGTGAAGCAAGTGGTGGCGAAAGTTAAGTTGAATGATGAGTTATTTAAAGAAATAGTCAAACGCTAGACGTTTACTAGAAACTAGACTCTATTTCTAATTAAGCTTATAATCAAATTAAAGCATTAACTTGATGGGGGTTCTATGGAAAAAGATGACGAAGATTTTTCGGAAATAAAAATAGATAATCCGATTGAAGATGACGAGAATCAGGTTGCGGGCCAAACTAATCCAGAACCAAATGATGAGCCAGGCGCTGAATCCGAACCGAAGCCAGATAAGGAGCCGGAAGCAAAAATGCCCATTATGGCGGACTTGGGGCCTAGTTTAGCGTCAAAACCAAAAAAGAAGGTATTCAAGAAGATTATATTCGTTTTAGTCCTGCTGATTGCTATGTCAGCTGGGGCTTTTGCCATCTGGTATTTTGCGTTTAATGGCGCCACGGTGGTTAAGGATATCATTAACGGCAAAACTGTTGTAACTGAAAAAACTGCTAATGAAAAGTTGTTAGATTTGAATCCTAACTTGGCAAAGATGATAGCTCCAACAACTGGAGAAAAATGGCTGGATAATCTAGTAAAGATTGATCCCCAAGGCTATTTCAAAAATGAAGCCGACTATTACGTTAAATATGGATCAATCCAATACTATGATGCTGGTACTCGTGGTGATAGAAGCATAATCCTTGCTAATATAACGGAAGAGAGTAGTTCGTTCTATATCTTTGAAAAAGCTGCTGATAGTACAGTGCAATATATCATCCATCCTAATGGCTTAGCGACATACAACGAGACAGTCGAGAGCTATATTTATGAAGGTAAGATGTTTACTGACAATGTCGCAGTCAATAAAGACATACACTACGACTCGCTTAGTATACCAGACAAGATACAGGTTGATACTAAAGGTAGTATCGTATCTTTACCAACGACTAACACTCTAGGAACGAGTTATTCAGCGCCTAATAGTTCGTCGACTGAAACTGTCGAATTGACGATTGGCAAAAGTAGGCTACTCAAGATTGAATCTACTAACGTTAATACTGACCTCGTATCAATGCGCTATGGAATCGTAACTCCATTTAATTCGATAATTAACCTGAAGTATGAACCGATTAATATGTCGTTAAGTAATTATAGATGGGTTAGGGGCTATCCAGCCGGCGACGTATCGTTAAAGGCGGTTACAAAGGGTTGCGGCGCAATTGCGGCATCGGCTACTCTTAGTAATACGTTATCGGATGACGATTTAGTCTATGCAGGTAAAACGCCAGAAGGGTTAATGGTTTACGACATAAAGGATATTAATAATCCGTTAGTTAGAGTGATTTATAACGAATATTCTAGCTTGACAGGCACATATAGCGGTCAAGTTAACTATATAGTGCCAATTCAGAGCTTTGTAGACGGTCACTCGATAATTATCTATAAAGATTTGAATGGCCAGTTCTTGGTCTATGTTCGAACTGACCGCGCACCAGAAACGGGGTGTGGTAAGCCAGTCATATACTTATATCCGCAAGTTGAGCAACAAGTATCGGTTAAGGTTGGTGCTGATGTTAAAATATCTGATCCACTGTATGATATAAAAAATGGCTGGACGACTATTGCTAAACCAAATGGCCAACTCAGTGTTAATGGATCGACTTATTCATCGCTTTTCTGGGAAGGCATAGGCTATGGTCAATATCCAGATATTACGGTGGGCACTATTGTTAAGCGTCAGGATGCAGTGCGGACTATACGTCAACAACTTGCACAACAAGGCCTAATTGCAACTGAAATAAATGATTTTATGTCATATTGGGAGGCTAAGATACCTAACGATCCATATATTAGATTAACTTGGTTGGATACTGCTCAGATGAATCAACTAGCTCCATTGAGCGTATCGCCTAAACCAGACACGATAATTAGGGTGTTCTTGGATATGTCAGGATTAAATAAAATAGTAAAGATTCCAAAGCAGGATTTGAAATCGATTCCACGAGTAGGATTTACACTGGTTGAATGGGGTGGTTTAATAACGCAAAAGTTCTAGCCGAAAATAGGCTATAATATAGCTATAGTGCAAAAGAGTTTCCAAACAAAAGATAGCGTTGTAGTTGTTTATACTGGTGACGGCAAAGGCAAGACCAGCGCCGGGTTAGGCATGATAGCTCGGGCGCTTGGTACTGGCTGGAAAGTCGCCTTTGTCCAGTTTATTAAACAATGGGATGTTGGTGAGCACCAGTTTATTAGTGACATCATTCCAATTTACAAAGAAAAGCTAACCTTCTACAAAGGCGGTCTGGGATTTTTTAATGCAGGTAACCTTAGTTCGTCAGCCTCTCACGATGATCATATAACTGAAGCTAAGAAGACCTACGATTTTGCCTACTCGGCAGCAACCAGTGGTAATTATCAGCTGGTAGTTTGTGACGAAATCAATAATGCTGTTCATGATGGACTATTAATAGTTCATGACTTAGAAAAACTAATTGATGATAAAAGTCCAAAGACTAGCCTGTGTCTGACGGGCCGTAACTTTCCGAAGTCGTTGCTAAAAAAGGCCGATATAGTTACTGACATGACAAAAGTTAAGCATCACTTCGATGATAATTTTGCCGCTAATAAAGGTATTGATTACTAGTTTTTCGCTTTTGAGCTAATAATGGTTTCCGTAGAATGAGCACTTTGGTATGATCTGACTACCTGCCAGGCCAATACTGCTGATGGGACAATTATCATATTACCGATTAACATTGTTCGATAAAACGGTATAGCCAGTGTGAAACAGGTTATTAGGCCAGTCATGGTGGCTGGGTACCAACCCTGTAGCCAAACGCCCAAGTTGGTCACAAAGAAAAACAAGAATGAGCTGGCGATAGCAAACCCTACAGAACTAAGAATCTGAGTTTTTGGTTTGTCATTAAGTTTCTTTAACAACATGGCCCCCAAGCCAATAATTGCAAATGAGCTCCATGTAAATATGAATATTGATGAATTCCCAATAATAACATCAGAAATTACCATAGTTGCTAATGGGACAGCGACAGCAGCACGCATACCAATAATCACGGCCGCTAGTACGCTAACCATAGTTACTAATTCCAAATTTGGTGCCAGGCTGTAGCTGTGATTTATAATTCTCCAGGCAACAGCTACTGCGATTAGGATGCCAGCGATTATTATCTTTTTCAGTGTTTGGGTATTATTTGTCATTTTGTTCCTTCTAGAATGTCGTTAATGTCCAAGTAATTGTATCACTATCTTTGGTGATATAACTACCAGCACCAACAGTGGCAGCCTTGCCGTTAACATCAAATGCCCAGTATTGGCTAGCTGAATCAGCTGTGACGCCATTAATTGTGGTGACGAATGCATTTTTACCAGTGCCATTGGTTTTGATTTCAGTTTTTTCACCTAATAGTTCTAGGGCTGTGACACCGTCTTTGCCTTCGTATGAGATAGTCTTACCGTTATTTGTTGTCTTTACTTGTGAGAACAGGAAACTTGGCTGTTGGAAATAGAATCCAGCTCCAATGATTCCTGCGATGGCTATGATTGCAACAGCTAAGATAATAATACGCTTTTTCATTTTGTTATATTCCTTATTTAATTAATTTTATTTAACATTTACTAAAGCCGCATGCTTCACATTTGTGGCAACCTTCAATTGAACGAAAGGCGGCGGCACCACATTCTGGACAAATATCAGTCAAGATCTTTGATGAGCTAGTATTCTTGAACAATGGAATTGTCTCGACTGGTGTCTTATCTTCTGGTTCTGGTTCAGTCTTTGATGCCTGATGTTGCTCTATTACTTTTGCTACAGCATCTGCCAGTGATCTGACCCTATTTGCGCCAAATCCAGTTGATCCAGAGCCGCCTATGCCACGTAATTGTGATATTACTTTTTGGGCAACTTGTGCTGATGAATAATCTGATGGAATTCGGAAGGTTAGCGATATTAAGCGGCCAATCGCTTCGGCATCGGCGGTGATATCTGACCCTGCGCGACCAACATTGATAAATACCTCAAATATGTTTCCAGCGTTGTCTTCATTGATCGATATAAAAGCTTTACCTAGAGGTGTCACTACCCGATACGTGCTACCATTTAAGACATCTGGGCGAGGTTTTAGAGTTATCATACTAGGTATGATTATCCCTTCATTCTCCTTTTCTTTTTGCTTCTCGGTTCCAGATAGTTTATCGTAATATGAAGACTCTTTTTTGGTTTCTAGGACTTGCTTCTCACGGCTACCGTCGCGATAAATTGTTATTCCTCGACAGCCACTCTCATGAGCAGTTATATATGCATTGCGCACGTCAGCGATAGTTGCATCATTGCCGAAGTTAATGGTTTTTGAGATGGCGTTATCGACGTATTTTTGGAAGGCGGCCTGAATTCGTAGGTGCCATTCTGGGCTGATATCGCCAGCAACAACGAATGTTCTCTTTAGTTCAGTTGGAATCGATTCAATGGATTGTATTGATCCACGGTTATCTTGGATCTGTTCCAACAATTCCTCGGAGTAGATGCCATTCTTTTTTAGTGCTTCAACAAAGTATTGACTAGTTTGGAATATACGCTTGCCCTCAATAGTATTCTTAGCATAGGTTAATGCAAATAGTGGCTCACAACCGCTAGACGTGTCAGCTAGCATGGCGATTGTGCCCGTTGGGGCTATTGTAGTGCGGGCACCGTTACGTGGCGTAATCTGACCTGGTTTGTCATAGATCGAGCCTTTGTAGGCAGGGAATGTACCACGAGTTTTTGCCAATTCTTCAGATGCCACATCAGCTTCTTGTTGAATGAACTTCATGACTCGTTCGGCGGCCTCTACTCCTTCATCAGTATTATATCCAATATTCAAAGCTAGCAGAGCATCAGCAAATCCCATGATGCCTAGACCAATTCGACGAATCTGCTTTACCATATCGCGGACTTTTTTGATTGGATATTCGTTCATGTCCAATACGTCATCCAGGAAGTTAATTGACATGTGGGTAACCTGACGTAGCGCTTCCCAGTCAAAGTCGTTTTTGTCTACAAATAGGGCCAAGTTAATGCTGCCCAAAGTACAGGCGTCATATGGTAGTAGTGGTTGCTCGCCACATGGGTTAGTAGCCTCAATTTGTCCTAAATTTGGAGTTGGGTTGGCGCGGGAATCATTAATTCTATCAATAAATATCATACCTGGGTCACCATATTGCCATGCAAAGCGGGTGATTAGGTCAAATACTTTCTTAGCATTCAATCGCCCCATTTCTTTATTATTACGAGGGTTAATTAATGGGTAGCCATATCCAGGAGTCTCTTCCTTGCACCAATCAGTCAATTTGCTAACCACGGCATCTAACTTAACTTGCTTAAGATCCATATCACGGGTTTGTAGCGCTTCGCGAGAATCGTTAATAATCGCATCAAAGTCCAGACTATCTTCGTAGTTATCGCCCAGCAGCTCTTTGTCGATTTTGATTTGGTCAAAGAATGCCTTGTCGGTGGTAATAGAAATATTAAAATTTGTTAATGAGAATTCATCCAGCTTGTAAATCATAAATAGCAGAATGTCTGGGTGATTATAGTGCAAGATGCCCATATTAGCACCGCGTCTAACTCCACCCTGGCGGACGGATGATGTAATATCGTTGTACATTTGCATAAATGATATTGGACCAGTGGTTGTACCGCCAGAAGATGCTAAGATATCGTTCCTTGGTCGTAGTCTAGAAAATGAGAAACCAGTGCCACCGCCAGATTTATGTATCATGGCCATATCTGTGGCAGACTGTAATATACCATCTAGGCTGTCTGGTACTGGCAACACAAAGCAGGATGATAATTGTTCCTTTGATTTGCCAGCGTTTAGTAATATTGGAGTTGCTGGCATAAATTTGCGACTGATCATTAATTTGTAGAATTTGGTGGCAGCTGCAATGTGTGCTTTTTCGTTGGCTCCATATAATCGTTCAGCTGAAGCGATATTGTAGGCAACTCGCCAAAACATTTGCTTTGGTGTCTCGATTGGCTTGCCATCGACATCACGTTTAGCATATCGAGTCTTGCCGATATACCATGAGTTTTCGCTCAATTTTGGCTCATTTAGACTTGCTGGCGGTTCAGGAATTTCTGCACCGATTTTATATATTTCAGCTAGCCTCTCGTCATCTTCAATTGGTAGTATTGGTTGTATTGTTTCTTTCATTTTTGTCCCTCTCCTCACCCCATATATTGTGTATGGTTGGTAGTATAGACGCTATATGTTGCGTATGTCAACGATAATTGTTATTATTACATGCATATTACTTAAGGCAAAAAGGACGGATATGAAATCAACCACGAAAAGCGCTTTTCAACAAGATGTATTGGACTCAAAGAAGATTGTATTACTAGATGTATGGGCTCCATTCTGTGGACCATGCCGTGGGTTGGAACCAATAGTTGAGGCAATTGCTGAGCAAACGAAAACGTGGGTTGATGTTGTAAAATTAGATGCATCAACTGAAATGGATTTCGTCCAGGAACTTGGCGTTAGCGGCCTACCGACATTTTTTGCGTATAAAGATGGCCAAATTGTTAACCAGATATCTGGAGCTACTACAAAAGCCAAAATTGAAGAGATGCTGATTAAGGCCAGATAAGTATAGACACGAAAGGTTTATCAACCTAAAATTGTCTGTTATAATAACTGACGTAACGGCGCGTTGACGGAACGGTTACGTAGAGGTCTGCAAAACCTTTTAAGTGGGTTCGACTCCCACACGTGCCTCCATATTGTCAGATGACATCTGATGGAGTAAATTAATAGTTAAGCGCGGATGATGGAATGGTAGACATGAGAGACTTAAAATCTCTTGGCTTCACGGCCGTGCGGGTTCAAGTCCCGCTCTGCGCACCAAAGTAAAATAGCTTTCCTCTGGGGAGGCTATTTTACTTTGGTATTCAAAATGGCTTTTACTCGCAAGGGAAGGCCGTGCGGGTGAGAACTGCAAGTCTGCAGTTCGCAAGGAAATATTCCGATGCAAACTAT
>CAZHGY010000025.1:0-7912 GCA_964532235.1 uncultured Saccharimonas sp. (SeqCode) | reverse complement strand
AATACGCCGGCCATCATGGCCGGCGCTTTCATTTCCAATTTTTTATTTGCCGCCATTCACCCAAGGAACTTTTCGGAATGTCTTGCGGAAACCCTGAACGACATCATCAAAGTTTTGATATTTATAGAATTTATGAGAGATATTTCGAGTTTGCGATGAAACTAGCCACAAACTTTCTAAGTTACGTTCGTGACAAATCTCAAATAACCTGCGGATTAACTGAGTACCGACTTTGCGACGTCGGTATTTTTTTTGAACCAGCAAATAGTCCATAACCATGAAGTCCATACAGTCGAACGCCTCGGCATTGTTAATATTAGCTTGAACTGTACCGATAATTTTATTGCGGTATTCTGCGACTAACCAAACATATCGGTCACTATTAATGTATTTACTGTAATTATCGGCCATCTTTTTGACAGAGTTATTATCACCTTGCCAGCCTTGGCCTTGGTATAAACTCAGTATCGATGGAATGTCGGCGATTTCTGCTTTGCGAATGTTGCAGTATAGTGGCTCGTCGGTGATTATCTTTGTGTCCTTGCCCAACAATTGTGTTTGAGGAATGCCAGTAGCATCACTCAAGAATGTAATTATATTGCCAAACCAATACTCAAATCGCTTTTTTGCAGCCTCTTTAGTGAACCAGCCATATTCACTGGTAACCATAGTGTTGCCGGCATAATTTTCCAACTGCGCATCAGCATCTTCCAGCGCATAACCAAATATTTTGCCGTCTTGTATTAATTTGTTTGCTAAATCACCATTGAACAACTTTGTGCCAGTGCAGCTAATAAATATACAGTTAGATTTCATAGATTTCAGCAGATCGTCGGTTATTAATTTTTTTGTTTCATCATTGATTTGTAAAGTCAGAAAAACGACATCACTTTGTTCGAATAACGACTTCAAAGGAACATAGTCATAATTTACCTGTTTCACGTTTCGGTCCCAATAAGTAACATTCATGCCTATGCCATAACAAATATCTGCAACTTTTTGACCGATATTGCCCAGACCGACAACTCCAACTTTTTTGTCTTTGACCTGTAATTGTAAGAATTTATCACTAAAATCTTGTTTGTTGGCATTTTTTAGCTGCAATGGAATCTTTTTGGCACATGCAAACATATAAAAAATTGCGTATTCAGCCACACTATCAGTAGCGTAACGAGGAATATTTACAACTTTGACTTTCTTTTTTTCGCAAAGGTCCAGGTTGATATAACTCTGATCGGTAGTGCCCAGGAAAACGGCTTTGACATTTTTGACACCACTGATTAATTTATCTGGTACGACCCAACCGGCAAAGTCTGGATCATAAATAATCAACTTGTCTTTTTTATCCTTGGCTAAAACTTTAAAGTTAGCATCATTATCATTAGTTAGAAAAATATATCACTAACTTTGGCAATTTTGTTCTGTCGCGCCTTACTAAATAAACCTTTGTGTGAAATAAAGTAAGTATTGAACTTTTTATTATTTTTCGCCATAACGATATCATAACAAAAGTCCGCCCCATTATCCAGGAGCGAACTTTTTGCTGTTGCGCGCCCACCCAGGGCACTTTTTGTTTTCGATTTGTTTGTTTTAATCTAGCGCAAAGGTTACCCTGTTGCGCACCAGCTTGGATATAGTTTAACCCATTATTAGTGATTATGCTAGTATTTTTTAGCAAACTATGATTAAATAACAGTGTTCAGAAGCACACGCGTATAGAAAGCAAAAGGCGGGCGCTTACCTCTTACAGCTGTAAGATTATAGGTAAACTCTCTTCTTCGCACAAATCGTGAAAGCGGTCGATCTGACGAAAAATATATCAGATAAGAAGAAAAGAGTACTATAAAGTATTATGGCACAGCAAAATTTATTCATCGGTAGCCTTGCTTACGCAACTACTGATGACACACTAAAAGCTTTCTTTGAGCAAATTGGTGAAGTTTCTAGCGCCCGAGTTATTACTGACCGCGATAGCGGCCGTAGTAAGGGTTTTGGTTTCGTTGAAATGGTAAACGACGACGACAACCAAAAAGCTATTGACCAACTAAATGGCAAAGAGCTTGACGGCCGCGCAATCAGCGTTGGCTTGGCACGACCAAAAGAAGACCGACCTCGTCGCGATTCTGGCGACCGTGGCAGCAACGGTGGTGGTTCATTCCGCCAGCGCAGTTGGTAATTCATTCCTTATGAATCTAAATACCTCGGCTAATCACCGAGGTATTTTAGTTTATCTCATCTTATGAAATTAGATCTAATAACTTAGCTTCATTAATAATATGAGTACCGTATTGTCGGGCTTTTTCGATTTTGCTGTTACCTGCGTTGTCGCCTACTACTAAATAATTAGTATCTTTGGCTATTGCCGTCTGAAAAACGCCACCCAAAGCGCGAATTCTATCAGCCGCCTTATCACGCGACATATCATTTAGCGTGCCAGTTATCACAAATGATTTGCCAAATAACTTACCACCCGCTTTCACGTATTGTGGCCTAACGCCAAAACTTGCAAACTTTTGCAGTAGATCTTCGTTGTCTGGGTCCGAAAACCAAGCAATAATACTTTCAGCTACGACTTCACCAATACCGTCAATCGCGCGCAACTCTTCAATTGTCGCTAACTTTAATGCATCAATCGACTTGAATTTATTTGATAAATCAACAGCCGTTTGTGCACCAACATGGCGTATACCTAAACCATAGATAAATTTGGATAATATTGGGTTTTTAGTCGCAGTAATCGCGTCAACCAATTTATGAGCAGATACATCAGCAAATCTATCTAGACGCACGATATCATTAAATGTCAAGTTATATATATCCGCCAGGTCATTTACTAGCCCTGCATCAACTAATGCAACGACATTTTTTTCGCCTAGAGTATCAATATCCAACGCGCCCTTGCTGGCAAAATGTTCAAAAGCGCGTTTTAAAATAATTGGGCCACTTTCGCCTTTGACACGATAGACTGCCTCGCCAGCAGGCCGTACAAATTGCAACTCTGGGTATTGTTTTGCTAACATTTTTTTAAAGTCATATTTAACTGAATCTTTTGGTCGTAATTCTGGTATGTAAGATTCAATCTGGGGAATAATATCTCCAGCTTTATACACAATTACAGTATCACCGATCCTAATGTCTCGACGTGCAATCTCGTCGGCATTGTGTAAACTGGCATGTTGGACAGTACTACCCGCAACTAAAATTGGGTTAAAGATGGCTACAGGCGTTGCAGCACCAGTTCTACCAATACTGATAACTATGTCAGAAATAACAGCCGTGGCCTTTTCGGGTGCATATTTGTACGCTACAGCTGCTCGAACGGTTTTACCAACTTCACCTAATGAATCATATTGCTGACGATTATTAACTTTTATCACGGTCCCATCGGTCCAAAACGGCAAATCTTCACGTTTTTTATCCCATTCGTCCACAAATTTCATTACGCCGTTCAGATCATCCAAGACGCTTGCCTGCATATTGCGGGTAATACCGATAGCAGACATAATCTGGTAAGCTTGCATCCATGTTTCTACCTCGGATGGATTATCTCGCAATAAATCGTACGCTCGGAAGCTTAGTGGGCGTTCGGATACGATTTTTGGATCTAATTGACGAATTGTGCCAGCTGCTAGATTGCGCGGATTAGCAAACTCTGGTAAACCAAGTGAGACTTGCTTTTTATTTAGCTTTTCAAAATCCGATTTTAGCATTACTATTTCACCACGCACTTCAGTGCGCCCAGATAAAAATTGTTCGAATCCAGGGTTGCGTATTAATCTGAGGGGAACATTTTTTATTGTACGAATATTCTCGGTAACATCTTCTCCGACGAAACCATCTCCGCGAGTCATTGCCTGCGAAAACAACCCATCCTGATAGACAATAGCGCAAGCAAGTCCGTCCATTTTGATGTCTGCAAAAAACTCATGTCGCTGTCCTTGTATTAAATTATCCATGCGCCTTACCCAAGCCTCGACTTCAGCCCTGTCAAAAACGTCATTAAGACTAATCATGCGCTTACTATGTTTAATCTTTTTAAAACCGCCAGATAATGCGCTACCAATTCGTTGGGTTGGACTGTCTGGCGTAATGCACTCTGGATGATCAGCCTCGATTTTTTTTAGCTCAGCCAACAACCCATCCCAAATATAATTTGGGACTGACGGCTTATCCAAGATATGATATTCGTAACTATATCTAGCAATTAGCTCCCGAAGTTCCCTTGCACGCTGATTAGGCTGGCTCTGCACCATCATCGACAACCTTTCTGTACAATAAATAAATATAAGCTGATATCCAAATTACTGTTAGTGGTGCCAGTATTAACAGTACAATCGGAATCGTAGGGAACCAACTAATAGCCGCCCACAAGCCTTTTATCCATGAATCGATCAATATTATTGGAATTACCACCAGCACCCACGCGACCAAGATGCCTAAAGCCATCCATACGATTCTGGCGATTATCCTTAGTCTACGCCCCACCACCATATCGCCAGCTGTCTTAATCGCAACTGATGGGTACATACCTGGCAATGTCACGATTATTAGCGCAAAGAAAGTCCCTGCAATAAGGTAGATTGAGATCAATGCTAACAGTCCAGCCACCGCCCAAAATAACATAGCTTCAATACCGCCATCCAGTAAACCAGTAGTTGATGCTGCACTATAACCAATTATTGCTAATGCTAATGGTAATAGTTGAATCACTAGAAGCAGCATAATCATACATGTCGGCAAAATCGGAGCACCCGAATTATATAGTCCATCACGAAGTTTTACTCTGCGATTTGCTAATATATTTCGCAATAACCACACAGTAGTTAACCAGGCTATAATAACAATAATTACGCTATATATCTGTTGAACATCCGTCAAGTTACTAGATAATCCGCCAGTTATAACGCTAATAAACAACAGCCCAGCCTTGCTAAGCGCACCTATGTTACCTTTCAAGAACTCAGCACTAGTCGAGTCAAGAGAGTCCTTTAATGTTGAATATGTGTCCTGAGATGAGATTCCTACCATTATTACGGTTAGAAGTGCTGTAAATAACGCTAGTAGTAGAAATACCTTCTTATTCTTCCATAAAGTATTGAACACATACTTCGTAAATTTAATATAGCCTGGTAACTTTAATGATCGTGCGTAATCACGACGGCGAGTCAGTTTAAAGCTCCGATGCGGACGGCGTGCCATAAATGACTTAGCCCGTTTTTGAATCTTCTTTAACATGTTATCCTTCTTTATCTTTGCCATAATTTAGAACTTATCCGCGTTATTACGCAATCTTGATATTCTGTCTTCTAGTGGCGGGTGAGTACTAAACAGCTTGTTCACCAATCCTGGTTTTAGTGAACTTGCAAAGAACAGATGTGCAGTAGCCGCATTTTGACGCTTCATCGGACGACCAGATTTTTTTAATTTTTCCAGGGCAGATATCATGGCGTCTGGATTGCGCGTTGTTAATGCGCTAGTAGCGTCGGCTAAGTATTCACGTTCTCGGCTGACCGCCATTTGGACAATCGCAGCAATAATTGGCGCCAATATCAAAATAATGATTCCAACTATCATTGCCACTAGCGATCCGTCATTATCACGATCATCACTATACCAGAACACTCTAAAAACTATATCAGTAAGCAAGCCAATAGCACTAACTAGACCAAAAGTTATCATACTTAGACGTATATCGTAATTACCAATATGTCCCATCTCGTGGGCCATTACTGCTTCCAGCTCACTATCATTCATCAAATCGATCAACCCACTAGTTGCTGCAACGATTGAATGCTGAGGATCTCGACCAGTTGCAAAAGCATTTGGAGCAGGGTCATCAATGATATAAACCTTTGGCGTTGGCAATCCTGTAGTTATTGCTAGGTTTTCTACAACCCTATAAAGACGTGGACAATCCCGCTTTTCAATTTGACGCGCACCAGTCATTGCTACCGACATACTAGTAGCAATGAAATATTGCAATAAAGCATAAAGTACCGCTCCAATAACTACATATATCGCGATGCTATTATTGCTATAATACCGGCTAACTACCCAGCCAATTGCACTAATAATGCCAACAAACACAGCCATGATAAGCACGGTATTGCGTTTGTTGGCGGCAATCGCTTTATACATTCAAATTACCTAACTAGAACTTTACTTCAGTAGGTTTTTCGGCTTGCTTTTGTTCGGCTTCGTCTAGTTCGAAGAAATCGCGGCTTTTGAAGCCAAAGATACTAGCAATTATGTTAGTAGGGATAGTCTGAATCTTGGTGTTTAAATCACGGACTCCGCCATTATAGAATCGGCGAGATGCCTGAATCTTGTCTTCAGTGTCAACTAACTCTTGCTGAAGTTCAATAAAATTTTGGTTAGCTTTTAGATCTGGGTAGCTTTCGGCAACAGCAAACATGCTTTTTAGTGCACCTTCGAATTGATTATCAGCTGCAGCTGTTTGTTTGACACCCTTAGCGTTTAAAGCCGCGTTGCGAGCTTCGGTTACGGCTGTGAATACTCCACTCTCGTGTTTTGCATACCCTTTAACGGTCTCAACAAGGTTTGGAATCAAATCTAAACGACGTTTTAGCTGAACTGTAATGTCGCTCCAGGCCTCGTCTACACGGACCTTTAACATGACTAACGAGTTATACATAACTCCGATAATTATTAGAAATAATACAACTATTGCGATAATGATCCACATTGCTAACATTTACAATTCCTCCTTTTAAGATTACATAAAATATACATACTAATTATAGCAAATTTTGGAAAATAAAATAAGTAGTAACTCCAGTTATGAATTAGCTATCAGATTCTGACCTTTGTCGTATATCTTGCCCTGCAGATATAATTCGATATTGGCCTTATTGCCGACAAACAACGGTTCTGGCAGATTATTCTTTGGGAAGAACCCTAATTCATCACATTTATGTGGTTCCATGTTTGTTGGTATGCCTGAATATTTTTTAATCAAAACGCCAATCTGGACTATATGTTTAGTTGTGATAGTTGTCATAATGTTTATAACTTCAATATCGTCATCCGTGACAATAATACCAACCTCTTCTTTCAGTTCTCGTTTAGTACAATCTTCGAACGATTCGTTATATTTAAGTTTGCCGCCTGGCAACGCATAGGTTCCATGGCCAAAACGATTGATCCGACGCCCCAACAATATACCACCTTCGCCATTAGTTACTATGAAGTTAAGGCTTACGGGCATATCGTCACTTTCAGCAAAATCCATACCGTCGTCTATCTGTTTTATGACTTCAAGTAGCTTATCAAACCGCAGATAGCCGCTTTCACTGTTTAGGTGACCACCCGATTTAATTACGCATTTCTCTGCCAACACGTCCTTGGCAAATTTATCCAAAGCATCAAATGGGATATATGGATCATCATCGGAATATAGGCAATAGACAAACCGAACATATTTATTTATTTGGCCAATATCGCCATCAACAAAAAATGATCGATTCAGTTTATTATATTCCCCATAAGGCGTTACAATATGATTTGCTCCACTAACAGATACTATTCCAAAAACATTAATCTGTTTTTCAAGTATATATTTAATTATAAATATTGGTGCAATCGAATGTGCAACAAAAATAGTGTTTTCGTTTATCTCACCTTTTTCCAAATATTTATCCAGTTCAGCCTTCCAGGAATCGTAATTCTGTAACTCACCAAATGGAAATTGCGGGACAGTACATTTCTTACCCTGCTTTTCAAGTTCTGCTTTTAACCAAGGAAACCAGTTGTCTTCTGGCGTACCCATCGTACCGTGCAAAATAAAGTAATTGTCCATATAGATATAATACTACAAATACATTAAAGCGGGACTTGGTCACAGATAATTTGCTTTGCAAATTTCCGCGACCCCGCCTCAGTCGGTGACGTT
>CAZHGY010000024.1:0-8108 GCA_964532235.1 uncultured Saccharimonas sp. (SeqCode) | reverse complement strand
GAACCCGGATTGCCAGGATGAAAACCTGGTGTCCTAACCGTTAGACGATGAGACCATGCTAATTTCCAGATGATTGTATCAAAAAAACACTATTTTGGCTAGAGCGCTTTGTCTTACGCTCCATACTACTTGTGATTTGCTGATAATCATTATGTTAACTATTGACTTTTTAGGCCTTTTGTGGTAGATTTATAGCATCAGTTGTAATAGGTGTGAGGACCCGTTACGACGGAGGATCGTTAACAAGTCAGATCATTATAGTGCATGTCTTATGCACTGGGAATGACACACCGCGGTCGAGAGTCAAAAAACTCGCGACCACAGTGTGTCATTCCCGAGTCCCACGGTTATGACCAAATATTGATAAAGGGGGTGCGCATTACAATGCGTACTAATAAAAAAAATATCTTGGCTATTGTCACAGCTATAATCGTGTGTATTGGAGTCGGCGTTGGTATTAGGCTCAGTCGAAACAATATCGACAACACCCAAACACAACCGACAACCGACAGCACAACTAGCTCTACAATCAATTACGTCGTGGCTGCAATGCATGCCGCGTCGTGGAAGGACGAGGAGTTCAGGCTTGACGAAGAAGTCAAACCCGAGCAAGACTCATCAACGGGAGGCAGCTTGGCATTTTCGGATAAGAATCTTAGAAGCACCGAAGATGTCATAGCATTTTTACAGTCAAAATCGGCAGCATCCCTGGTTGTTATCGAGGAGGCAATAGCCTCTATAGGTACAACCGAGACAAAACTGTTGGATATTCAAAATTGGCACGCAGTTCAAGCAACCGTGCCTTTCACCTACCCTAAGAATACAAGCTATTTAAACGGGGCAATGCAAGAAAGCGGAATAAAGAGAGGGGCAGCTGGAGACATATTTATGATTTTTAGCGACCGCGACACAAAAAAAATGTTCTTTCTGCGAGGCGCCTGCGCAAACCCCGTTATAGTGATCCCAGTTCCTAATCAGAACGAGGGAACTACAGAGGAAAGCGCAGAAACAACCACCCCATTCACTACTGAGACGGCTACAACAAGTGTCATCACCTCGACTACTGTCGTAGAGTCTACGACAGTAACAACAACGAAGTCCGACTCAAAGTCGGGCAAGAACAAGCAACCGGGCGATGGGGACGAGCGAGATTCTGGCAAAGGCGTAAAGCCCAAAGCCACAACTTCTGGCCCCGCAGACTCTACGGCCGCGAAAGTAGTAGAATCAACAAGGAGTAACTCTGGTATACTGGACTGGCTTTTAAAGCCAACTGGTGCAGAGACCGGAGGCGAGGCACCGGAAGTGACTACCTACCCGGTAGGCACTACCCGATACGTTCCACCGGTCGAAGTCGGCGCAAATCCGACTACAACCACCAGGGCTAATACAACCGCAACAACCAGTTCCTCCTCCTCTACTTCTGGGACGAGTGGAGGAATAAATTTCGGAGATCCAGGTGCGCCTTAAGCGACACCTGTTGATCTTACTGAGAGAGGAGCCTACGGCGCTTTTTAGCGTCCGCAGGCTCCTCAAAAACCGTACAAGACGTGCACAATATAATGATCTGATTTGTTGATTTTAACAATTCGTTAAAACGAACCAATAACTTTTTCAATTTAACTATTTAATTTAATATTTTTAATAATAAAAGGAGAAATTAATAATTATGAGTATAATCTCATTAATCAAGTACGCTCCAAAACGTGCTTTAGCGGTGATCGCGATGATCGCAACTGCAATTATCGTCCCTGCTGCACTTTTGGCCTACGGACCAGCTCGTGACCCATATACGTGGGAGTCACCAGCTGACAAAGTAGTATTTAACTCAATAACAAACAACCCAACACACGGAAACGAATTTAACTTCGTTCAGGTGCGTGAATCAACCGCTAGTAATGAAACTTACGCCGACTCAATCAGCCTTACAGCTGGTAAAGAATACGTAATCTATATTTACTACCACAACAATGCCAAATCCAGCTTGAATGCAAGCGGTGTCGGCGTTGCCCACGGTGCGTATGTCAAAGCTGAAATTCCAGCAATCGTCAAAAACGGCAGTGCCGGAACAATAGCTAACGGCTATGTAGGTGCAACAAACGCCACCCCAACAGAAGTTTGGGATGACATTAGTTTTAGTAACACAACCGGTGGAGATATCGCATTGCGATACATCCCTGGTTCTACAACTATTCATAACCTTGGACCAACAAATGGCCAAGCTATGGATGACAAGATTGTAACAACCGGCGCTCCACTAGGCTATGACAGCCTAAATGGCGACTTGAAGGGTTGTAACGAGTTTGCAGGTTATGTAACCCTACGGGTTAAAGCCGATCAAGCAAACTTTACTATCAACAAACAAGTTCGTAAAGTTGGTGAAACTACCTGGAATGAATCCCAGACAGTTAACGCTGGCGATAATATCCAGTATCTAATTACATATAAGAATACTGGTACAACTGTCCAAAACGACGTTGTCATCAAAGATACATTGCCAAAGAACGTAACTTACGTCGCTGGCACTACTATTTTAAAGAATGGTACTAACCCAACCGGTATCAAGGTTAGCGACAATGTTGTAACCAGCAATGGTATCAATATTGGTAGCTACGCTCCAAATGCCGTTGCATATGTTATGTTCAACGCTAAGGTTGCTGATTCCAGCGCCTTAGAATGTGGAACAAACACCATGACAAACCTGGGACGAGTCGAGACAAATAATGGATCAAAAGAAGACACCACCGTTATTACAGTTGTTAAAAATTGTGATACGACAAAGGTCGTCTACACCTGTGATTCACTAGGCGTTGCAAAACTTTCAAACACCTCTAACCGATTTACAGTTGGTTACTCATTGACAAATGCTACATTTAAAAATGTTAGCTACGTCATCCGTAACGCTGCCGGTGCAGTTGTTGAAACCAAAACCGCTACTGGCAATACACTTGACTATAATCAAGCTACTGTCGGTAAATATAGCGTTCAAGCAACGATAACGGTCACCGCTGATAACAAACAAGTTACCGCTACCAGCGAAAGCTGTAAAGCCAACTTCGAGGTTACCTCAACTCCAGTGGAACCACCAGTTACTCCGAACCTACCATATACTGGTCCTGGTGAAGATATAGCTGCGTTCTTAGGTGTTGGTTCATTGGTTACTGCCTTAGGTTATTACCTATCCAGCCGCCGTGGACTATTGGTTCGCTAAACGAGTCTGGCCGCTCCTATCTTTTCTGAAGCGATTCAGACAAACAAATACCCCGTCATTTTGGCGGGGTATTTTGTTATTTAAATAATTTATATGTGAATTTTTTCCAGGTCTATTCCAGCATGATCGGCCAACACTTGAATGTATTTTTCTAATCGCATTATCTTGTGATCCATAGCTGCCATTTCTTGGGCGTACATATCAATCTTTGCAGCATAGCCATCAATTATATTTGTTAACAAATCAAAACGCTTATCAACTGCTTCAAAGTTCTTATCGACAACTTCAAAACGTTTTTCCATGTGCATAAACATTTTCTCGAAAGCCTTATCTTGGCTATCGAATCGTTTATCGACATCTTTTTTGAAAGAAGTAAGATATTTGGTTAACTTTGCAATTTGATCTTCGCTCATGCAAACAATTATAGCACCTGCTATAATTGAATTACTATGGGAAAGAACAAGAAAAAACGTAACAAAAAATATACTGGCGTCGATGCTGTGAACGATAAGCCGATTATTACTCGTATAGAAGCTGTAAATCGCAACAAAATAAGCCAATACTGGTTTGACCACAAAAAGGTAGCAAAACCGATGCTAATCGGGTCTGGTGTCGTTGCGTTTTTGGTTATCTTAATCTTTCAAATCGTTCAACTGTTTGGCCGTTGATAAGGCTAATTCTTTAATTGGCAAACGGAAGCCAAAGGTGCTGCCCCGTCCTTCGACTGTGCTAAATACAATCTTGCCATCGTGGGCTGTGATGATTTTTTTGGCCAAATATAACCCGACGCCGGTGCCATCTGGGCGCTGTTTTTTGGCATTGCTAGCTCGATAGAATTTAGTAAACAGACCTGATTGCTCGCTGACTGGCACACCGATACCGGTGTCTTTGACTGTGAACACTACATCGTCACCATCAACAGATAGATCGATTTTGATAGTGCTGTCGGTGTTGGAATAATAAATAGCATTGTCGATATAGTTCATGACAACTTGGCGGATCTTACCTTCATCAATATTTAGTTGCGGCACGTCCACTGGGGCTTTATAGTCCAGCTTGATCTGTCGCTTTGTGGCGTTTTGGACCAAACCTTTAACTTCCTCATCAACTAATTTAGCCAGGTCGACTGGCAATTTTTCCAGCATAAATTTGCCTGTTTGGATACGCGAAACATTCAAAAAGTCGTTGACCAAGTTAACCATGCGCTCGTTGCTGGAATAAGCCTCGTTCAACAACTCTTTTTGCTGAGACGTAACTTTACCAGCGTCACCTTCGACAACCATGCTCAGGTAGCCTTTAACGCTGGTTAACGGCGTGCGCAATTGGTGAGATGCCATGCTGACGAATTCGTCTTTGGCTTTGTCCAACTTTTTCAACATAGCGTTTTTTACACGTAATTCTTGGGTTGCTTCGGCAATACGCTGGCGCAATGTGACGTTAAAGTCGCGAATTTCTTGGACCGCCAAGGCGTTCTGGATAGCAATTATCAATCCGTTAGACACAGTATTTAATACCGATACGTCGCGGTCTGTATAATTCGATCCCATGTTTTCACCCAGGCACAAGAATCCGATTATTGCCTTATCCTGAATCAATGGCAAAACGATTTCGATTTTGTGAGTCGTAAGTACCTGTTTTATATCATTGTCGTCTTCGAGTATTGTGGCGACTACGACACCAGGTTTATTGATGGCATATTGTTTTATATCTTCGGCCACACCAATAGTCATGTCTGTGTGATTGCTAGTTCCGGCCGCAATATGATGTTCACTGTCGGATGTGTAAATGTAAAAGAAAGCCTGGCTGCTTTTTAGAGTTGTGCCAATTTCTTTGGACGCTCGCTTTAATAATTCGCGCAAGTCTGTAGTCACGGCCAAAGTCTTGTTTAGACGACCGAAGAATTCGTCCGAGTTGTAGTTGTCTTTATAGAAGATTCTATTCGTGATCTTGTCAAAGAATCTGCGCAATGGTTGAAACAGGAATACTAATATCAAGCTGATCGCAATGTTTGCGACTATCTGTGCAGGCGTTGACTGCCCAAAACTAAAGACCGACGAAATTGCAAATGTCGAACCCGCGTATATCCCGGCCAAGGTAGCAACTAATAGTGAATAGGTCGTGCTTCGAACTATAGCCAGCCTTATATCGAACAGGCCTCGTCTTACAATAGCAAATGTCGTAAGTGATATCATAAAGATCATAGCGACCGGCCCCAAAAAAGTGTATTGGTCGACTCTCAAAACTGGCAGTAAAATATTTATAATCAATCCACTAATAGCACTTAAAGCTATGCCGACGAATAAATACGAAATCTGCGACCTTCCGACACGATTGCATTCCTTCATTTTTCTAAACAAAAAATAGTATGCAACAGATATAAAGGAAACAAAGAACGCCCCAAACACTAAGTAAAGAGGCCCTGTTTTTGGGATAGTTATATTGTCTAGTTTTGTTACGCTACTAATTATCTGACCGTTGGCTAAAAGATAATATATCGGAGTAGAGCACAATAGTGATATTACAAATGCCACATTAATTTGCTTCGAACTTGCAGTGAATGGAAAATGTTCAACGAATATAAATAGAATGGATGGCATAATTATTGGCCCCACAAAAGATAGCCTTGCCCAAAATAGACTGATTTGTATGCTTTGTGAATACCACATCATGAAGATAGATATTGTCCACAAAACCGACAACAGTATAATTGCCGAATATGTAATATTAACAGGGTTTTTTCTATTATTTGACAAAATGATGGAAACCAAAAATATGTTTAGAATTATGAAAACCGGTAATATTATTAGATACAGGCTCATTTCAGTAAATCCCAAAAACTAATTCTACCAACTATAACCTGAAGATTGCCGCAATTATTCTTGTAATTTATGGCCTTTTCAAAATAAGAATTGATCTCTTGGCTTTTTGATTTTGGATAATCATGTTGAGAATAATATAGACCTTTATTTTTTAGCGCTCCCTCAATCACAAATGTCTCTTCATTAAATCTACAGTCCGGTGATAGAGCAGATACCAACTTTCTTGCCATATCAAGCTCTTTAGCGCTACAAACTCTTGGACTAACAATCGAAGGGAACGGATTATATTTACAAATTGAATAATAAAGTCTGGGATTGGGTGTCCTGAAGACAAAATAAACCGGTCGGAATAATATGGATATTGCGGACGCTAAGCCTAGGTTTAATAGATAATAATAGTGATGTTTTATATTTATTCTACTTGCTCTAGCGGTTATACCACGGCTCTGGTATTCTTTCCTGACCATTGAGGATATAAAGGTCAGGTCCCTTACGCCCGACCTACCCTTCAAATCGAATGCAACACATCTATCACCATCGTTGACAACAACAAGATAGTCCGACATATCCAACCAAGCATCGTATGACTTACCAAAATCGCACCATGCATCGTTTGTAACATCCTTCAAAATCGACACAATAGCAGACCGCCTGTCCACATCAAGATTCTTAGTGGAAATATATATGTATTTTAATTTATTTTTTCTTACCATGATTAATAATAGCCTGCCCACCATAGGCAATTATATTATCAGAGACACTTATCATGCCCGCATCCTTCAGCAGAGAGGCCTGTTCACTTATCCTCACAAAGCTATAAGAGCCTGCCTTATTTTCATTTTTTATTCTCTCATTATAATAAAACATTTTTATTGTCGGAACCGCCATTCTAAATATGTCGAATAAGGTCCTGAGACGACCGAACTTCTTAATACTTTCCTTTATATGTTCTGAGTAAATCATCATAGATTTAAAATTTTTGTGAACATTGGACAAGACTATTTTTCCACCTGGCTTCAAAACCCTTAAAAACTCTTTAATAATCTGTGGCCTAAGACTTTTGTCAAGAGCATATAGAACATTATTACAGACTACTACGTCAAAATAGATGTCTGGAAATGGTAGTGGTTTTGTCAGATCATGAACCAACATTTCAGCACTCAGATCCTTCTGGCGATATCGGTCTAATGCCTCAATGCAGTAGTCTATGCCAAATACCTTTGCACCTGCCGACTTACATTTCATCGACAAGTTACCAGTTCCGCATCCGGCATCCAGTACAAAATCGTTCTTTTTTATTTCCGCTTCTTTTACAATATTATCCAATAATTCCTGATAAGGAATAACCATATTAAGGACATCGTAAACCTTGAAATACTTAGCCCAGAACCTATGATCTAACTTTTTTGTCATACAATAATAATATCATGAAAAGTACCTCATTTAGCAAAGCGTGCGCAACAATACCGGTATCACTCAATTCGCTAGAAACTATATGTGTTAAAATAAAATAATAAATGGTTTATTCATATGTCAAATAATATAAACTCAGCTAAACCACAGTCATTACACTACCTACTTGAGTCTAAGCGCAAGGAATTTGGAGAGCGCAAGTTTATTTGGGACAAATGGCATAGCGACGAATTTGTGACGCATTCTTATAACGACCTGATTAGTGATGCCCAAATATTTGCTAATTATCTTTTAGTTGCCGGGCATAAGGGTGGCAATATAATCTTGTTCTCCGAGAACAGCTATTACTGGTATGTGTGCAACATGGCAATCACAGCTTATGTCGGAATCGGTGTAGCTGCTAATAAAGACTGGCAAAGTTACGACATCAATAATGCCTTAAAAACTATTGATGCAAAAATTATAATATATTCAGCGCGCAATGCATCCGTCGTTGATGAATTGCGTCAGACTCATCCAAATATCGTATTCTTATCAACTGACAAAATTGCCGATATCATCGATACTCGTCGCCAACAACCAGGCGGAGTCGACAAAAATTTGTTAGAGAACAACATCAAACCCGCCGACGAAGTTTGCCAGATTATCTTCACGACTGGATCAAGTGG
>CAZHGY010000023.1:0-8150 GCA_964532235.1 uncultured Saccharimonas sp. (SeqCode) | reverse complement strand
ACAAGTACGCTAATACCGTAAAGTAGCGCAATTATCCGGAGAACATTTTTCTTATCCTTATTTTCCTTGAATAGCACTAAAAGACCTAAACCTCCGCTGGCGCATAATCCAGCGACTACTGCGCCGTAGGTAATTGCGCCCTTTAGATATAATTCGGTTATTGCAACCGATGAAGCGCAATCGGGTAGTAATCCTACGAGTGCTGCGATGAATGGTTGTAATAATACATGTCCAGAGAACAGGCTAATAAAAGCAGTTTCTCCTATCCAAAAGATCGTAAGATTAATTAATGCCGTAACACCTAGAATGAAAGCAAAAACCTTTATCGTATGAACTATCGGATGCAAGAATATAATTTTTATGTCGAACGCTTTTGCTGCTGGGCTAGGATTGTGACCGCAGCAGGCAATTGTTGTATTTAGCGATTCCTCGTGATGATGCCTTATGCTGTCTGTATCGTCAGTACATTTCCTGATATGATTAAAAACTTTTTTATTCTTCTCTCGGAAGATAAAATCAATCGAATAACCAGCAATAATAGCGATAAATATCTTTGTAAAAATAAGCGGAAGTATAACCATAGCTTTCCCTGGATGAGATAGTATAACTGGTATGGCTTCATCTGAGGTAGCCAAATATATTGATAACAACGTTCCGATTGTAATTAGTTTTTGAGTATATAAAGTTGAACCAACGACTGAAAACCCGCATTGGGGTAGACTTCCACCTAATGCTCCGAGCAGAGGTCCAGCCGTGCCAGCTTGCTGAACACCTTTTCTGATCCTTCGTCCCCATCTATATTCCACTAACTCTATGCCAATATAGATAAAGAGAAGTAGTGGAATCATACTTAGGCTATCTTTGAGCGTATCTAGCAATACATCAAGCATGATTCCACTTCCTTATCTAACCCATTTTGTTTAAAGAGATTCTGATTGGGCATATCTTATTAATAGTATAATTGTATCATTTTGATTGCGAATCTGGTTTAAACCTCTTGGTATCTAAAAGACGCGTTGTCTTGTGCAAAAGTATCAGTCCATTAGATTATAGCAAATGGTATTGGTATATGGAGGATGATATAATTGCACAATGATGGAAAAATTAAATATTGATAGCAACAGAAACAAAGATCAAGTTCGAGAAGATTATAATGACGAGGGTCAAATTGATGAGGTCCCAGCTAATGAAGATCGACAGTCTGGTTGGAGTGAAAAACATCGCTATTTGCATGAAGTCGTGAATGAGCTGAGACGAGATAAGGAATCACCTTTTGTGCCGACTGCTGACATTGGCATGGTTTGGGTGCTATCTGCGCCGGGTACGGCGTTGGAGATCTCTACTGATGGTGCATATGCGGGTTCATCATCAGATCTGGCTAATATTAATCATGGTATTGATATTGTTAAGCAAATTACTGCATTACGGGTTGATAAAGAAGCTCAAGATGTCACTAAGGATGATATTGCTGCTTACGGTCCAATTCTTTATTACAATGGCGAAGATGAGTCAACGGCCGATCAGCATTATAAGCAGAATGAGCATCTAGCGTTATTAGCGTCAGACCCAGAATTTCCAATTCCAACTTCTAATTTAGTTATTGATCATATTGATCGCGCCAATACACCCGCACAAGTTGAAGGAATTGCACGTTATCTAGCGGATTGTAATTATCATGGCAAAATCGCAACTGTATCAATCGGTGCACATTCTGCCCGAGTTGGTCGATATCTGGATCATTACAAAAGCATATTGCCCGAAGATGTGCAGTTTTTGAATGCTGCAGCAATTCAAACCAATAATCCAATAGGCACTGGTCTACGTGAAGTTAAAAAAGTTGGCGAATATACTGAAAAAGGTTTTATGTCGCCAGAATCAGTATTCCATCCCAAAGCTTCACAGTCTGATATCGAGAACCGATAATCTCCTATTACCTCTGTAGATGTGCTATAATGGAATTATAGCCAGCATTTCTGAAGAGCAAAGCTCTGCTGTACAGAATTAGCTGTTTTCACTGGAGGAAATGCGTATGTATAAAGTTGGCGATTTTGTGGTTTATCGACGAGATGTTTGTAAGGTTGTTGGTCTGTCTAAAAAATATCGTAATGATGAAGACTACTACAAACTGGCACCGACAAGCGATTTAACACTTACTATTAACACTTCAGTTATGGATAGTAATAAACTATTTCGACCAGTTATGAGCAATGCTGACGCTCAAAAGCTAATAGCGGGAATTAAAGATATAAATACTATTGTAAGTGACGAAAATTTGCTTGAACCGATATATAAAGATTTAGTAAGTAGTGGTAATCAAGAAGATTTAATGAAAGTAATTAAGACGACATACTTCAGACGCGAGAATCGGCCAGCTAATGGTAAAAAGTGCTCGGAAAAGAACAAAGTTTATTTTAGGATGGCTGAGAAAATGCTATATCGTGAGTTGGCAGTTGCCCTAAACAAGACATACGATGAGACTAAGGAATATATCGTCGGAAAGCTATAAGATAATTGGAGAGTGATGCGGCTAATGAGGGTTGTGATTCACAAACGGAAGCACATATTAAGAAATTCAATAATGGCAATGTTAGCTATCGTAGGTCTTTTGTGTGGTTTACGTGCTTTAACGCCGATGGTATTTCCGCAACTTGATTATATAAGTTCGTTATCTCAGACGGCCGTAGAGCCAATCTGGCCGGATTATGGTAGCGGGGCAGTCGGTGTTGTCGGATCCGATAACATATTAACTCAACACGGTAATCAATCGGCTCGTCCGATAGCGAGCATTACTAAAGCGATTACGGCTTTGGTTGTGTTATCGAGTCATCCATTAAATGATGACGAGGAAGGTCCAAACATAGTCTTTACCGAGGCTGATGTTGAAATATACAACAAAGCAGTAATGGCAGATGCAGCCGTGGAGCCTGTCAAGGTAGGAGATTATGTCTCAGAAAGGCAGGCAATCGAGATTATGATGTTGCCGTCCGCTTGTAACTATGCCGAAACTTTGGCTATATGGGCTTACGGCTCGACGTCGTCGTATCTGACAGCGGCAAATAGATGGTTGTCAAAGAATGGTCTTAGCCAGACGAAAGTAGTTGATGCCAGTGGATTAGCGCCTGGTAATGTTAGTACACCGAGCGATCTAATAAAACTTGGGTCGCTAGTTTTGGGTAGCCCATCCTTAGCATCGATTGTTGCCACAAAACAAACATCGCTAAAGATTGTCGGCGACTTAATTAATGGGAATAGATTACTAGGTGAGCTTGGCGTCAATGGTATTAAGACCGGGTTCACGGATGAGGCTGGTGCTTGTTTGCTATTTTCAAGTGTTATTGAGGTTGGCGATGAAAAAGAGGTTATTGTTGGAGTGCTCTTGGGTGGTAAAACAAGTGCCGAAGTTGCGACTGACGTAGCTGCATTGTTGAATAGCGTGATAGACGGTTTTCGATCAGTAAAGTTGATATCGAAAGGTCAAAAGTTTGGGTCGTATTCAACATATTGGGGTCAAAAAGCTAGCCTAGTTGCTAGCCAAGATTTTACTACTGCGGTTTGGTCAGACACGCCGATATCCGTACGGGTTAATTCGGACGGCCTACTTACTTTACGGGATGGCGAAGAAGCTGGCACGGTTGAGGTTAACATTGGCGGAAAGATTTATAGCCAAACCTTATTAGTGGCATTCTAGTCTCGTGGTACAATTACTTTATGGTAGTCTTTTCACAGTATATGATTTATTTTGTAATCTATTCGTTCTGTGGTTGGTTGCATGAACTGTGGTATGATGGCGTATTTCATCATAAGCTGCATTTACGCGGTTTTTTGTCACTACCTATCTTGCCAATCTATGGTTTTAGTTCGGTCGCAATAATTATTGCAGTACGGCCATATTCAACGAACCCGTTTCTAGTGTTCATTGCTGCAGCAGTCGTAGTGACGGTGCTTGAGTATGTGACATCAGTATTACTTGAGAAGGTTTTTCATATTAGCTTGTGGAATTATAACGATATGCCACTTAACTTACATGGACGCGTCAGCCTGTTTACTTCATTGGGGTTTGGGATATTGGGACTACTACTGTGCTATGTGCTGCAGCCGGCACTCCTATCGTTTTTATCCGGAGTTAGCTCACATACCGTGTCGATTATTGGGATAGTATTATTCTCAGTTGTAGCCTTTGATGCTATCCATTCAATATCGTCTTTGATATGTTTGCGTATCGATATAAAACAAGTCCGTGGTACGTTGGACGACGTTCAGGATTATATTAATGGTCGAATAAGTGACTTTAAAAGCAATAAAAAGCTAGTTCGATTATTTATTCATCGTGTATATAAGCAGAATATAAATCATATACGTAAAGCATTTCCAGATGCAAATATAATCATAAAACGAAAGTAATCTGTCAACGTCATCTATGTAAAGTGTTTAATTTCGCCGCGATTACCCAGATGTTCGATATGCATTAACTTATCCTTCGCAAACTTCTCTAAGTCGTACTCGTTCTTTTCGATAATATTGGATGCATGCTCGCCGCCTAAAAAGCGAGGAATAATAACATAATTTGCACCTTTGTCATACAGCTTTAAAGAATCTTCGATGCTGTTTGATACTAGAATAACGATCGTTTTTTCTGAGTATTCACGGACAGAGTTTAGTATTAGCAGGTTAGTTTCATAAACTGGTATGGTCGACACAACCATTTTCTTTTTTGATAAGCATAGTTCTTCAAGTAATGTCGTATCCTCGGCGTCGCCGTACATACAATGTGCTCTAATAGATTCCAGGTATTTCACAACGTCTGGATTATAATCGACTATCAAATATTTTTTACCAAGCTTCTTGAATAGCCTCAGCAAGCTGAAGCCAATCTTGTCATATCCAAAGATAATTACCTCGCTATTATCTGGCCTTGCATGGCTGGCTATCTTGGTGTTCTTTCGGCTACCGACGTTCGGTAGTATTTTATGAATTAGCGAGAATATCTTATCAGCATAAGTCATCGAATAAGCTGATCCAGCAATCGTTATTAATGTAACTATAGTAACGATTGATAGCGTGCTGGATGATATCTGCCCAGTCTTTACTCCCATAGCTAATAATATTAACGAGAACTCGCTTATCTGAGACATAGCGATGCCAGTAACTAAAGAACTCTTTTTTGTATACCCCTGAATGTTCATTATTATATATACAATTATCGGTTTACCTATTAACACAAAGGCCGATAATATCAAAATTGGTTTGAGGCTAGTTTGCATATTTGCTAGAGTCATTTGAGCGCCGAGCGATACGAAGAATAGAAAGATAAAAAAATCGCGTAACGGCTTGACCTTAGATATAATCTCGTGTCGGTATGGTGATAGTGATAATGTAACACCAGCAAGTAGTGCACCGATTTCCATTGAGAACTTTAACTTCTGGAATGTCACAGCTAGTAGTAGACACCATCCTAGCGAGAATAGTAGTAGATACTCCTGAGATTTAGCGACGCTTTTCATGATTTTTGGTAAAACGTATATTGATATTGGTACCAGTAGCAATAATATAGCGCCGATCATACTGATATCTGTAATAGATAAGACACCGTTGCCAGCTTTGGACGATAAAGACGATATGATGGCTAATATTATCATCACTGCCACATCCTGCACTAATAGGACGCCCACTGATATTCGTCCATGCAATGTGTCACCGTCACCGCTATCGGATAGGAACTTCATGACAATAATAGTGCTGCTGAATGTTAGTGCAATTGCGATGTAAGCTGAACTGATAGCCGAGTAACCTAGAAAATGGCTGATTACAAATCCTAGCAGTGCAGTAAATATAATCTGCCCACCGCCTGTTAATAGTGATGCTTTTCCGACTTGGCGAAATACCTTTGGACTTAGGTTTAGACCAACCGTGAATAGTAATACGACAATACCAAATTGAGCAAATGTGCCAATAAAGTCGGTTGTTTTTACGATATTTAACAAGCTTGGCCCTAGGATGATGCCAGTCGCAATATAGCCGATTGTCAAAGGTTGTTTCAATAGAGTTGCGACGCCCGACAATAGCAGTCCAACGCCTACTAGGATAGCTAATTCCATTAGAATATTCTCAATCATTTACACCTCCAAATTTATCACTATTATATCATTTATTACTTATGCTATGAACGGTTGTAGGTAATTTGGCGTATAATATTGTTTATGAGAAATAAAAGCCGGCTATTCGCTAGGCGAGTAGCTAATTGGATTGTTGACCATAGGAAGAATATGCCGATTGTATTATTGTCTTTACTATATCCAATAATAATCACTTTATTTATGAATTACATCGGTCGTGATTCGGCGGCAAAGCCATTAGAAAACACGTTACTATGGGTGACGAAATATCCAGTAGCCTTTCTAATAAATTGTTTGCTGGTATTTATGATGTCTGCGCTTATTTGGTTTATCAGTCGTAAACTACCATTAGCAGTTATATTGCCAGCAGTTCTGTCGGTGGCATTTAGTCTGGCAAACTATTTTAAACTGACAATCCGTGGTGAGCCGGTGTATCCGGGTGATCTTTTATTTCCAGGAGAAGTGACGAATATTGTTGGTGCTACAAAACTAATAATCCCCAGTAGCGCTATCATTTTTGGAGCGACAATGCTGGCTATATTCATTGCATCATTCTTTGTGAAATCACCAAGACTTAGGCGTCGCAAGCGGCTATTATTCGCTATATTAACCATTGCAATTATGGCTTTGTCTTTCCCATTATATTTTGCAAATACAGGCGTGCAGAAGGCCTTAGGTATTGAAGATGCTATCTGGAATCAAAGATATAATTATCAAAAGAATGGATTTTATAACGCTTTCTTTATGCAAACGAAATACCTAATAGTTGATAAGCCGAGCGGATATAGCAAACAAACTGCAAAAAAAATACTATCAAAAAGTACTAGCTCTGAATCTATTGCAAATACTCCAAATGTAATCGTAATAATGACAGAATCTTTTTGGGATCCGACTAAATTGCCTAATGTTAAATATGATGTCGATCCGATGACGTCTTTTAAACAGGTTCAGCAAGAGTCGATATATGGTAATCTTTTGGTCGAGCCTTTTGGAGGTAATACGGCCAATACTGAGTTTGAGGTTCTAACTGGCTTCTCGATGAGCGCATTACCTGGCGGAGTGGCCTATCAACAATATGTAAAGCATCAACTGCCATCATTAGCGTCGTTATTGAAGGCTCAGGGATATACAACCGAGGCGATTCATCCATACGAACCATGGTTTTGGAATCGTAAAGCGGTTTACCCGTTACTAGGAATTGACAAGTTTTTAACTCGCGATAGTTTCTCGGATTCAAGTATTAAAGGTAGTTATGTGTCCGACCAAGCAGTCGGGGATAAGATTATTAGTGAGTACGAATCAAGTCGTTCTGGTAATCAGCCATTCTTTGCTCATGTGGTAACTATGCAAAATCACGGTTGGTATAAAGCTGACCGATATGGTGATCAACAGCAGGTCCATGCTAGCTCGGATGACTTAAGCGATGCAGCAATTTTAGAGCTTAATACTTATGCTCAGGGTGTCAAAGACGCAGGCGATAATATTGCTCGATTGACTCAGTATTTCAAAACAATTGATGAACCGACGTATATTGTATTCTTCGGTGATCATCTACCGACACTTGGCGGAGACTATGGTGACTATCGAAAGACCGGCTATATTAGCAAAGGTGAACTTAGCGACGATGATCTATATAAATTGCACACTACGCCGTTTTTAATATGGAGCAACACTAGTACGGCTGGAAAGGATGTTGGAACGATAAATGCTAATTATCTTACCCCGCTAGTGCTAAAGAGTGCAGGTATAACAATGAGTAGTTACTTCTCATATCTAGACAGTCAGATGGACGAAGCGAAAGCTTGCAATAAAACAGTTTGCCTAGAGTCAGATGGGTCGTATGTCAAAAGATCCGATAGCAAAGTGACGGACAAATTAACAAAGCAATCTATCCTTCAATACTACTATCTATTCGAATCTTCTAATTAATAAATGCCAACACTGGTATAATGGAACTTGTATGCGGGTGTAGTTCAGCGGTAGAATGCTTCCTTCCCAAGGAAGAGGTCCAGAGTTCGAGTCTCTGTACCCGCACCA
>CAZHGY010000022.1:0-10105 GCA_964532235.1 uncultured Saccharimonas sp. (SeqCode) | reverse complement strand
AGTCTCACCGGTCTCACCATGGAAAGACACTCATCGAAAGATGGGTGTTTTTCTTTGGTGAAATCTGACGACTTGAGTCCACGACGTAGATTTGCCAGTGGCAAATCGTAGAGATAGTCTCGCCTTATACTAGAATAGTGTTATGAAAGAATTTATCAACTTCGGAAAAGATGTTAGCAACAAAAAAGCATTTTCTAATGCTATCAAAGTCGATGTTGGGGATAGTGAAATGCTTTTCATTGCTGGAAATATAGCAAAAGACGAAAATGGCAATATTGTTGGTCTAGGCGATTATGCCGCACAGGCTGAGTATATATTTTCAAAGATTGAGGAAATTCTAAAATTAGCCGGTATGACAATAAATGATTTGGTTAAAGTAAATATGTATTTGGTTGATATGGAACAGTTTGAAAAAGTATCTGCGGTCAGAAATAAATATTTGGATGAATCCAGGCCAGTGTCTACGGCGGTTGGAATACTTGGTACGGTGACCGAAGGCTGTGACCTTGAAATTGAGGCGATAGCTGTTAAAAAGAAAACAAGTTAGTGTTTATTAAATTGGTATGATATGAATTTAATAGTAAATTTAGTTGATGCCAGTGATGTTACACAGTTTGGTGGCAAGGCTGCTAATTTGGCTGTTTTGTTACAAAATAACCTACCAGTTCCTGACGGAATCGCCGTAGGTATTAATGCTTTCGATGATTCTGGCAGTATAAGAAATGAATGTATTGCACTGATTCATGAAAAGATTAGCCCATCAAAATTATATGCCGTTCGTTCATCAGCGTTAGCCGAAGATGCTCAGGGCGCGTCGTGGGCAGGACAGTTTGAGTCGTTCTTGAACACTCAGTTTGACGATGTAATAAATAAAGTGGAGCTGTGCCATAACTCGGCAAAAAACCGCGCAAAAGCTTATGCCCAGGATAAGAGTGATCAAGTATTTAATGTTGCGGTCGTCGTTCAGGAAATGATAAAACCAGAATATGCTGGCGTGTTGTTTACTAAAGACCCAATGACGGGCGAGGACAAGTTAGTCACAGAATACGTCGAAGGATTAGGCGAATCGTTGGTCAGTGGCGAAGCTGATCCAAAACATGCCGTGCTTGATGGAATCGTGACTGATGATATGCCATTTGATAATCAGGATCTGGCTAATATGGCCAAAAGTATCGAGCAGATTTTTGGAGTTCCTCAGGATATTGAGTGGGCCTGGGAAAATGGAAGAACTTGATTGGTTCAGGCTCGACCAATTACTTCGACGCAAATTAGCCGAAGTGGTTATTATCTAGGAGAGCCAAGTGATTTGTTTTATTGGGGTCCGTCGCGAGCGAAGGCTGTGTATATGAGCGACTTTATGGTTGGCGTAAGGCAATTTATGACCGATATGTCGGCTGATGCGTCGCTACCAAAACCGCCAAAAACAATGGTCTTGTTTAATGAAGGGAAAATGGTTTGGTTAAATAATGCCAAAGATTTTTCGAACTTTACTGAAAAGACATTTGAGGCCTATGTTGCCTTAAACCGTGCTGATGAAGATCATGAAAAATGGCAACAAGCGATTGTCGGTTTGGAGGGCTTATCTGGCTATGAATTAAATAATCGGCTGGTTCGGGCTTGGTATTATACTGAGTTCTGTGAATTTGCATTGTATGGTGCAAGCGCATCACTATTGAAAACATTAGACCGTTTTGACCCACGCATCAGACAAGATATTTGGGGCGCATTTATGGTCCCGGACAAACTGACCTTTTCGGAAGCCATCGACGTAGAGTTGGCGACCAATAAGAATCCGTCCGAAATGGCAAAAAAATATCCATGGATAAGCGATGGCTATAATGGCTTGGGCGGGAATGTTCAGCAGCATTTTGAGGAACGTTTAAAGATCATTGGCGGTGAAGTTGTCCAGGTAAAGAACAACGAGGCCAAACGATCCGAAATGGCGACAACATATCAGCTAACTGAATATGAAGTTAATACATTGGCAGTCGCCCGCAAACTGTCCGAATTTATGGACGAGCGAAAAATGTGGATGATGCAAACCCGAAAACTTGTTACGGGCCTGATTGGCGATGTCGAATACGGCTGGTTGTTCGATGATGGTAAATCGGTGACGATTAGCCAAGACGATACGCGTGAGTTGTGGGATAGATATGTTGAGTTCAAGGCTTCATCGATGGCGGTTGAAGGAATTGTTGCTAGTAATGGCGGTAGGCATTATTTAAATGGTGAGGTAGTTGTTGTCGGCAGTCCGACTGATTCGGTTCCTGATGACAAGATAATCGTTGTCCCATCGACTAGTCCAAGTTATGTGCCATTAATGCGCAAAGCTAGGGCGTTGGTGACTGATCACGGTGGAACGATGTCACATGCAGCAATCGTGGCGCGTGAATTTAGCTTGCCATGTATCGTTGGTACAAAACAGGCAACAAAGATATTGCATACTGGCGACAAAGTCGTTTTGGATCTGGTTAAAGGTGAAGTAATAAAATAGTCAAGTTTTGTTATACTTGATTTTATATGAATTGGTGGGTGCTTAAACGAAAAGTGCATAGTTCTTGGCTGATTGCGGTACTTTGCGCGGCTATATTCTTGGGTATATTATTCGCACGATATGTGAAGCTGGCGTCGGCATCGCAGATGGCATGTCTAATCATCGCAATTACATTTGTGATTATCGTTTTTCGGCGCAGGCATATTTATTTGATACCAATATTGATTGTTAGTGGATTATTGTTTGGTCTGTTGCGTGGGTCATTATTGCAAAATGACTTAACACGATATGAACGGCTGTATGGTAAGGCTATTATTGTTCAAGGATCGGTCAAAGACGATGTTGATACAGGCAGTTCGGGGATGGCTGTGATTCGGCTTGGCGATATTAGTATCGCGGATAAATCTTTTCCAGGGACTTTATATGTCACAACCATAAATGATGGTATGCAGCGAGGCGACAAGTTAGTATTAAGTGGCAAATTGGCTGCTGGTTTTGGCAGTTTTTCGGGGATAATATATCGGGCAAGTGTTAAAAAAATAATTCAGCCGCATCCTGGTGATATAGCTCGGGTTGTACGTGACTGGTTTGCTAATGCAATTAGAAAAGTAGTGCCAGAACCAGAGTCTAGCTTGGGCGTCGGCTATTTAGTTGGCCAAAGGCGGGCTTTGCCAGCTGATCTAGTAACAGCATTGCAGATAGTTGGATTGACGCACGTGGTGGTGGCTAGTGGTTATAACCTAACGATATTAGTTAGGCTAGCCCGCAGACTTTTTGAGAAAGTCTCAAAATACCTGTCAGCTTTAAGTGCAATTATTATGATCGTCGCATTTATTGCGATTACTGGTGTCAGCCCTAGCATGGCGCGAGCTGGACTAGTATCTGGATTGTGTTTAGCAGCTTGGTATTATGGTCGAAAATTTCATCCAATAATATTATTACTAATGGCTATGGCAATCACGGTTATTATTAACCCGATGTATGCCTGGGGTGATCTGGGCTGGCAGCTATCGTTCGCGGCGTTTGCTGGTGTGATGATATTTGCTCCGCTGGCTACCAAGTATTTTTTTGGCGATAAAAAGCCGGGATTTATTCAACAGATATTGATCGAAACGGTGTCGGCACAAATTGTCACGGCACCAATAATTATCATAACCTTTGGGCAATTTTCTAACGTTGCTATTTTATCTAATTTATTGGTTCTGCCACTCGTGCCGTGTGTGATGTTGCTAATTTTTGTCGCAGGGTTGGGTGCGTTAATTTTGCCACTTAGCGTGGCAGCTATTGTTGCTACTCCGTCAGTGTGGTTATTAAAATATATGACTGGAGTAATCAATTATTTGGCTAGCTTCCCGTGGGCAATGAGCATCGTCAAGCCTTCATCTTTAGTTATAGCGGTTATTTATTTAGTAATTGTTATAATCTGCGTGTATATGTGGCGAGTGACAAAATACAACCTAAGGGACTCCAATTTAGTTGAGTAATCTGTTATAATAACATAAATATTCAATTATTCATGGAGACTTAAAAATGTCTGGACATAGCAAATGGTCAACAATTAAACGCGAAAAAGGTTTAAAAGACGCAAAACGAGGTGCAATTTTTACACGTATTGGTAATTTAATAGCGATTGCGGCACGCAATGGTGCTGACCCAAACATGAACTCGTCACTGGCAATGGCAATTGAAAAGGCCAAAGAGGCTAACATGCCGGCTGTTAATATTCAACGTGCCATCGATCGTGCGACTGATAAAAACGCAGCGGTCTTAGAAGAAACGGTTTACGAAGCTATGGGGCCTGGCGGAGTCGGCATTATTATTGAAACTGCCACTGATAATAAAAATCGTACCTTCCCAGAGATCAAAAGCGCTTTAACTAAACATGGCGGACGAATTGCTGATGCTGGTAGTGTTATGTTCCAATTTACTCGTAAAGGCGTGATAAGAGTTCAAGCTATGGGTGAGGGCGCTTTACTTTCGGTGCTAGATGCTGGTGCCGAGGATGCAGTCGAAGAAGATGGCGAAATTATTGTATACACTGCCCAAAAAGAATTAGCAAAAGTGCGAACAGCCATAATGGAAATGGGCTTGCCAATGGTTGGGGCTGAACTACAATATGTGCCAAATAATATGGTTGAAGTAAGTGATCCCGAGGTCGCTCAAAAAGTGATGTCACTACTGGACGCGATAGACGATTTAGATGATATTGTCGGTGTGCATAGCAATGCTGATATAACAGCGGATATAATCTAGCATCTATCTTGTATTTAGCTTAGATAAGGCATAGTATAAAATCAATATGCATAAGCTTTTTAGTTGGACACTATTAGTTTGTACTCTTATTTCGTTGTCTATTTTGTCGGCCGATGCATTAGCCAGCGGTGTGGTCATTAGCCAAGTACAGACTGGCAACATTAATGGTGGTTCAAAATCTGAAGAGCTAATCGAATTGTATAATAACACTGATGAAGACGTGGATGTGACTGGTTGGTGCATGAATTATGGTAATGCTGGCAGCTTAGCACCAACACGTTCGGAATTTGCCTGTATAAATCACACAGAGCCAAGGGATGGGAACTATGTGTTTTTGCCACAAAAGTCCTCGATTTTATTGATATCTAAAGTTTATTCAGAAGCTTATCCTGATTTTAAATATGATGGCATATTCTCAAATCTGCTAAGCGACAGTGGCAGGTGGATATCATTGGTCGATAAAAATAAGGCGCCAGTTGACGCGGTTGAATGGCGTGCGTCTGATAATACGTCGGGAGTATCGTCTACTGCTGAAGGCGGATTAGCGAGTAGTTATTTAGGCGAATCACAATTAATTCAGCGCAGAATGACAGATGTCGGAGTATTTCAGGATACTAATAATAACTTTGACGATTTCGAAGTTCCTGTTGAAGCAAGGCCATTATTCCAACCTGGTTCATTATTCGAAGTTGAAGACTTGTGTTTGAATTTGGATTACATACAGATTACCATGCCGATCAATTATGTGTTAAAGGCCGATACTGACCGGCAATGTGCATCATTGTCCAGTGATATTTGTCCTAATGTCGATGATGATCAGTCGGTTGTGACCGATGATTACGTAAAGGATGAGTCAGGCAATTGCGTAAAGGTTGATCATTGTCCAGACTTAGACGGGATACAAGGCATCGATGAGTCTTGCGATCCAGAGATATTACCATTAAAAATCACCGAGTTATTACCAAACGCGATTGGTGCGGATGAAGGCAATGAGTTCATCGAATTATATAATCCAAATGATGTTGATGTGAGTTTATTATTTTATGTATTTTATGTCGGTTCGGACTTCAACCATTTTTACAGTTTTCCGTCTGAATCATATATTAAAGCAGGGGAATATAAGGCTTTTAGCAACAGGGATATCAAGTTCACGCTTGTTAATACGACTAGTAGCGTAACACTAAGAACGATCAACTCTCTTTTCGTTGATTCAGTACCTGCATATCTTGATCCAGGTGATGGTATGAGCTGGGCGCTTATAAACAATGTCTGGCAATACACTAATAGACCAACTCCAGATGGAGCAAATTTGGAGTCATTATTTGATGACGTTATTGTTAATGATGCGCCGGAAACGCTGACGCCATGTGCAGCAAATCAGTATCGAAATCCGCTGACAAATCGTTGTAAACTTTTGCCAGAATATGAATCACAATTGACCCCATGTAAAGATGGGCAATATCGTAGTGAAGAAACTAATCGTTGTCGTAGTATCATATCTGATGTAGCCAATCTAGTGCCTTGCGCTGAGGGCCAAGAACGTAATCCAGCCACTAATCGATGTCGTAGTACTACAACGGCCGTTTTGGGCGACAGTACATTGACACCGTGTAAGGCAGGTCAAGAGCGTAACCCAGAAACTAATCGCTGTCGTAATATAGTTGCAATGCCAGATGTTGGCTATGCACCAGAGAAAGTAGCCGAGCGGTCGGGTGATAAAAGTTTGTACTTTGTTTTGGTGAGCGTTGGGGTTGTAGTACTTAGCTATGGGTTGTGGGAATGGCGGCACGAGATTGCAAAGTTATTAGCAAAAATAAGGAAAAGATTTCATCGCATCAAATAAGTTATACTAGTTATATGCGAATTATCGGAATTGATCCAGGCACTGGAATATTAGGATTTGGGGTTATTGATGTAGTCCAGGGAAAAATGTCATTGATTGATGCTGGTGTCATTACGACTCCAGCTAATACACCACTAGATGTTCGTTTGGAAGATATTTTTGATTCACTGACAACAATAATCGCTGAGACAAAACCCGACTGTATGTCGATTGAAAAGCTATTTTTTGCTCAAAATGTCACAACTGCCATGAGTGTCTCGCACGCGCGGGGTGTGGCGATGTTGGCTGGTCGCAAAGCCCGACTGCCGATTGCAGAATATACGCCATTACAAATAAAACAGTCCATTACTGGATATGGCAAAGCTGATAAAAAACAAGTCCAAGAAATGGTTAAGATGCAGCTTGGCCTGAAAATGGTACCAAAACCAGATGATTGCTCTGATGCTTTGGCAGCGGCAATTACCCATTCCTTAATGACTCGGGTATAATATATATTGATATGATTGCACACGTTTTTGGGGTAGCAGTAGAGAAATTCAATTCATCGATAATAGTCGATGTTAATGGTGTCGGTTATGAGATTCAGGTCGCAACTAGCGACTATGATAGCACTCTTTTAGATTCATCGGTTAAATTCTACACCTATCATCATGTTCGCGAGCAAAGCGAAGAGCTGTTTGGTTTTTCTAGTTTGATGGCTAAGAAATTATTTGAATTACTAATAACGGTTCAGGGCGTTGGTCCAAAGGCTGCCTTGGCAATATTGTCATTATCTGATAGCGAGACCGTCCGAAATGCAATCGCGAATGGTGATGCTGTATTTATTACAAGAGCGTCTGGCGTTGGCAAAAAGACTGCGGAACGTGTGGTTGTTGATCTTTCTGACAAAGTAGGTATCGCGACTAAGCTCTATGATGGCACGGCTACAATATCTGGTACTATATCAGGTGGTGATGAGGCATTGGAGGCTCTTATGGCCTTAGGCTATAACCTCAGCGACGCCACAAAGGCATTAGAAGCCATACCAGTTGGTCTACCTATATCCGAGCGTGTAATGCGCGCTTTGAAGGGCGATAGATAATGGCGATTGAACGTATCACCGATGCCAGTTCTCATGATAATGATTCAGAGGAGCAGAAAATTGAGGTTACTTTAAGACCTAAATCCTTTGATGAGTATATTGGACAGGACAGATTAAAAAATAACTTAAAGCTTGCTATTGATGCGGCCAAAAAACGTGGTGAGCCAGTTGACCATATATTGTTATATGGCCCACCAGGACTTGGCAAGACAACCATGGCGACAGTTATTGCTAATGAAATGGGAACCAATATCCGCATTACGGCCGGATCAGCGATTGAGCGGGCTGGTGACCTGGCAAGTATACTAACAAACCTATCCGATGGCGATATTTTGTTCATCGACGAAATTCATCGTTTAGGGCGAGCTGTCGAAGAAGTGCTATATAGCGCCATGGAAGATTTTAAATTAGATATTATGATTGGTAAGGGACCAGCCGCCAGGAGTGTGCGTTTAGATTTGCCAAAATTTACGGTTATCGGTGCAACCACCAGGACTGGTGCGTTGACTGCACCGCTACGTGATCGTTTTGGCCTAATCCATCGTTTGGAGTTTTACGCACCTGATGAGATTTCTAAAATTGTAAAGAGGGCTGCCAATATATTAGGCAGTAAAATTGATTCACAAGCGGCCGAGATGCTATCAACTAGGGCTAGATTGACTCCACGTATTGCGAATCGGTTATTAAAACGCGTGCGCGATTACGCTGATGTAAATGGTGATGGTATTATCGATTTAAAGACAACAAAATCGGCACTAGAGTTATTAGAAATTGATGAGTTGGGTTTAGATCCCGGTGATAGAAATCTTGTTAATAAAATGATTGAAAACTATGGTGATAGTCCAGTTGGCTTAAGCACGATTGCGGCTTTGACTGGCGATGAGCCGACCACTATTGAGGACTTTTACGAACCATACCTACTTCAGATCGGTTTTATCGAGCGTACGCCGCGCGGCCGTCGTGTAACAGCAAAAGCACAACTTCATGTTGGTAAATTAGTAAATGGCTCGAATAAACAACGGAAGTTGGTATAATAATCATATGAATACAGACCAGGATCCAATCGATTATAATCATCCAGTAGCCTATGATGCTCAAGGTAATCCGTTATACGCTAGACCGCTTGATAAGCAGCAATCTGTTCATATATCTAGACCGGTAGAACCAGCGAAAATTTATGTGAGTGATGATATCAAGTTAAAACACAATAAATCGGTTAAGCTGTATCCAAGCCTTAACCTAAGTGAAGGTGAATATGTAATATCTTCGGTAAAAAGACACTTGATAGGACTTTTGGCACCATTTATAGCTGGCGTCATATTGATATCTTTAGTCTTTTCGGCATTATTAAACTACGATTTAATTGTCACCATGTTTAAACTAACTGGCGATATGGCTAATGTCTCTTTAATCTTTTTGCCGGCAGCTGTATTAATCATTATTATCATTGCGGCTATTTATATAACCTACTATATTTATACGAATAATAAGCTTTACCTGACTAATGAAAGCCTCTTTCAGACAATTCAGATAGGTCTATTTACGAAGCGTGAGCAGGTCGTTAGTCTACAGAATATTGAGGATGCTAGCTATGCGCAAGATGGTATTATGCAACAACTACTTAACTATGGTTCTATACGACTAAGCACTATCGGCGATGAGAATACATATAGATTAACATATGTAGCTAAGCCTAAAGATCAAATTGATATATTGAATAACGCAGTTGAAGCGTTTAAGAATGGTCGTCCGATAGAAAAAAGATAACTAGCTAGGGTTAGTTCTTAGTTCTTGTTTGTCTTTGTGTAATCGGCTTCATTCTTTAGGGTCGCTAACAGAGTATAGCCTTTACAATGATCATTCTCGCAATTAACGGGTTTATATGCGTAGGCGCTATCGGTCGTGTTGATTAAGTTGCCGTCTATATCAGTAAATAGAGTTGGGTCGACTGACTTAAGGTTATCACTGTTGATAGAGGCAGGATAATAACCATTTGCTGGATAAAAAACCTCTTCTAGACTGTAATACATTGCGTTGATAGCGGCTTTCTTGGTATTATCGGCTGCTGTTACTTCGATATTATTTTTTTGTATAAAAAAGAATATGCTAGCAATCGTTAATAAAGTAGATATAAATACTAGCTCAATAACCGTGAAGCCATCAGAGTGTCTTGTCATATATATCTATTATAGCAAATTGTTGGCTATCCAAGTATAATAATTAATAGGTAAATTGAGGGGAGAAAAATATGTCAGCTAAGAAGAGTGAAAAGGCCGGTTTGAGTGAAAAGACTACTACAGTAGATGGCAAATTGAGAGCGCTAGGGCTTGCTCAAGAGCAGATTAATAAGCAGTTTGGCGAAGGCGCCATCCGCCGACTAGGCGATACTAGGACTGTTGATGTTGAGCTATTTAGCAGCGGCTCCCTTTCGCTT
>CAZHGY010000021.1:0-11429 GCA_964532235.1 uncultured Saccharimonas sp. (SeqCode) | reverse complement strand
CTTACAAGCACGTAAACTCAAAAGGTATTACATATTATCTACACAGCACAGAGGTCACTCTTCGCGGTGGTAAAAAGCAGACTATCTACTTTTTTGCAAAGGTAGAGAAAAACGCTAAAGGTACACCAGTTGACCTACCAGAAGGCCGAGAAGTTAAAGAAAACCCACGCAACGGTTTCTTGACAGTATCAAAGAAGAAATAGTTTCTTAGAATATACTTGCACCATAAGCGCATTTGAATTATAGTAATAATCAAACAAACAGGTGCCAAAAACGTCCCCCTTAATTGGGGGCGTTTTTGTGTATTGCATAACTTCAATAAATATTGTTAAATCTATTTATGAATAAGGAACCAACCACCCCAAAAGAATATCAGCACAGAACGGGCTGCACATGGTCTGAGGCATTAGAAGCTTTCGAACTTGAGGTTTCTGAAGAATGTCATTCACGGCCGACAGAGACGTCGGAACCGTCTGCCAATATGGATAGAGTAGAAATAGAAAGAAAAAATTGCTTTGCTATCATGGATAAGCTACGACGGGAAAGTGACGCAAAGATAAAAGAAGCCGAACAAGATAAATAAACCTTAAGGTTGAGTCATTGGCTACCTGGCTATCAACAGACAGATCAGGCCTAACCCAGTGTATAATCCCAGCCAGCCAATACTGTAAATTGCAGATTTTAGACCTTCGGGCATCCTTTTTTCAAAGAATAACATGATTGATTTGCCAAAAACTAATCCACCAACCACGGCGGCGGATAAGCAAAATAACATCAGCATTAGCATAGCCCCAGCTACCTCGTTAGAATTTTTGCCAAACATTTTTTCGCCATTCTGCATAAAAAGAACTACACCAAAGATATAGACTACGGCGAGAGTTGTATTGCGCCAAGTTGATAATAATAATTTTTTATTCATAGTCCTATTATGCTACTAATAAAATAACGACTCTTGCGAATCGCTATTTTATGGTGGGGGCGGATGTCCAACGCAAGATGATAGACTATGCCGTTGGCATATTCCATCATCAACTAAATTCTGTAAAATCAATAGATTTGACAGAATTCGAGCCGATCAACAAAGTTGATAGGTTCAATTCAACACGATTTCAGCAAAACAAAAAGCCGAACCCAGTGGCTCGGCTTTTTGTTTTGGTGGGGGCGGTTGGAATCGAACCAACTACCAAGTGGTTATGAGCCGCCTGCTCTAACCGATGAGCTACGCCCCCTCGTCGAAACCTGACCTTGTTATTCGTTTTGCCGTGAACGGCCAAACTTCATCTTTGGGTCGGTTTCTTCTCTCAGTTTTTCAAACAGCCATAGGCTTGGTTTAAAAAACTGGGAAACCACAATATTCCAAATCGCCCGATAGCAATCTGTCGTATCGCATAGGGATATTATAGCTTATTTCTATCCGTTGGGCTACAATATTAGTGTATAAATATGAAAAAAATAAACATTCGTCGCTTGTATTATCAGATTAGTCATAAATATTTTACGCTGAATAACGCGGTTATTGCAGTTGGCTTGGTTATAGCGGCAGGTTGGGTATGGGGATCGCTGGATGTGATGCAGCGTAATTACAGATTGCAAAAAGAGTTGGACGACAAGTCGCGTCAATTGATTGTTGCTCAGTTAGATGTGGCGACGGCGCAGTTGCAACAGCGATATTACAATACGATTGAATATCAAGAGCTGGCTGTTAGACAAAAGCTAAATTTAGTAACACCTGGTGAAAGTGTTTTAATTTTGCCGCCAAACTCAGATGAAGCAAAGATAGATGATAGTACCAGCGCGTCAACCGTCATAGTCGATGCTCCGACTAGCAATTTTAATCAATGGATGAACTTCTTGTTGGGCGGTAACAGTAAGAGCATCAAGCAGTAGGTAATAATTAGTATACGGTAGGTAGTAGAATCGCAAAAATTGGAAAAGTCATTATTCATCCAGACGTTAATGTCTGGACGCATGAGCTATCGACTGCAAAAGCATTAGCTAGTGGCGGCTATGTGGTCGAATTTCAGATTAATAAAAATATCGAGTTTACAAAATCACCAGATATAATGATAAATAATGAGGAATGGGAGATGAAATCTCCACGCTCGATTAAGTTGGTCGCAATTGAGCGCAATCTTAAAAAGGCTTATCATCAGTCAACGAATATTGTTTTTAATTCACAGCGGATGGGCAGATTGCCAGATAAGTCTATCCAGAAAGAGCTAATCAAGCAATTTAAACTTACGAAAAATATCAGAAAGTTATTATTTGTTGATCGAAAACGTAAGGTTATTGGCATAAGCGCTCTGGTTTGATAGTATGTGTGTATAAAGCCATTGCACGGAGCAGGATGCTCTAACCGCAGTGGTTTTTATTTTGTTTATCGCAACACCTACAGAGATTAATCTTTTATTGAATCAAAAGACTGATGATTCTGCCTTTTGGAAAAACGGCGTCTACCCAGAGGGCTATTTGCTTGCCGCATTAAGGCAATATGGATTCACGCCTCCTCAAGGCCTTGGACATATACTGGATAAAAAACCTGAGCTGCTGAAGAACATTCAGGACCTAATTTAGGGTATCGAAAAAAGGCTGTCGCTATTTAAGTATTGTTTTTTTCGCCTCTATCTGTTAATCTGGTACATACGAAGCGGGGTAGAGCAGTTGGTCAGCTCGGATGGCTCATAACCATCAGGTCGTTGGTTCGAATCCAACCCCCGCAACCAAGAAAAAACGATTACGAAAGTAGTCGTTTTTTCTTTAGTACGAGGACAAGATTCGAACTTGCGACTTTTTGCGTAGCAAAAATAGTCGTTAGTACGGCGTAGTTAGCTCAACTTACTAGCTGCTACTCTTGCAGCCTCTGACCAGGACAGGAACGCGTGTGGCGTGTCTGCTAGCTGTCTAGCGCTCATTTGGTGCTGAACAGCCAATACCAGCTCTTGAATGATTTCGGCCGCCTGCGGGGCTACAACAGATGCACCGACGATAATCCCCTTACTATTAACAATAATTTTGACAAATCCATCACTAAAATCTGATGTATTGCTGCGCGCAATAATATTCAATGGCGCAACGGCCATTTTTACGGCCATCTTTCGCTTTTTGCAGTCATTTTCGGACAATCCGACACTAGCGACACCTGGATTTGTGAAGATAACTTCTGGGATGGCTGAATAATCCAAGGCAATTTTGTTACGACGAAGGATATTATTGATGGCCACCTGACTTTCAGACAAAGCCGTGTGAGTGTGGCAATTATGACCAATTACATCACCAGCAGCATAGATATGGCTGACCGATGTTTGCAAATTTTCGTTAACTACGATTCCTTTTTCGCTGTATTTAACGCCGGCGTTCTCTAGGCCTAGGTCGGTTGTTGGCACGCGTCCAGCCGCAATCAAAATTTCGTCAATTTTAACAGATTTATCAACTCCAGCTCGCGCCAAGATGACGCGTTTGCCTAGGCCGTCTTTTTCGACTGATACAACTTTGGAATGTGTCAATATGGTGACACCTTTTTGGTCTGTCAATATACGAGCCATCGTTTCACCGACTTCCTTGTCACGGCTTGGCAAGATCCGCTCGGCTTCTTCGGCAATGTAGACTTTTGTACCAAAAATGGCCATTAATTGCGCTATCTCGACACCGCTGTCGCCGCCGCCGATAATTAACAGGCTTTTTGGTGGGCGAATAGCTTCTAAAATTGTTCGGGGCGTAAAGTAATTAATCGTGCTAAGCCCAGGTATAGTCGGGATGTGCCAATGTGATCCAGTGGCAATCAAGAAGTAACTAGCTGATAAATGTCGGCGATTGACGCTAATCTCGTTAGGTGACAAAAAGTGCGCCTGACCACTAAAAGCGCTAATCCCACGATTCTCGTAATATCGTCGATTACCGCCGGCGCCAGTTCGGCGAACTGCCAGGTCTTTCCAGGCTCGGATAGTTGGGTAATTATAACCGATTGTTGTCGAACGAATGCCAAATTTGGCCCCATGTTTAGCCTCGTCGTAAATGTTAGCAGCGTGTAACAGGGCATTTATTGGCACATCACTCCAATTAGGCGACTCGCCACCAAAAGTGTCAGATTCGATAATTGCAACTCGTTTGCCGCATTCCGCGGCGATTGTTGCGGCAACACTACCACCAGCGCCGCTGCCGATAACGATTAGGTCATAGTCAAATTCGTGTTTTGCCATTTTTTCTCCTTTTAAATTGTAATGTGTGTTTGTATGTACAGATAGGCGGCTTCTGGGTCATAACTTTCTAAGCTTTTGGCGGCAATTCGTCGGATATCATGACTAGTAATATCGGGTCGTTGCTTTATCCACTGAATGACATTGTCGCAAACTGACTTGGCAGTCGACTCAGCTTGACCATCAGGTCGTCTAGCACTTAGGCAAGCCGTTAGGATGCTCTTGTGTAAACGGTCATAATCAAATCGTTCAATTTGGTTGTCATCTTTAATGTTTTTAATCTTTACCATAGTTACAGTCCCGCCACTGTGCTAGTCATTACCTCTTCGACGAATACATAAAATGTAATCACAATCAGGCCGGCGCCAGCAAAGAATTGCAAGAATCGTTTGTTGTTTTCGCGCCATTTCTGAATATGGGCCAAACTATGTCCACTTCCAATCAATACCCAAACGATAAATAGCGACAACAGGGAAATAACTGCATAAATTCCGATGCCAATCAGTTGCCAAGCTGATGGTAATTCAGATATCACGATGGCCGACACTAATATTGGCGCTAATATGAACAATAATTCACCAAACACGCTGCTAAGCCCTAAACCAAAAGCTTCAGCCCCAGATTTGGTAGATTTAATTCGATCGGTCAGATACTTAGCAATAGTGCGCGGTATCCAAAGTGATGTTCCGGTTTGGCGCTGGTAGTAGAATAACCAAACAGCAATAGCCACACCAGCGGCTAATCCACAAGTAACTGTCCATATAATTTGTGGCACGTCACCTTTGAAGATATTTAATACAACTAGAACCGTATCGCCCAGTAGTAAAATCGTCATGATTATGGCTCCAAACAGGAAACCAGTGATCAGTTTTAACAATTTGGCTTGGGATTTTTTTGCGCCCAACGCTTGAGTGCTGAGCATAGTCAATACACTGACGCTTAACTGAAAGCTGGCGTGGACTAAAGCCGCCAGGGCGATTATCGACAACGAACAGATTATACTCATTTTTGTTTTTTATTACTCTCCACTCTAATTTATAGCATAACCACCGTTATTACGCAAAGATTATTTAACAAAGTAGCAGCAGGGCATTGCATTTTTATGCTGTTTATGCTATTATAAAAAATGTTAAATAATAAAAACAAAAAGGAAGCAACAAAAACATGTCACCAGAAACAAGTTCTTTCGCGCAAGCTTCGTGGAATCAGCCACGCAGCACCGAGCAATTGCTGGGTTTCATATCCAGACGAGAAGCTGAAATTGCTGATTACGAAGAATAAAATTAAAAGTCTAAAATAGCTACGTGATTATTGCGTGGCTATTTTTGTTTTTTGTGGGCAATAGTTTAGCAATCTATAAAGTTCACATGTCTTTAAAGCGAACCACGGTATTGCTTTTGTTCTGGTTGATTTAATGATATAAGTGTTGACAATGGAAGTGGATGGCAAAGAAAAGACGGAAATAAAAACTAGGATTGTGGATGGCCTGGGTACTTGTGTTGAGCTGCCAGATAAATATATATATTTAGATCTCGAAGGGCGGGATGTCGTTACGGAACGACTGCCGTCAATCTATTTTGCCGATTGGCTAGAAACTAGCAAAACGACTATTGATAAGATTATAGATGTTTTAGGCATTGAAGGTACATACGATGAAGAGTTTGATGATATCGTGTATCCTCCACTAACCTTTGAACTAGTTGCTTCTGAGTATTCTTGGTGTGAGTTAGTGAGCCTGATGGATAACCACTTAACTCCGCAGGTAATGGGCGAGTTATTAAATAGAGATTATAGATATGTGACAAAAGTAGCAAAGAGTCTTGGATATAAAATGAAGGATGGAAAATTTCGCAAGATCGCTTTGGCCGATATTAGGGATATGGAGCGAACTATGAAGTTCAGCGAAGACTGGCTCACTCTCAGAGCGCTGTCGGAGCTTTCTTCTATGGATAGAGAATGGGTTGAAAAAAGACTTGTTGATGCGCGCATTATGCCAGAAAAACGAAGATCAATCCAAAGTGGTATATTTCTAGAATATTATCCACCAGAGACACTAGACTATATTAAACAATGCATTAAAGAGATTCCGAAATACGGTGAAGACTGGTACTCATGCACTAGAATATGCGAAGAAGTTCGTAAGTCGCGAAACTGGGTTTTGCCAAGATTATCACAGTACGATTCGCTTGCCGAGATTCGACAAGATGATATGGGTGTTGGCAGACTACATTATCCCAAAGAGGTTTTTGAGGCGCTCTTGGCTGAAGCAGAAACGACCAGGACTGGTGTTATGGGTGACAACTGGCTAACTGTCAATCAGGTAGCAGATTTACTTGGCATAGATCCAAAATCTGTAAAGCGTAAGCTAGACAAGGTTGGTATATTCCCTGAGAGACGTGAAAATAATGCTGGAACGACAATTTATCACTATAATCCGAATGACTTGGTGTCTATCTTGGACTCGGAGCCGCAAGATGATGACGATGAGATAGAATAGGCAGTGCCTTTTTTGGTATAATTTAATTATGTCAAAAATTACAAATATTTATGCAAGAGAAATATTAGCAAGTGGTGGCGCTCCAAGCCTGGAAGTCACTGTAACTTTGGAATCTGGTTCTATTGGCGAAGCGTCGGTCAGTTATGGCGCATCGGCTGGATCCAAAGAAGCAACAGTTTTGTTGGATGGCGATAAAGCCAGATATAACGGCAAGGGTATGTTGAGTGCAATTGATAATATTAATACCAAAATCAAAGATGCTTTAGTTGGCATGGATGCGGCTGACCAGCGTGCTGCTGATGACAAAATGCTAGAAGTTGATGGAACTGTTAACAAAGCAGTTTTGGGTGGCAATGCAATGTTGGGTGTGTCTTTGGCGATTTGTCGAGCGCAGGCAGCCGAAGAAAATCTGCCACTTTATAAATACCTGCGCAAAGCTTACGGAATCGGTGATATTGGTTGGAAGTTGCCAAAACCTATGATTGTCATGATCGAAGGTGGCAAACATGCTGATGAAACAACAGATTTGCAAGAATTTATGGTTGGCGCCATGGGCGATAAATCTGCTGCCGAAAATGTCCGAATGGAAATGGAAATCTATGATTCGTTAAAGAAAATCCTAAAGTCCGAAAAAATGTCAACCAATGTTGGCAACGAAGGCGCCTTTGCTCCAAACGGTATTGCTTCTAACGAAAAACCGATCGAATATCTAGTTGCAGCGATTATTGGTGCTGGTTATAAACCTGGTGTTGACGCTGGTGTGGGAATCGATGCAGCGGCTAGCGAATTTTATAACGAAGAAACTGGTAAATATAACCTAAGTCTAGAGGGTAAAGAATTAACCTCCCAAGAATTAATTGATTATTACAAACCGTGGATCGAAAAATATCCGATTGTTTCGATGGAAGACATGTTGTCAGAGTTTGACTGGGATAACTGGCCAAAGCTGGCAGCAGTTATTAACAACAAGTTCCCTTTGATTGCTGACGATTTGACGGTTACGAATGTTAAGCTATGGCAAAAAGCTATTGATATGAAAGCCGCTACGGCTATTTTGATTAAGTTAAACCAAGCTGGTACGTTAACCGAAACTGTCGATTGTTGCTTGTTGGCAAACGAAAACGGATTAATGACCATGCCATCACATCGTGGCGGTGGCGAAACTAACGACACATTCATGGTGGACTTGGCAGTTGCAGTTGGTTCGGCTTATATTAAAGTTGGTCCTACTAGGGGCGAACGAGTCTGTAAATACAACCGTTTGATGAGAATTGAAGAAGAATTGCGTTAATGAAACATAAAAAGGTTATTCTAATAGTAAGAGATGGTTGGGGTAGCTCGACTGATTCTTATGGTAATGCCATAATGGCGGCAAAAACTCCAAATAATGATAATTATGTTAAGAATTATCCAACCTCTTTGTTAAAGTGTGTCGGCAAAGAAGTCGGCAATCCAGATTCAGCTCAAGGCGGTAGCGAGGTTGGTCATCTAACCTTGGGGGCTGGAAGAATCGTATGGCAACCCCAACAACTGATCAATAATGCAATTGATGATGGTAGCTTTTTTACTAATCCAGCACTTTTAGGGGCAATTGAAAACTGCAAGAAGAATAATTCGGCTCTGCATCTGGCTGGCTTGCTGTCTGATGCTGGTGTTCATTCTGACATCCATCAACTTTATGCTTTATTGAAGTTAGCAAAAGTTAACGGATTAACTAAAGTTTTTGTCCATGTAATTACTGATGGTCGGGATGTTGGGGAAAAAACGGCTTCGGTATATATTGAAGAGTTGGAAGGTAAAATAAAAGAGGTTGGAGTGGGCAAAATCGCTTCTGTGATTGGTCGATATTATGCTATGGATCGAGACACTAATTGGGAAAGAACCAAAGCTAGCTATGATTTAATGACAAAAGGGACGGGATTCAAGGCCCAAAGTCCAAAAGAAGCGATTTTAAATGCATATGCTAGAGGTGACAAAACGGATTATTATATCCAAGCAATGGCAATCGTGGATAAAGATGAATCAATCGCATTGGTTACAAAAAACGACTCATTTATTTGGTTTAACTTCAGAACCGATAGGTCAAGACAAATTACCGCCATGATGACAAAGCAGAATCTGTGCCCAGAAGATTTTTGGGGTAAGGTCAATCCGTATTATGTTGGTATATGCCAATATGATGAATCTTGGGCACTACCAGTCGCCTTTTTACCAGAAAAAATCCACAATAACCTAGCTGAGGTATTAGCAAATAACAATAAAACCGATTTACGAGCAGCGGAAACTGAAAAATTTGCCCATGTAACATTTTTCTTTAATTCCCAGCAGGAGAAAAAATATAACGGCGAATATCACCTTATGGTCCCAAGCTCTAAGGTAGCTTCTTACGATTCGAAGCCAGAAATGTCGGCTTTTGAGCTAACAGACAAAGTGCTGGACGATATTGGAAGATATGATTTTATATTAGTTAATTTTGCTAATACTGACTTAGTGGGTCATGCGGGAATTTTTGAAGCTGCCATAAAAGCAGCAGAGGTTGTTGATAAATGCGTTGGTGAAATCGTTAAAAAAGCCATGGAAACAGATTGTTACGTGATTATTGGAGCTGATCACGGAAATTCCGAAGCGATGCTATATGATAATGGCGAAAAGGATGCTTCTCATGGTTTCAACCCAGTTAGCTATTCTTTGATCGGCAAAGATTTGGAAGGGATTAAGCTAAAGGAAAATGGTGGACTAAAAGATGTAGCTCCAACAATTTTAGAATTAATGGGGATTGAAAAACCAGTCGAAATGACAGGTGAGAGTTTAATTATTTAGAAGGTCCGTCCTTCTAAAATATCGGTTTATGATGTAATATATTGACATGCCTGGTCGGAATGTTTTAAAGACAGATATTGCTGATAGTTACTATCATGTCTATGCTCGTGGCCATGGCCGTCAGCAGATTTTTCGCGAAGCTGCTGATTATCTGATGTTTTTGTCAATCTTTGAGCGATATCTATCGACGAAAGAGTTAACAGATAAATACGGCAAACCGTATGCCAATTTGCGTGGCCAGATCGAACTCTTGGCTTATTGTTTAATAGACAATCACTTTCACCTATTATTTTATCAATCTAAACAGGGTGCAATGTCAAAGTTGATGCGTAGCGTCATGACCAGTTACAGTTGTTTTTTTAATAAAAAATATGACAGCACGGGTGCGTTATTCGAAAGCCGTTACAAAGCCTCGGTAATATCGTCAGACGATTATTTAGCAAAGATTAGCAGATATATCCATTTGGTCCCAGGCGACTGGTTGGCCTATCCATATTCCAGTGTACACTCGTATTTTATGGGCGCACCAGATTGGCTGCAGCCTGAACGTGTGATTGATCTGTTTGGATCGACACCAGTTTATGCCGATTTCTTAGATGATACGGCTGATTATGAAAAATCGCTGGACGATATAAAAGGCGATCTAGCTAACCGAATAACGTAGAATAATAACGGTTATGATTGACATTATTCTAGTGGTCGGCTAAAATGTTTTAAGTTTGTTCTATTAGCGGAATTGGCCAAGTGGTAAGGTGTTTGTCGGGGCCGGCAGTTGGCCGCTAAGTCCAGGCAGAAGACGGGAGTTCGAATCTCCCATTCCGCTCCACAAACAGCCCTCTCCTAGAAATAGGATTGAGGGCTTTTTCTTTTTAATTTTATAACCTTATGAAACAGAGTTTTAACATTAGATAATCTCATATTTTTATTTCGCTACCTACCAAAGAACTGCATTTACAGAAAGTGAGTGTACTGCTTTGATAGATGATGTAATTGATGAGTGATTAGGGTTAAACTAGATACAAATTTAAAAGGGCATATCTTAATTGATATGCCCTTATCTTAGGTTAGGTCAAGATTGAGTAAGTAAAGTATATATCTTAACAATTGCCTTAGCTCTCGCCGAGCTACCAACTGGCGCCGCCAAATAGACTTCACTCACCTGGTCGACAGTAGTAGCCTTTGTTAACTTCTTGCAACAAAGCTTCTCCCATTTATCCAGTGCTATAAAATGCACTGGGCTACCAACTGGTGCTGCATGATAGACTTCTCTTAACTGGTCGATAGTAGTAGCTAGGCTAAGCCACATATTCAGTGCACAGTCTCTCACCGGGCTTTCATTTGGTGCCGCTTGAAAGACTTCCTTCGCCTGGCCAATAGTGCTAGCTATCACCAGATCCCTCATGCAAAAATCCACCCATTTAGACAACGCTTCAAATCTTATCGAGCTGTTATCTGGTGTTTTCCAATAAACATCCTCCACCTGATCTATAGTTGTAGCTTTTGCTAAATCTGTATCACAAAGCTTTTTCCACTTATCTAATGCTTCGGCTTTCACTATGCTGCCATCTAGTGCCGCATAATAAACGGCACTAGCTATTTCGACAGTGGTTATATTCTTTGTATTGGTTTGGAGATATGCTTCTACTGATTCTTTTGGTAATCCTATTAGACTTGATATCTTTAATATCGCTTCTTCCTGATTCAATCCAAACGCCTCTTTCTTAAAAATTACGAAGTGGTATTTCAATCACTTTGTTGTGACAATTAATATAACATATTATTTACATTTTCAAAAACATAAGTTTTTTATTAATAAAAATCTAAAATAAGAGGCCAAACGGCCCCTTATTTAATCATAAGCAAGATGGTAGTAGCGACAAGGATCGAACTTGTGACCTTAGGCTTATGAGTCCTACGCT
>CAZHGY010000020.1:0-11478 GCA_964532235.1 uncultured Saccharimonas sp. (SeqCode) | reverse complement strand
GCTTTTTACCACCGCGTAGAGTAACCTCTGTGCTGTGTAGATAATATGTAATACCCTTTGAGTTTACGTGCTTGTAAGCCATAAAACCTTGTACCTCCTATTAGTTGTATACGAGGTCAAGATTACACGGTGGCGAGCACGATGTCAACTACTAAACACTACTGTAGCGGCGATGAATAATAATTTTTAGGATAATAACACCTACGGCACGAAAAAGAATTATTATCAAAATTACTACAGATATCAACACCGACCAGCCTGCAAAGTCTGGCGACCACAGCGGCGAGACAAAGTCGTGCAGATAAGCATCAGCTCGTGGCAGTTGGACTGCACTAACCAAATTGCTGCTAGACGGGTACTTTGCCAGTTCACTAACAGTGCATTGAATATATGCATACGAATATGAGTCAAATTGTGGTCGGCAGACATCTTGCGCAAGTTTATAGATATTGCCATTAGGGTTTGTGTCATTTGAAGCTGCCTCGTAGGCTGCCTGTACATCTTTTTTGTAAGTCGATTCTAAATAGACCCCCTTACCGATATTCGTATTCATGTGCGAAGTGATATATACTTGCAAATCATATAATCTACTTTTAGTTACCCCAGCATCACCTTGGCTATCAGCAGTTAATACTGCAGTCCTGCGCTCAACCATACCAATATTATTCAGACGCAAGAAAGTCGATGATACAAAAGCTGATAATATTAGTAAACAAACCAACTGCCAAGTTTTTAACTTGTGCAACCGTTTTAAATTATACCTTGCGCGTTTTTTATCCACCACCTAAATCGTTCCACCTAATATATATTAGTATAACATGCGTTATTAGTTATGTATCTTATGAACTGCTATACTAGTTATTATGAATGTGTATTTTTCAGGAATCGGTGGTACCGGCATAGGGCCATTAGTTGATATTGCAATCGACATGGGATATGACGTTCTAGGCTCGGATTTAATTGAATCATTAAACACTCAGGAATTGCGACACCGAAACGTCACGATCAATATTGGCCAAGATGGCACTTTTTTGCAATCAAGCCACCAAAAAAAGCCTATAGACTGGTTAATTTATACTTCTGCCCTACCTGCTGATCATCCCGAACTGTTAATGGCAAAAAAGCTTGGCATACGCACATCCAAACGCCACGAGTTTATCAACCACGTTGCCGAAAAAAATAACCTAAAGTTAATTGGGGTGGCTGGAACTCACGGCAAGACCACTACTACAGCTATGCTAGTTTGGGCATTGCAGCAATTAAAGATTCCTGTCAGTTATTGCATAGGTGCGACCTTGTCATTCGGACCAAGCGGCCGCTTTGAGCTCGGCAGCCAGTACTTTGTTCTTGAGTGCGATGAATATGACCGCAATTTCTTAAACTTCCGACCATTTTTATCGGTCATAGTTTCTATCGATTACGATCATCCTGATATTTACCCAACAGTTAATGACTATTTGTCTGCTTTTCATCAATTTGCATCAATCAGTAGCCAGGTGATTACCTGGAGCGACCAACATAAAGAAATATTTGCAGACCTAAGTCAAGTCACAATACTTGATGCATCAACTGTCAACGAAACCCTAAGAATCGCTGGCGAGTGTAATCGCCGCAACGCCACAACGGCTCAATATGCCCTTAAGTGCATTGGCGTTAACCAACCGACCGATGATATATTGTCCAACTTCCCTGGCACTAATCGTCGATTTGAAAAAATTGCTAATAATCTATACAGTGATTATTCACATCACCCTACAGAAATTGCAGCTACTATGCAACTTGCTCACGAGTTGTCCGATCATGTAGTCGTAGTCTACCAACCACACCAAAACATCAGGCAATACAGTATTCGCGATCAATATACTAATCAATTCGAGTTAGCCGATGTCGTGTATTGGGTGCCGACTTACGAGCCGACTGCCCGAGACGCCAGCGACTTACCAACCCTAAAACCATCAGAATTAATTCAAAACATTACTAATAAAGACAAGATTCAAATTACTAGTTTGGATGAAAGTATGTGGAACACGGTTCAGGCCGAACGTGAAGCTGGTAATCTGGTTTTGATTATGGGCGCTGGAAATATTGACGCTTGGCTGCGCGAAAACTTAAAGAATAACTAATTACTATTCGGAATCCGTAAAAGTCCACAATACATCTGGATTCAAAGGGTCACTTCCAAAAGCATCGATGGCTTTAGCTTTAATAGCCTGTTGGCTATATAGCGTCTTGAAATCATTTATGGTTGCCCTACTAATTAACCCCGTAGCTGAATAATCCGAAAAACTAGTATCATTATCGATAACTTTAGAACGAACTTCTTTATAGCCTGGACGACTTAGGTCTAACTGGGCCGCACCATTTGTATAATAGATGCTAATGCTAATAGCGACTAATATTACAGCGATTAATATGGATAAAATTATCATAGCAAGAAACCGGTGATCACCATAAAATGGCAATTTATTATCCTCGATTTCTTGGCCATCTTCCATTATCTAGAATCTCCGTCCGATTGATTATATGTTTGCTCGAATTGATCTAGTGCCAATTGATATTGATCAATATACTGATTCAACTTTAATACCTCAGTATGTACTTGATCGCGCTTAGAACGTGCTAGAATGACACTATCATAAAATTGAGTCGGCTGTTTTGTACAATCAATATCTAATGTTTTGGCTAGCTGCTCTTCATATACTTGATAGTCTAGCCTAAAGGCATCAAGAGCCAAATTATACTGTTGAGCAACATCCGATAGGTCATCACTATCTAATTTATTAGCCGTAGCTCTAGCATTAAACCTTTCCATCAATTTAGTGTACATAGATTCATAGATTTGACCACGATTCACCCTCAAAAGAGCATCACTGGCATGCAACTGCGTTAAAGTATTTTTCGTTGACAAACAATTTCCACTGATTTGCTCGATTTGTTGATCAGTTAGGGCTGGATTCTGAGCCGAAACCGCAAAAAAAGTGACAACACTAACGATAATAATCGTCGCCAAACACCCAATAATGTATTTATCGGCCACCTTCATGATAATTTACGGCGCTAATCGGTTAGTATCGCGCGGGAACAGACAGGCTTCTTTGACATTAGCCAAACCAACTGTTTTTTGGGTTAAACGTTCAATACCCAGCCCGCAACCACCATGCCGCGGTAAGCCAAATTTGAAGGCTTGCAAGTAATATTTTAATGCTTCGGCTGTTACGTCCAGACCAGCCTTGGTCATTTGTTCAATCATAGTATTGTAATTGTTTTCGCGTAGTGGCACAGTCGATAATTCAACACCACGGAAGATCAAGTCGCCCCACAAAACAGTTTGATCTTCGTAGTCAAACTTGTGATAAAACTTACCGGCTTCGATTGGAAAACGAGTTGCAAAAACCAAATCTGTCCCCAACTGCTTTCGCGCATATTCACTAATCCAGCGCTCTTCGTCTGGAATAAGGTCTTTTTCGGCAGTCGTGTCGGTTTTGGTAGCTTTGGTGTACATATCATGAATCTCGGCAATCTTGAACCTTGGAACCTTGCCATCAACTGGTAACTTTAGTTCAGGCGCGTTTAATGATTTCAGATCATCCGCATGCTTTTCATAGGTTTTTTTCAGCGCATATTGCACCATATTACCAACCATATCCATTACTTCTTCGTGATCTTGCACAAATCCCATTTCAATGTCCAGCATCGAGATTTCGGTCAAATGACGGGTTGTGGCACTTGGTTCAGCTCGATAAGCATGTCCAATCTCGTATACTCGCTCGAAAGCTCCAACCATAATCTGCTTATAGAATTGTGGGCTTTGGGCCAAAGTCGCAATTTTGCCAAAATAATCCAATTTAAAGACCTCGGCTCCACCCTCGGTTGCACCCGCCAACAGTTTTGGAGTATCCATCTCGACAAACTCATTATCCTCTAAAAACTCGCGGATAAAATGCGTCAAGCTAGCCCTAACCTTGAAGATTTTTTGTTCTTGGATATTGCGAATATTTAAAACTCGATTTTCGAACAAATTGTCTAGATGTTCGGACTTGTGCGAGATTGGTTTATCAACCTCAATTGGCGGTTCATCTGTTACTGGTACTTCGACTTCCACTACTACATCATGTAACTCGGCGCCACCAGGTGCACGCTCGTCTTCACAAACCTTACCAGTTACTGATAAAACCGTGCCAATATGTAAGCCACGTAGTTTTTCTAGCTCGGCCTTGTCTTCGATTAAAGTCTGCGTTAAACCACTACGATCGCGGATAGTAATAAAGTTTAATCCGCCCATTAGGCGCTTTTTATGTAGCCAACCTTCAACGGTGACCGTCTGTCCAATTTTGCTTGCTAGTTCTCTCGCCAATGTTCTTGTCATAATTACTGTTTATTGTAACATCTTTACCCCTAATGGGCTAGACATTTTCGCTCTCACTTGGGCTATTATTATTGCGTGGGTTACGTAATGCTACCGCTCGTAGATTGTCGTAAGCATCAAATTCATCAACAATCTTGCGCCCTAGCAATGCTTCAATCACATCTTCCAGTGCTAATAATCCGACCGTTTCACGGAATTCGTTTACTACTACAAACAGATGGTGCTTTGTTCGTAAGAATGCCGCTAGCGCATATTGCAAAGTTTGGTCACCACGAATGTAGTACACTTTGGGCTCCATCGCCTTTTCGGCCGTAGTCGAATGTTTAACATTCAACGCCAACAGATTCTTGATGTTTAAAATTCCAACAATATGATCAATGTCGCCGTTTATAACTGGCAATTTACTATGACCAGTTTTATGTAAATCATCCAAAGCTAATGGACCCAAGAACTCTGATTTTTTAATGAAATCAATCATTGATCGCGGTGTCATTACGCTGCTAACCAGCTGATTGCTAAAAGCTAGGCTATGAGTAATTAGTCGTTTCTCATCAGCTGTCAGTACGTTACCAGATTCATCAACTAAGTGCTGCAATTCCTCGCGCGAATCGATATGCAGCTCACTAGCATTATCACCAGCCGAGGCGGTACGCAAAAGTCTGAATACTACTGGAGCTTTTCTGACTATCTTCAGCAATAATCTATCGATCCCCGCATAAATCCTTTGAGCAATCTGGTGAATAAATTTAATTCTGGCAATCGCCCCATATTCAAGCGCCACAAACAAGGCAATTAGTACTCCTAATAACCAGCCAAAGGTTACTACACTTAACAGCACAAAAATTATTAATAACAATGACGTTACTACATGTTGCAAAGACACTACATCACCTAGCAGATTCTCTCTATCGAGTGCTTTCTTGGCATTATCATCACCACTTTTGGCCCGTCGCTCCAACTCAAACAAGCTTAATTGGCTATGAATTGGCTGCATTGCGGTAACGATTAATAACATGATAAATACTAATGTTATTACTATTAATAAAAATATAAGCATACATACATATTGTAACCTATGGTGCCTACCAAATACCAACCTGACCTGTTACAATTACTGATATCAGTTATTGGAGGATCAGTTTTGAATAAGGTCACATGGATTATTTTCTCAGTCATTACGGTAGCTTTTTTAACAATTTTGGTTGTTTTTTCTAAAACGACAGAAATTGACATCAGTAAAGTTGACGTTAATGTCGTTCAATTAGCTAGCAAACAGAATGGCAATATTGCCGATCACGTTTATGGCGATGCAGATAGTCCCGTCACGTTGATTGAATATGGCGACTATCAATGCTCTCACTGTGCCTCTATGCAGCCATTTGTTGAAGCAGTTACCAAACAATATCAAGATAAAATGAAGTTTATTTTCCGCAACTTTCCATTAGGCGCATCTTTTCCTAATTCCAAAGCCGCTGCCGCAACAGTCGAAGCAGCTGGTCTACAGGGTAAGTATTGGGAGATGCATAACAAGATCTATGACCAACAATCTGATTGGACTGATTTAAGCGGCACTAACCGCACCGCCACATTTGTTTCTTATGCCAAAGAGTTAGGACTGGATACAGACAAGTTCACCGAGGATATTAGCTCATCTGCCATAATTAGTAAGATTAATTACGACCAAGCCCTTGGCCAAAAAGTTGGTATTACTGGCACTCCAGCATTTTATTTAAATGGTACACAACTAGATCTAAGCGACATTGGTACTGAGGCTAGTTTAAGATCAGTCATTGAAGCTGCTCTCAAAAAAGCTGGGCTGTAATATTTATAGGAAAAACGAAGACACCCCGGTGCCTTGGGGTGTCTTCTCTTTTGTGTACCCATTACCAGTTTCAATTTCGAAACTAATAATAGATGGATTTGTTTCCTGCAAAAACTATGCGGGATTACTGTGCAATATACAGTTGCCATTCGGCAGGCACCACATCCACTGCTATCTTTTTGCGCCTAGTAGGCACAAATTCGATGGCTATTGGCATGTGATTTTCACTCCTTGTACTAAGTACAGCCTCACGCGCTTCGACCTTTAATTAATTATAGATTTGACGCGAGACGTACTAACAAGAGTATCAAATCGTACTAACCAAGTCAAGAAAGGCATTATCGATAATGCTTATATCGGCATTATACAACACTTATCAGAGAAACACAAGCATAATGAAATTTTATTATAATATGGGCGATTTGCTATAATGAAATAAGTTCAATTTTTCTATATAGGAAGTAAATATGACAGAAAAAAAATCAGCGCCCAGAGATATTACGATTAAAATCGACCATTTCAAAATGAGTTTCGGAGATAAAACCGTTATTAAGGACTTATCCTTCGAGGTATACAAAGGCGAAGTTTTCGGATTTTTGGGCAGCAACGGTTGCGGTAAAACCACAACAATTCGTGCCTTGTTAGGATTATATGAGCCAACTAGTGGCGAGTTACTGATCGGCGGTGCACCTTTCTCGGTCTCGTCCGACATCAAATTAGGCTATTTGCCAGAAGAACGCGGATTATACAAAAAAGAATCAGTGATTGACGTTATGGTATATTTTGGAATGCTAAAAGGTATGAAACGATCTGACGCTAAAAAATGGTCAGAGGAGTACTTGGAGCGTGTAAAACTGACAGACAAAGCCAAGATACGAGTTGATAAGTTATCTGGTGGCCAACAGCAAAAGATACAACTGGGTATTACTATTATGAACAACCCAGAAATTCTGATATTAGACGAACCGACAAAAGGCTTCGATCCAGTTAACCGTCGATTACTAATGGATATCGTCGAGGAACATCGTAAGAACGGAGCAACTGTCATATTCGTCACTCACCAAATGGAAGAAGTCGAACGTCTATGCGACCGCATCATCTTGCTGAGAGACGGTATTTCTTGTGCTTACGGAACTGTTGCAGAAGTAAAGAAAAAATATGGTAATAAATCACTTGATGACATATTTATCCAGATATACGGCAACGAGAACGAGCAATCACCAGAGGAGGTAAAGTAATGCATAACTTGGGCAATGTATTTAACTTTGAGTTAGTACGCACATTGAAGAAAAAGTCATTTTGGGTGATGTCTTTAACCCTACCACTGATTATCTGCGTAATTTTTGCAATTGTCTTTTTTTCAAATCAGGCCACACAGCAAGCTTCTGAAGACATAAAAAACCAAAAGTTCTCATTTTCATACACAGACGAAAGCGGGCTGTTAAACACGACTCTAGCTGACCAACTCGGCGCAACTGAGGTTAATGACAAGCAATCTGCTATCACCAAGGTAAAATCTGGCGACATCGATGCATATTTTTTCTATCCACAGGATTTGACAAAGAATAAGATTGAAGTATTTGCTAAAGATGTTGGACTATTTGATAACAGTCGCTATCAGGCAGTCGCAAAGGCGCTTATACAACAATCGGTTGCGACAACTGTCGATGCTCAGTCGACGGCTATATTACAGGATAAAGTGGCATACAGCTCGACAACATATAAGGACGGCCAGCAATTTAATGGCTTTCAAGAATTGATTGCACCAGGTATATTTTTGGTACTATTCTATATCTTGATTTCAATGTTCGGCAATCAGATGTTAACAAGCACTACCGAGGAAAAAGAGAACCGCGTAACAGAGATGATATTAACCACCATTGAAGCTAGAACTCTAATCATCGGCAAAATCTTATCACTAATCGTGTTAGCCTTCATACAAGTACTCACCATTCTAGTGCCAGTTATAATTGCTTACATATTTTTCCGTCATCAACTTACCTTCCCAGATATTGATTTCAGTAGTATCCCATTGAATCCACTACCAATAGCACTTGGCGCATTAATTTTTGCCAGCAGTTTCATGCTATTCACGGGCATTTTGGTTGCAGTTGGCGCTGTTGCCCCAACCGCTAAAGAGGCAGGAGGGTTCTTTGGAGTAATAATGATTTTTATCTTTGGGCCGCTATATGCCGTTACGTTATTCGTATCGGCACCAGAGTCGCCAATCGTAAGATTTTTGACATTCTTCCCACTTACCGCCCCAATTCCGTTATTACTCCGAAATGCTGTTGGCAATTTATCGCTCGGCGATGCGATAATTGGCATCATAATCTTGGCAACAAGCGCCACAATAGTCCTATCAATTGCGATTCGCCTATTTCGCTACGGCGTGTTGGCATATTCCAACAAGATAAAGTTAAACGTAATATTCAATCGGAATAAAGTAACAAAAATAAGTCGACAGTCAAAATAAAATGAAATTTATACACATCAGTAGTTTTATTCATAGAATGACAAGACGTCATAAGATAGTATTAGCTATCATAATATTACTAATTCTCGCTATAACCACGACGATAGTCCTCTGTTTCTTAGTGCCAAGACTAGGTAATAAGTCAAAAGCCGAACCTCTAATTTCAACTCTCACAAATAAACGAACAGATGCTAATAGCGCCAGTGATGCAGCGAGGGTTGCCGCCTCTCCCTCGTCTGGACCCTTGGAATACAAAGCGCAAGATACATATTATAATGCTGGGAGTAAAATACCTAAGTTCGTATACTCGACTTCGGAATACCGAGACGAACGGCTAATTGAACTTAATGACCAAATAATATCCGATTTAAAAGCTGCGAAAAAGATAACTGACGATACTACCTCATATTCTATAAACTATTTTAACGATGAAGATTTGGCCAAAATATACTTTGTAAAAATGGCTGACAAAGCAACTTCGTCCACCGACAGGACGATTCTAGAAAATTCACATATCGCAACCTATACCTATTCACAAAAGCTCAAGATGAATCACCTAGTAAAGATGCGTTCACTGAACACGATTATAGAGTACTAGCGTTTCAAAAAGATATTTGTTACAATTAACCACAAGCATATATATCATAAACATAAACATTTATGTTATAATGGTGAAAAGTGGTAGGACGTTAACGGGGGTTAAAAACAAAATATGAGAAGCGTGCACGCAAAAATTCCCAGATTGTTGGGTAGCCGACGAGGAATAATATCCCCTCGCCTATTAACCAACCGCTTCGGAAGGCGCAACAAATTAGGCAGGCTGGTTGATAAAGTCAATAATAAGTTTCAAAGACGTGCTTTTCGACGTAACTTTATTGCTGGATCAATAGCATTATTTGCTCTAATCGCTATCCCATCTATATTTTATATGTCCACCCACGCTACTTCACAGTTATTCCAAACGGATTGGTCTGGTGGTGTCGGTACTAGTACGGAGAATCAGTATACTAGTACGAGTAATTTAATAACATCAGTTCAGGGCGAGGCTGAATTACCTTATAACTTTACATTTAACTCAATAGAATCGGGAAGTTTTACTAATTGTGCCGTCACCTCAGACGATAAGGCTTATTGTTGGGGATATAATAACTACGGTCAGTTGGGTAATGGACATACTAATACTGATAGCTTAGTGCCAGTTGCTGTTGATATGACTGGAGTACTAGCTGGGAAGACTATCAAGTCAATAAGCGCGGGGAATAACCATACTTGTGCTATAGCCTCGGATGATAAGGCTTATTGTTGGGGATATAATAACAACGGTCAGTTGGGTAATGGCAGTACCAATGATAGCTCAGTGCCAGTTGCTGTTGATATGACTGGGGTGCTATTAGCTGGAAAAACCATCAAGTCAATAACAGTAGGAAGTGATTTTACGTGTGCTATAGCCTCGGATGATAAGGCTTATTGTTGGGGGTCAAGCGTTTACATTGGTTCTAGCAATAATAGCTCGGTGCCAGTTGCTGTTGATATGACGGGGGTACTAGCTGGGAAGACTATCAAGTCAATAGCAGCAAGCTACGGCTTTACTTGTGCTATAGCCTCGGATGATAAGGCTTATTGCTGGGGAGGCAATAGCAGTGGTGAGTTAGGTGATGGTAGTACTAATCTTAGCTTAGTGCCAGTTGCTGTTGATATGACTGGAGTACTAGCTGGGAAGACTATCAAGTCAATAGCAGCAGGAGGAATATACGGCTCTACTTGTGCTATAGCCTCGGATGATAAGGCTTATTGTTGGGGATATAATGATGGCGGGCAATTAGGTGATGGCAGTACCACAAGTAGCTCGGTGCCAATCGCAGTTGATATGACTGGGGTATTAGCTGGAAAGACTATTAAGTCGATAACAGCAGGAGTTGGATTCACTTGCGCCATTGCTTCAGACGACAAGGCTTATTGTTGGGGATATAATGATGGCGGGCAATTAGGTGATGGCAGTACCACAAGTAGCTCGGTGCCAATCGCAGTTGATATGACTGGAGATCTACTGGCTGGCAAAACTATAAAGTCAATAACAGCAGGAAGTGGCTTTACTTGCGCCATTGCTTCAGACGACAAAGCTTATTGTTGGGGATACGGTAGCCATGGCAAGCTAGGTAATAATAGTACAGCTAATAGCCTAGTACCAGTAGCAGTTGGTATAACCGGTGAACAATCTGGACTACTAACATCTTCTATTTTTGACGCAAACACAGGTGCAGCTTTCGGAAAAGTAACAATTAATACCAACCGTGCATACGAACCCGGACAAGTTCAAGTTAAAATTAGAACCAGTGCATATTCTGATATGAGCGGCACTACCGATTGGGACTCATGCAACTGGTTAGAAAGTGGCGATGATATTCTAGACTCTACCTGCGTCAGCGGTGGCGCAAGGTATTTACAGTATCAGATATATATATCCGGCGATAGTGCCGATGCCTTGCTGTCGATCACTGACATTGCATTTGAATATATAACTGACACCGAGGCGCCATCGATTCCGGCAGGATCTAAGGCAATCATAAAGACAGCAGCCGATGGTACGGCGATTAACGAAGACGAATGGACTAATGTTAATAATCCATATATAACATGGGCTGACATCAACGTAACTGACAGCGGATCTGGCGTAGCTGGATATTGTCTGTATATAGGTGAAGATGAAACGGCAGACCTAACAACGACTGCTGGCAATTTGCTGAGCCAGTACAACAATGACTCGGGGCCTTGCGCATACAATATATCAGCCGATCAACCATATTTTGACATGTC
>CAZHGY010000019.1:0-11840 GCA_964532235.1 uncultured Saccharimonas sp. (SeqCode) | reverse complement strand
GATGGCCACCGTTTATTAATAGCCGCCACTAATTTAGAGATAGCAATAACTCAATATGTTGGTGCAAAGGTTGTAAGACCAGGCTCAATAACCGTTCCAGCCAGATTGATTTCTGATTTTATATCTAACCTACCCAAGGAATCTGTAGAGCTAAAAGTTATAAATGATAACCTGCACATTAAAAGTGGTGCTTATACTTCGATAATTAATGGGTTCATAGCCGATGATTTTCCAGAACTGCCAACAATTAATGAGGCCTCGTCAGTTCAGTATAGTATTAAGGTTGATGATTTAAAGCAAGCCGTCTCACAAACTATAGTTACCACTGGCAGTGATACGACTCGACCAGTATTAACTGGTGTTTATTGGCACTCTTATAAAGGCAAAATATATTTAGCTGCAACTGATGGTTATAGGCTGTCAGAGCGTCAATTAGTTGCAACAAAGAGCGATATCTCGGCAATCATTCCAACCCAAACATTACAAGAGGTGTTGCGTAATATTACAGAGGAATCTAGTGAGGTTGATATATTGTTTGACGAAACGCAGGTGCGCTTCCGTATCAACGAAACAGAGATAATTAGCCGACTAATCGATGGTAAGTTCCCTGATTATCGACAGCTAGTTCCTAATACTAGTAGTACTAAGGCAACATTAAATAAATCTGACTTCGTAAGGATAACAAAGATTGCTGGCCTATTTGCCCGTGATTCTGGCGGTAGCGTTACAATCACTGCTAATAAAGAAAAAGGCACGCTTTCAGTACACTCAATCGCATCACAGTTAGGTGAAAATACATCAGAAGCTGCGGCAGATGTTTCTGAAGATGGACAAATCACATTAAACTCACGCTATTTAAACGAAGCGTTATCTGTCATTGACGGCGAGAAAGTTGAGTTTAGTTTTAGTGGTAAGATTGCGCCATGTATTTTGAGGGCCGCCAGTGATGATAATAACTATTATCACATAATTATGCCGCTTAAGAGCTAAGGATAGTATTAATGGTGGTAATAAAGAAATTATCGGTTGAGAATTTTAGATCCCACACCAGGTTTGGTTTATTACTATCTCCAACAATCACCGTGATAACTGGTATGAATGGTAGTGGTAAGACTTCATTAATCGAAGCTTTATATATCGCACTTCAAGGCGGATCGTTTAAGGGTGCTGATGGCGATGTTTTGCGCAATGAATCGCCATGGTGGCGAATTGAGGTGACTTTTAATGACGACACAAAAAGACTTGTTACCTTTGACCCAAATCTGACAACCAGTCGTAAGAAGTTTGTGATTGATGGCAAAACAATGAGTCGACTACCTAGCAGATATAAGTATCCAGTTGTGCTGTTTGAACCTGACGATTTAAGGCTATTGCACGGCTCCCCTACCCGTAGGCGCCAATTTATTGACAGGTTTATTGGTCAACTAGACCCAATGTATTTAAATGCTATTCATAAATATGATAGGGCCTTAAAACAGCGCAATAATCTGTTAAAGCGTCAATTTTCATCGCCCGATGAACGTTTTATCTGGGAAGTGGCGCTTAGTGAATATGGATCATACATTATTGAAAAACGAATTGCATTTATTGAACAAATAAATAATAACCTTAACGACGCCTATAATAATATAGCCAAATCTAAAGATATAGTATCAATGCACTACTCGCACACCTATATTGGTAATATACGGCAAAAGTTATTGAATGATTTGCACAATTCTAGCGAGCGTGACGCCGCCATAGGCTTCACTAGTGTCGGGCCGCATCGTCATGACGTAATCTTTCAATTTAATGGTTCGCCTGCCCTAGATATCGCCTCACGTGGTGAGGTGCGAAGTATTGTGTTGGCTCTTAAATTCTTGGAAATCAGAATAATTGAGCAAATAACTGGTCAAAAACCAATAGTTTTATTGGATGATGTTTTTAGCGAATTAGACGATGACCGCCAAAAGAGCCTATTAACGACTGGATATCAGGTAATAATTACGTCAACTAAACTTCCCAGTGATTTAAGAATAAAGATAAAGAATATTAAACTGCAAGATAATTAGTAAAAAACTATTTGATCCTGATTCTATATATTTTATCTGAAGTTGAGAAACTCTTATTAACTTCATACACAGAGCCGCGTTTATTTGGTACCTGATTGCCCGTCGAGGCTTGGTAGGTGCTAGCTCCCCCAGCGGCTGCTGATATGTATGTGTGCTTTCCAGAAATCGTGATGATGTCGCCAGCTTTTATGTTTTTTGATAGCCAACTCTTACTTTTCCCAGTAATCTCAGTCACAGTATATAGACTGGTTTCACCTTTGGCGTAATCTAGCTGGGTTGTTGCTCCACTATTCTCGTAGTTTGTATCGATGCCTGAGTCGCGCATCACTCGACTCACGAACATACTGCAGTCTGACCAACTATCACTAGAATAGCCGTTGTTATCCCCGGCCGTCTGATATTTACTTGCGGCGCATGACCTTGTTTTACATGTCGTTGCTAGTTTATCAGATAGTGAATATGATTTTGCCTTGGCGACGATAGCAGAAAGCTTTTGAGATTGAGTCATACCTAAAACGTTATTATGGCTATTATTAGCGATTTGAACCGTTGCAAGCCCAGCGTATAACGACACGCACAATAGACTTGTTGCTATAAACGTTAAAAAAGCTACTCCAATTCGTCTTTTTGGGTTTAATATACCCATAATTTCCTTTTTGTTTTTTGATATGCTTCTTTTGGTTGCAGCGGCCTTCTTCTTAGTTACTTTTTTTGCCATTATTTCCAACCCTTTCTAAAAAACTTAATAATACTTATGTTGATAATAAAGCACATGCTGTATTTTTGTCAATATAACGGGTATTAAGGTGACGACCGACTGCTAAGTGGAGCGACTCAGCGCTAATAGTCACCAACCATCTTATTTACATCACTTAGGATCTCGAAAGGAATGTTTGGATACTCGGCTGAACTTAAGAATATCTGTGGATAAGCTGTGACAACCCAATTGCCATTTTCCTTCTTAAGAACCACCCGATATTCCTCGCCTATCTCTCCCGAGCTGGTTATCTCCGTCAAGATCGTGGCATACCACTCACCCCTCTTGAATAATCTACCTGCCGATGTGTTATAACTAGCGATAATCGGTGCATACCTTGAGTTGATAGCACCTTGCGTTGCCAGCCGCTCAGTTTCTAATAGCTTGTCTAGTTTTGATTCAGAGTAATCCGGTTTGTACTTAAGGATCACATCCTCTCCGTTAACAACAACACAATCAGGTGTGCTTGAAAAATCAGCATTATTAGACTTGGCACAATAAGTACCGTTACTAAGCGACATGGTCTTATTGCCGTCTATCTGAGCAATCTTAATATAGTCGCCCTTATCTATTCTATATATAGTAACTGAGATATTGTCGCTCATTCTAAAATCAACTTTATGTAAAGATCTTATATACAAAATAGCGCCCGACCCGACTAAAATAGCAGCTATTAGAATGATTATTATAATTTGTTTATTCTTACTCATAAGCCTTAAATGGATTTACATAATTCGTGAAGGTTACTCTTAGCTCGGTTGGATCGACAACCTGTGAATATAGGTGACGCACGGCAGCATTTCGATAGCCATGACCTGTATTGATAGTGACAGTGTCGGTAGCTTGATTAAACGAGATAGAAAAGAGCATGTTAGAGTAATCGGTTATCTCATAAGACGGATCGGGTGTTATATCAGCTTCTTCGGTTCTATTGTTTACATACCAAATACCAGCAAATATAGTTATGACGACAGCAATGATAGCAATAATGGCAATCTTTGGATTAATCTTTTCTGGATCAAACATAGGCTTATTATAACCTTTCGACCATTATACTAAAAGCCTTCTAGGTCGGCATCTGCTTCAACTGCTACGCCAATATGTATATGGTGACAGGTGTCTGGAAATGTGACGACCTTACCCGACAAGTTGCTCGGCATGACAGTACTCTTACTGGCGCCACAATTTACTTGCGTGCTATCGCCCTTAGATTGGCCAAGCCTCGATATATTAGCGCTACCATTTGTTCTCGAGGCTTTATTGGCCTCCAGTAAATACGGCGTTACGATGGATAATGTTAGACGAGCTGCAGCTTGCTCGTTTTCGTCCCATTCTTCATTTTGTCCGAGGAAAGTTATACCGTCAATTGTGCATATATCAAAAGCGCTACCGCTGGGATGTGAACTGCCGGCGTCGGGTTGGCCATATCGGTTAATACTTGTGACAGTAATAGTGTGCGACTTCCCTAATGCGGCAATCATATTCAGTATATAGATATTTATTGCCCCTGACGTAGTATTGCCAGTCGAGGTCTTATTGGCAATTGCTTCGATCTGTTCTCGCGGACTAGCTGGTCCAGAATTTAAGGTGATATTATTATTAGCTAATATATTGGTTGCAACTGCAATTTTATCACTGCTGAACTCTCCCGCTGGCGTACAGTCCGAACTGGTCATGCCGGAAGCTTCGGTATCGCTGGTGCTATATGCGGCGTAAATCGCATCGCCAAAACCTGCTCTGGTGGCAGAGGCTTCGGATATATTGGCGGGATACTCATAACTCCACAGCCAGATATCGGACGCATTTTTAACACTTGTCTGCATTTTAATCGCCTCCCACTCGGTTTTACCCTTTATGACAGAGGTGCTGATATTAGCTGGCATCTTGTCAAGGCGCTGCACCTTGGTATTTTGGGCTTCTTGTAACATATAATTGAGTTCGATTAGTAGTAAAGCATCATTATCGGCTATTGGCATTAATTCACCAGAGGAATAGTCTATAGGTACATAACCGTTTTGGTCCAGCTTCTCCGCGGTACCATAATTAGCATTGTAATATTTATCGAGCACCGAAGCGTTAGCCTCTCTGAATTTTGATACCGCGATATCTCGACGACCACCAGGCTCGTTCCTATAATTAGTCCACTGTACTATTCCCCAGCCACCGTTTGAAAATTCGGACGCAATACCGCCTTCGTGTCTGGTCGGACTATATGAGCTCTCAGCTTGGATATTACCCATCAATCCAGCGGCTTGTACGGCCGACAGACCATTAGCAATAAGATAATTCCAAATTTTTTCACGATTATTAGTGCCGACCAAACTCGACACTGACACGCCAGATGAGTCACCGCAGTCAATGGTTGTCGTATCGTTTTGGTTATAAAAGAAGATGTCGTTGTTGGCAAAGAAGTCATTAACTGCTTCGACTGGCGCACTAACCGTCAAGGCTGCTACTACGATGGTGGCAAAGAGTGAAAGAGCTATTCTATTTTTCATCTTGACAGCACCTTCTGGCTAATTGGGCTTAGATACGAAAAGCTACAGGCAGTGCTGGTTCTTATAAAAAATTTGTCAAGAATCTCGGACTGGCATTGCGTAACGGTCTTTGTGCTTGACGATTTCTTAGCAACCGACTTAGATGCTGATTTATTAGCGACATTATTAGTTGCGGCTGGGCTATAGAAGGCTACGGTGCCGGAGTTAATAGCAGCCTCTAAATCGGCGTCTTCACCGTCCATAGCTCTTTGGACTCGCCTATCTATCATGTATAAGGCGTATTCGGCAGTAGTCTTGTCGGTAATCATACAATTCTTTGCTTGGTCTGTCTTTCCATCAGTACAAAGATCGATCCAATCTTTTAGGCCACCAGTTCGCTCACCAAGGCTTTCGGACGTTACGCCAACTAGGTTGCCTGTAATTAAATCAACGGTATCATCGCCCTTATCGATAGGATCGCCAGTTGTCGGGTCGATGTCGCCGCTGGCAATTAGGTCATTTGCAACATCAACTGGATCAAGGTCTAGGTATTGGGTTGGAATGCCATAGATGATATTACAATAAGGGCCAGCTGCTATAGAACTGTCTATCGTGCCGTCTTCGCAGGTCTGGTACTCGCTTCCGTCTGACGATTCAGCGCTGGCGGTCTGTGATTCCAGTGCTATCTGTGGTGATTTAGTAACAAGGTTAAGCGTCGTAGATAAGATGCCTGCGAAACTAGTACTCTCAGATGAGCTGCTAGTATAAAGAGATGATAGCTTCTGTACAAAACTACCCATCATGGTATACGGACTGCTAGTATCAAACGGGCTAAGGGTGGCTTGATCCTCGGCAGCATAAGCCAACTGAACCTTCTCGGTCTCTTTGGCATAAGCAACGGCTTGAGGGACGGTTAATGGCATATTTGCGCCAGCATTACCAGTCTGGCCGACGACATGTAAAAATCCGCTAACGATTCCATCGCCGGCGCTTTCGTATTTTAGGTCTTTTGTGAAGTCGCCGAAGAACAGCTTTAATATTGATTCAGTTGGGATGAGTGATATTACCTCATTTAAAATAACGGGCAGAATCTTGCTAATACCAAAACCAAGCACGACGCCGCCAATGAAGTTGACGATAGTGCCAACACCAAGGGTTGCACCACCGATGGCAACATCAATCGCTAAACCGGTTGTTGGGCTAGTTGCTATACCACAGGCATTAGTCTTTATCTTGCTCCTCATTAAGACACTGGTTGTACCTAACACTGCGGCAACACTACCGCCTGGTATAAGTTTTCTGTAATTAGTGTTAGTTGGGGTAGCTTTCTTGCTAAATATATAATCCATGCCAAAGGAGTTCATTGCTGACTTGCCGCTACTGGACTTTTCGGTTAACAATTTACCAATTGCTGCTACCTCGGTTGACGTGGCGTCGCCAGCCTTAATGGCGCTAGCAGCTGTCAAGAATAGCATGGCATATTTAATAACTTGCCTCATCTGGAAAGAGCGATTAGCCCTCGTAATCATACCGGGAACATCGGCAACCAAGCATACTCCGCCAGCTACTAGCCCAACCATATTACCCTTGCCGGACTTGCCGAGTTTTTCCAGTGATTCATCACTCTCTTTGGTTATTATGTCTTCAATAGCTTCCCTCTCGGCCGCGTCAGATCCTGATTCGGCAGCCTCTTTAATAGCTGCCTCGGCGCCAGTGTCTTCAACTTTCACGTTCTCATCAATAACGTCAGAAACCTCCTTATCGTTCTTGACGGAGCGGAACTTATCTATCAGATTCGTACCAAATCGTGTTTTAATCTTCGTAAAGACTGAGTCGGCTAACGTTGCAAACCTGGTGTACGATGCCTTGTGCATGGCGGCACGAAATTCGCTATCATCTAATAGCACCTTATATATGTCTTTTTGTTTAGCGCTCACCTCAATGGTTTTTCCATTACTGCGAGTAAAACGATATTTTTTAGGCTTCTCGTCTAATAATAAGCCACTCCGTTTTTTTATGACTTCGCCGTCCTTATTAATAGCTTGGACACCATTTTTTTCAAGTTGCGTGATTAATCGGTTAGATGGTCGGTTGATCTTGCATAGCGTTGTCGCGACGGCGCATGTTCCGTATGTGTCACCGTAGGCTAATTTTTTGGCAAGTAGTAAGTTGGCGCGTCGGGTTGCGCTAGTTTCTTGAATGTTAGCTTTTTGCAGCCCGTTTCCAAGAATCGCCATAGGTAACGAGGCTGAACCGGCAAAGCCCATAGCTCCACCAGCTAGTAGGGCTGCAATAATAAAACCAATTGGCCCCTTTTTTCGTAGTTGGTTAAATCTTGGTTTTCCAAAACCATTTTTCCCATTTGCCACCTTTCGTTGTGGCCTTACCGTCGTTGCCCAGGGGGATTGAAGGCCGTTTGATACTTTTGACTCCAAATCGCTAATTGGCGAGTTTAAGTCGGTTGCGCCTGAAGGATTGTTCTCGTTATTTTTAAGTATACCTAAACTTGGTCGACTATCTTCGCTTACATTGTCTTTATTGTGTGATATAAAATCTGGACTAATACTATTCTTAATATCGTCATTAATGTCGTTTGGTGTCTTGTTATCTAATTCTGCTGACATAGGGACACGCTAAACCTTACTGAGCCGGCTCTCTGTCATTAATATTAGGGGTTATTACTGGTTGAGTGTTTTGCTTCTGATTAAACACCCTAGGATCAGTGGTAATTAGTTGCTTCTCGGTATCGCTAGCGACTATCTGAACGTGGACATGGTTCTGGCCAGCAAAGAACAAACCCTGTCCAACCGGGAAGTTTGCAAGGCGTTTTTTCTCTTCATCAGTTAGTTTGAATACATCGGATAATACATCGACTGCGCTTGACGATTGTTTTAGTAATATCTGCATTGAGCTGTTGGCTACGATGGCGCGCCCCATTTTGCTACCCATGAAATCTTCGACGTCTTGGGTTACTGTGGTCAACCCTAAATAGTATTTGCGAGCTCGTTTTGCCAGACTAAACATAAAGCTTGCTGAGTCGTCGTACTTCATTAATTGCCAGGCCTCATCAATGATTAGCATACGTTTCTTCTGTTCGTTGCGGATGATATTCCAAATATGACTAAGTACGATATACATAGCAACTGGTCGCAACTCCTCTTCTAGATCGCGGATATTAAATACGACCATCGGGTTATTCATATCGATATTCGACTGTTGGCTAAATATACCAGCAAAGGTGCCGGTCGTGTAGCGGCGTAGACGTTGCGCCAGTTGCGGTCCAGTACCGCCCATATGCAGCAATGTGTCGTATAGATCACTAATCGTTGGCGGTAGTGAGTTGTGGGTTAATGGATCACTGGTGATTCCAGCGCGCGAATAAGTATCGATTAATGCTTGGTCTAGATCAGCTTCCTCTATTGGCGAGAGCGGCGCTAGCGGCGCTCCGTTGGCGGAGGTCTGCATATTACCCAGCATAAGCTTTAGCATGCCGTGGAGGGTTATTAAGTTGGCCCGTAATGCATTATCTGCTTCGTCAGTATCAATAGCGCGCGGTAGATCAAATGGGTTAATGCGCGTGTTGGAATTTAAACTGAGGCGTATATAGCTACCACCAACAGCATCACACAACTTCTGATATTCGTTTTCTGGGTCAATAATGATTATTTCGCTGCCAGTCATCATGCTGCGCAACGCCTCTAATTTGACGGTGAATGATTTACCAGCTCCAGCCTTAGCAAAGACCACCATGTTGGCATTCTCTAGACTAAAGCGATCAAATATGACCAGTCCGTTATTGTGCATATTAATGCCGTACAATACGCCGTTTTCTTGAGTTAGATCGGCGCTAGTGAATGGGAAACTAGTGCTAATTGCGCCAGTATTCATATTGCGGCGAATCTGCAACTGGTCGGTCATCTGTGGCACGCTGCTGTTTAGGCCCTGCTCTTGCTGGCTGCTAGCGACTTTACTGAATACCATTTGTTGACCAAATAATGTCTCGATCTTGTGTTGGACGAAGGCTAATTCTTCCAGACTCTCACCGTAAATCGTCACATATAGTCCATAGCGGAAGAATCGTTCTGCACCAACCTGCAATTGATCGCGTAGTTCCTCGGCGTCGCTAATAGCAACCTCAATGCCTGGGTCACGGGTTAATCCCCGCTCGTTATTAATGGATGTTGAAGCCTCTAGCTGAGTAACTTTCTTGCGCAAGTTGTTTAAGACGACCTGGCTTTCAACTGGATAAATAAACATACTAACGTCTAGTACTTCGTCGATATTGATTAGTGAACTAAGCCAACCAGTATATATAACGCGTGGATAGCCGTAAACATACATAGTACGACCATATTTAGTGCCTAATCTAAAGTATGATGAATGAATCTCGAGACTGCTTGGTGAAATCAAATCTCGCAAGGTAGTAACGCCCTTCAGAAAAGCCTGTTCGACCTCATCTTGTTCGCGAATCTGTTGGTTAGCTGCGATGTCGGCGGCACTGATTTTCCTAGCAGACATTACGCTATACCTCCGAATTGGTTGTTTTTGCTTGCCTCGTCACCCTTTTTGATAAATGTCGTCGTAACATTATTAAAGTCTGCTAGTGGCTCGCGGACGGCGGTGTCGGGATTATAGAAGTTATAGTATAATTCGCCCAATTCCTTGGTAGTTAATTGTCGACTTTGCACACCCAGTTGGAATAATCCAGCAACCACACCATCGACACGATTTTTAATTTCGGTCTTGGCCTTTTCATATGTTTCTGTATCAATCTTGGTAATAATATTTTGGTTTTTTGCAAATAATTTGCCAAAAAAACCCTTACCCTGCTCGACGATATTACTGGCATCACCCTGAGTATAATATGGTACGGCAATAAAGAAGGACTTATCCATAATATTAGCTTCTTGTGATAGTATGTCGATAAAATTTATGTAATCGTCCATTAAAACGCCCAGTAGCATATTATCCTGGTTCTGACGTATTACCCCTAGCTTATCGATATATGGTCCGATATCGACGCGTTGAGATCGAACCAAGACTTGCACTGGATGGTTTAATGAATTAAGAAAATTTTGATAGCTGTATTCAACGCCTTCTCGCTCACGACTACTCATTAAATCAAAGTTGATTGATTTACAGGCGACGACCGCTCGAAAAGAGCCATCGGCCATAATCACCATATTGTCGCGTATCTCGGATAATAACAAAGTATTCTGAGTTGAATTTGGGTTACGAGGTTTAGGTGTAGCGCTTGTCTGACTGCCCATACTCTGTGAAGCGCCACTACCAAAAACTGGAGCGCCATTTACTGGTGCCTGATTTGGTAATTGATTTATAGGTGGCATCTCTATTTTTCCCCATCCCCTTAATAATTGATTAACGCAACGATATAACAACCTCTTCTTGCATTTCTTGCTTCTCGTGTATACGATTAGCTTCACGTGCAATTGTCGCGATCGATAAATCATCGTTCGTAGCAAGGTTTATTATATCAGCAGAAGGCGCCCTATCGCTAGTGGTTAGTACGGGTTGGGCGATTGGTCTTGGCGCAGCTACTTGAGGTTGTATTGGCGGTTGGGCTGCATCTTGAGCGTCTAAAGGCTGAATAACGGACTGTTGAATATCTGGGTATGGATTGTAATCAATTTTTATTGAATTGTCGTTTGTTGGTGTGCTGGCCAAACCGTCTAATGGGCTGCCAAAGTAATTTGTTGGTTGGCCAGATATGATCTTTGCCATAGCCTGATGGCGATCAGTATTGCTTTTTTCTAGTTTGGTATCGAATGACCTAGTAATAGTGTTATCGTCGTCTAATATGTCGTCGGTTTGCTGAGCTGCAAAATAAGCGTCACTGCGCATAGCATTATTAGGCGGTTGAACGCCAACGCCACGCACTGCCCAGCCTTGGCTATCGACAATCTCGGATAAATAGCTCAAACGGCGTTGGGCTTCGTCTTGGGATATGTCTTTTATCCGTTGAATCTCTGGCGTTTTTGGAGCAGTTATCTCGATTAAGGAATCGACGCCATCAGGATCCCAGAGTCGTTTGTGGGGCTTTAGATAAAAAGATACCATCGCTGCCAAGAATATCTCCATTGGCTGATCTTTCCGCAGTGGTAATGCTAGCGCACCAAAAAAGATGATTACCGGCATTGGTATGATTGCTAGAAAGAATACAATACTACCCAGCCACCAGGCTAATATTCCAGCTAGGGCTACGATTATTAAATAGATAAACTGGCGGAAGCTAAACGGACCGATAATCTTATCATCAGCTTCAACGTCTTGGGGTACTTTATATTGCGACATACTGCTTATAGTATAACAGAAATTGTCGACGTACTAATCATCTCAATAACACGTTGCCGTGCGAATCGACTAGGCGCGGAGGTGCTTCTGGCTGTGTATTATTAGTGTTAGGCTTGGTTAGGTTAGAGCTAGGCGGTGGTATCGGTATACCCTTTCTGGTCAACTCAGACAATAGCTCATTAGCTGCCGTTATTTGATTATCCTTCAGGATTACCATTGGGTCAGCTTTGGCGTCAACAATAC
>CAZHGY010000018.1:0-12780 GCA_964532235.1 uncultured Saccharimonas sp. (SeqCode) | reverse complement strand
ACCTTAGTTATTATTCGGTTGGGCAAATAATTTTTTCTTATTTAAGGTCAAAGGGTATAAATATAAATCTTTCAAGGTTTTGTATCGCTAGGGTTGCTTTGGAATTGAACTTCGTTAACCATATCTTACCAATATCAGGTGCAGCAGGCTTCTCGTATCTTAATTGGTATCTCAAGCGTCACGATATTAGCGCCTCTCGTTCTTCTATGGCAATGATAGTTCGTTTTGTTACTGATTTTGCAAGTTTTGTGGTTATTATAATACTTTGTGTGGTTGCACTAACTTTTGATCACAAAATTAATCAAACAATAACGCTAGTTAGCTTATTGTTTATACTTTTAGCTATTATGGCAACAATTTTTGTAATATATGTAATCAGTAATCATAAAAGACTTGTAAATGCATCTAACTTTTTATCAAAAATATTCAATAAGATTATGTATAGACTATCTCGGGGCAAAAGACCAGAAACCATTGATGCCGCAAGAATAGAAAGATATTTAGACGGTATTCATGATGATTATGTCGAGATTTGTCATGATAAAAAGGTACTAATCAAGCCATTCTTGTGGTCAATATTAAATAACTTTCTAGATGTCGGGCTTGTTTATATAGCATTTTTAGCATTAGGGTATTCAGTCAATCCAGCCATGTTAGCGATTGCCTTTGGTATCACTTCGGCAATTAGCTTTTTTGCTTTTACACCTGGTGGTGCAGGTGTTTACGAAGCGATAATGGTAACTTTTTTGACAATGTCCGGTTTGTCAGCCGGAGTTGCGATTGCTGGGACTATCTTGGCTAGGGTGGCATTGTTAGTTGGTACTGTTGTGTTTGGTTATGTTTTTTATCATTTAACTATAAATAAATATGGAAAAATCCCAAAATCAAATAATCTTTAGTGTCAGCGACTTAATAGCCGTTACCAACCAGACGCTTGAATATGCTTATCCTAGCGTGCTAGTTGAGGGTGAAGTTACTGAATATAAGGTAAGTCAAAATAAGTGGGTATACTTTAATTTAAAAGATAATAATGGTAGTATTGGTTGTTTTATGACAGTTTGGCAGGTTAGGATGCCAATTGAAAATGGGATGAAAGTCATAATCGCAGCGACTCCAAAATTAACTAATTTTGGAAAATTTAGTTTGACAGTCAAATCAATTCGTCCAAGCGGTGAGGGTTCAATCAAAAAAAGTTTTGATATTCTAAAAAGTAAATTAGAAAGTGAAGGCTTGTTCGCCCTTGAGCGAAAACGACAATTGCCATCAATTCCGAAAAATATTGCCTTGGTCAGTAGCACCCAGGCAGCTGGTTATGCTGACTTCATCAAGATATTAAACGATCGTTGGGGTGGTGTAAAAATTAGCGTTGCGCATGTTCAGGTCCAGGGTGATGTTGCGCCTGATCAGATAATCAAGGCTATAGAATACTTTAACCAATTAGAAGATTTACCCGAGGTAATCGTGATTATTAGAGGTGGTGGTAGTGCTGATGATCTGGCGGCTTTTAACGATGAAAAGCTTGTCCGTGCGATTGCTGCCAGCCGAGTTCCGACACTAGTCGGGGTAGGTCACGAAATTGATCAAAGCTTAGCCGATTTAGCGGCCGATATTAGTGCTGCCACGCCGTCGAATGCAGCTCAGATAATCGTGCCTGATAAGAATGAGGTGATTAGGGCGGTGAATTATCAAGTAAAATCATTGATTCCTAGAGTTGAGAACGCTATAACTTTGCAAATGCAAAACACAAAAAATCTTATTATAGGTGCACTTGATAATATTATGAATAAGATTGACGAGAAGCTGGATCAGGTTGGCAACATGAATCGATTATTGAACCAACTTAACCCATATACAGTTTTAGCGCGTGGCTATGCACTGGTTAAGGGAATGCAAAAAGTTGGTCAGATAATTGAGGTTGAAACAAATAAGTTTATAATGAAAGCAGAGGTAAAAGATGTCACAAACAAATAAAACAATTGCTCAAAAAACCGAAGAATTATCAGAATTAGTTGCTTGGTTTGATAGCGACGACTTTACGATTGAATCGGCATTGGATAAGTTTAGACAAGCCGAAAAGATAGCGGCCGACATAGAAAAAGATTTACTAGCTTTAAAAAATGAGGTCAATGTTATAAAGCAAAAATTTGATGCCGAGGGCTAGGTGAATATTTATTATATTTTTGGCGCAATAGTCGTACTATTCTTTTGGTTTGTAGTGTTCATTGGTGCTCCATATGTGCCAAGCCAAAAAAAATATATTAAACGGGCTTTTAGGGATTTATATCACCTAAGTAAAAACGATGTGCTATTAGATATTGGTAGTGGCGGTGGTGTAGTGTTAAGGCTAGCGTCTAAGTTGGGGGCCAAGGCAATTGGCTATGAGATAAATCCAATTTTAGTAATAATATCGAAGGTATTATCTATCCATGACAGAAAAGTTAGTATTAAATTAGCTGACTTTTGGCTGGTTAATATACCCAGTGATACCACGGTCATATACTTGTTTGCGGTGACACGTGACATGCCAAAGATCTACGAAAAAATTCAATCAGAATGTAATCGACTAGGTCGTATGGTTAATGTAATAAGTTATGGTAATAGTTTTAGTGCCGTAAAAGAATACAAAAAATTAGACGCGTACTACCTTTACCAGTTCAGTCCTTTACACCCAGTTAAAGCACAAGTATAATAACAGCATGCTAAATAATGCAAAATTGAAAGAGAATGGTGCGATAAAGAACGTAGTATTAATTATTGCTGGTGTGATTCTATTTATCGGCGTTTCAGTTTTTGCTGTTTGGTCATTTTTAAATTATGTGGATCAAAAAACTGATGTTGATGGCAAAATTAGTGCGGCGGTTGACTCTGCTAAGAAAGTACAGGCTGATTTAGATGAAACAAAACGGCTAGCCAGTGAAAAGTTACCATATTTAGTGTTTTATGGTCCGGATGATTATGGTCGAGTGACATTCAGCTATCCAAAGACTTGGAGTACTTATGTCAGTAGCGACGCTTCTGGTGGCGGCGCATTTATAGCTTACCTTAACCCAGTTTCGGTGCCGCCAATTGTGTCGGGGCAGCTATTTGCATTACGAGTTGTAATTCAAACCGAAGATTATGACAAAGCGGTTTCCAGCTTTAATAAATTGGTGCAGAGCGGCGACCTTAGTTCTAGTCCAGTAACGGTTGATGGTAGCAGTGGTACTAGATTTGACGGTAGTTTTTCAAAGAATCTACGTGGGTCGCTAGTAATATTCAAGATACGAGACAAGACCTTAGTTATTCGTACGGACGCTACTACATTTACGCCTGACTTTGATACGATCGTTACTTCAATTAAATTCAATCAGTAGTCTGTTATTATCTTGCGTGGTACAATAGTAATATATGAGTGCAGCGCGAGGGGAGCATGGACAATTATTAGCCGGTCCATTAACGGACGGCATGCCTTCGCTTATCGCCGCGGCCCACGAACTGAAGTCACCGCTAGCATTAATTAGGCAATTATCTTTATCATTGGAGGACGGCAATGTCAGCGAATCTGATCGACGCCGAATGTTGCGACAAATCAGCCTGACTAGCGAACGCTCATTGCGATTAACTAGTGATCTAACTAAGTCTGTCAGATTAAATGATGCTTTATTTGAGTTGGAGCCAGTTAATCCGCAACAAGTTTGCGAAGACGTAGTTCATGAATTAACGCCGTTATTTAAAGCTCATAATCGCGAGGTTAAGTTGGTCACGCATAGGCATCCGCTACTACTAGTTGCGAATCGTGATTTACTGCGACGAATTATTACGAATTTCAGCGACAACGCCTTGCATTATTCAGAAGGCTGCGAGACGGTCAAGATCAGAATTGGTGAATTGCGATCTGGCCAAATTGTGCGCCTAAGTGTGCGCGACTATGGCCCAGCAATCTCGGCGGACATATTGCGATCGGTGCGTGGCAAATTAGCAACTGCCAATTCTTCGATTCACGCCAGGCCACAAAGTAGTGGATTGGGATTGTATATTGCAACTCAATTTGCCGATGCAATGAATGGCAAAGTTGGCGTCATCCGCCACAACGACGGAGCAACTTTTTATGTTGATCTGCAGGCATCTCGTCAATTGAGTTTGTTATGAAAAAACCGTTAGTTTTGATTGTTGAAGATGATGAATGGTTGGCGCAGCAGCAGGCCGACACTGTCAAAGCTGCTGGTTATAAGGTCGAAGTCACATATCATGCTTTGGCGGCAATCCAGGCCATTGACCGACTGCATCCTGATGCGATTATTTTGGACGTTTTGCTGGCTGGTAGCACGGCTTTTGCATTGATGCACGAATTGCAATCTTATGGTGACACTGGCGACATACCGATAATATTGTGTACGAACTTGGCGCCAGAATTATCGATTCACGAATTGAAAGACTATGGCGTCAGAATGATTCTGGATAAATCTCAGATGGTACCTAGTGATTTGGTGGCGGCATTACGGAGTGTTTTGTTATGAACGTAACCCGTACTCAGGCGATTGTACTGAGACGAACAAACTATGGCGAAGCCGATCGGATAATCCAGTTATTAACACCTGATGGCAAGATTAGCGCCATGGTAAAGGGTGTAAGGCGTGAAAAAAGCCGATTGTCGGGCGGAATCGAGCTATTCGCAATCTGCGATGTTGTAATCAACCAGGGCCGTGGAGATTTAGGCGTAATAACTTCGGCCAGGTTGGTGAAGTTTTATAAGGATATAATGACCGATTATAACCGGATGCAATTTGCGTATTTGGCAATAAAGTTGGTGTCTGGCGCCAGCGAAATGGTTCAAGAGCCAGAGTGGTACGAAGTGCTATCTGGTACTCTGGAGGCCCTGGGGACGCTGCAAATACCCTTAGAATTGATTCAGACATGGTTTTATTTGCGATATTCAAACCTACTGGGCTACGATTTAAGCTTACAGCTCGATATTAACGGTGAAAAACTGTCAGTTGACCAAAATTACCGATATGACACGGACGGTAGGGGGCTGGTGGTAGCTGGGAACGGTGATTTAACGTCAGAACACATAAAACTACTAAGGTTAATCGCTACAAAATCCCTGAAAGTCTTGTCGCAAATTGGTGGTGTCGAGGCTGTATTACCAGCTTGTGCGCTGGTGGCACGCGAACATGCTGCGATAAACGAAAAATAGAAAATAACTGGTATAATGGTTATCAATATGGACGACAAAAACAACCGGAACGAAACAATGGAAGCAATCGTTAGTCTGTGTAAGCGACGAGGGTTTATTTATAATGGAAGTGATATCTATGGTGGGCTAAGTGGTACTTGGGACTTTGGGCCACTGGGCGTAACTTTGAAACGCAATATTATGCAGTTGTGGTGGAAGATGTTTGTCGACGACCGCGAGGATATGTATGGTGTTGATGCGGCTATTTTAATGAATCAAAAAGTCTGGCAGGCAAGTGGACATGTTGATACTTTTACAGACCCTTTGGTTGAATGTGGCAATTGCAAGGCGCGTTTTCGTGCCGATGAAATTGACGCAAGCAAATGCCCAAATTGTGGCAAAGAAGGTACAATTGGTGAATCTCGCAGATTTAATATGATGCTTCAAACTCATATTGGGCCAGTTGCTGATGAATCAAGTGTAAGTTATCTTCGGCCCGAGACCGCCCAAGGTATTTTTACAAATTATAAAAACATTTTAGATAGTTATTATCCTGATTTGCCATTCGGTTTGGCCCAGCAGGGTAAGGCTTTTCGAAACGAAATATCGCCACGCGACTTTGTGTTTCGTTCGCGCGAGTTCGAGCAAATGGAGATTGAATACTTTGTTGACCCGGCAAAGTGGGAAGAAGCATTCGAAATGTGGCGCAAGTCTGTCTGGGATTGGTGTGCGGCAATTGGGCTACCAACCGAGTCAGTCCATGAATTAGAAGTCGGTGACGGCGATAGGGCGCATTACAGCAAACGCACGATCGACTTCGAGTTTGACTTTCCGATTGGCCGTAAGGAATTATTAGGTTTGGCTTATCGTACCGACTTTGATCTAATGAATATTCAGCGCGCTGCTGGCAAAAACATGGAATACACAGTTAAGGGCACAAATGTTAAATTCGTGCCACATGTTATAGAGCCATCGTTCGGTGTTGAACGAGCAATTATGGCAGTTTTAACGACCGCATATACTGAAGACGAAATTAATGGCGAAAAGCGCGTTTATCTGAAATTCCCTGAGAATCTAGCACCAGTCAGATTTGCAGTTTCGCCACTTCTGAAGAATAAGGAAGAACTCGTCAGTAAGGCCCGAGAAGTTTATACACAACTCAAGAAAAAATACGGAGCAGTAACTTGGGATGATAATGGCAATATTGGTAAACGCTATCGTCGCCAAGACGAAATTGGCACACCAAACTGCGTTGTAATTGACTTTGAAACACTCGAAAATGACACAGTAACGGTTCGCGATCGCGACACGACTGAACAAAAACGCGTAAAAGTCTTAGACTTATAACTATGTTTAGAATCTTATTTATGTCTATCGGTGTCGTGCTGTCGATTGTTTGCGTTATACCTTATTTACTTGACATCGTAAAACATAAAACAAAACCGCGGATTATATCCTGGTTTATTTGGGGCTCTATAGGTACCGTCGCGCTAGCAGCTGCACTAACAGATAGGCAATATCCGACGGCACTATTAATGTTTGTGCTTGTTATGATGGATTTCGTGGTTATTTTGTTTGGATGGAAGAATGGTGATAAGAGTATAAAATCATTTGAATTTGGTTGTTTAGTCGCTGCAGTTATCGGTGTAGTCTTATGGCTGGCATTTGACTCTCCAGCCACTGCCGTTATAGCGATGATCACAATTGGGCTAATTGCGACCGTCCCTACACTAGCTCATGCATGGGAAAAACCACATGAAGAAACACTGGTTACATTTGTATTATATGCAGTTCGTAGTCTATGCACGATTATTGCTTTAACCGACTGGCGCATTACCGCATCTGCTTATCCAATCTATCTATTTGCTGACAATCTATTAATTGCAGCTATTATCGTATATAGAAGACGCGAAATGCAGGCAAAAAAGACACGCTAGATCTAGCGTGTCTACATCTGTTAGCACTAGGCTCAAAAACTAGTAAATCTTTTTAGGCTTTTTATCTTTTAAAGTCTTAGGTTTTTTGACTTTTTTGTCGCCACCAGTGCTTTTTTCTTTACCCATAATATTCCTTTCCTCGGACCTCACGTCCTTGTGTGTCTATTATTATGCTTATGCCTTTATATTTCAAGCCTTACGATACAAATACTGGCATGATATTATAGATGGTAATGATTACATATTATACAGACGGCAGTTGCAGCCCTAACCCTGGACCTGGTGGTTTTGCTGCGATAAAAGACACTGAGCTAGTTATTGTAGGGCATGAAGATCTATCAACTAATATTCGGATGGAGGGCATGGCTATTGGTGCTGCGCTTAAGAATGCTAATGGAGCTGAATGTAGAATCTATACTGATAGCGAATTCTGGGTTAATACCATAACAAAATGGGGCCATAGCTGGAAGGCAAATGGCTGGAAGAAGAAGGGTGGCGATATAAAGAATATTGACATGGTCAAAGATCTATTCGAACTTTATCATGGTTCAAAGGCCGAGCTAGTATGGGTACGTGGCCATGTTGGCGTGTTAAATAATGAGGTAGCTGACGATTGGGCTAATAGAGCTCGCGAACAAAAACTAAAAGGTTGTTATCTATCATCTGTCGCCGATGAGAGATACAAGAAATAATAATAAAGAGGGACATATATGGACAAATCTGCAGAGCCAACCGATATCTTTTTGTGGGCAAATAACATTGACGAGATCAAAAAAGACTTAGATGTAGAATTCTTCTTGTTTAACAAACACTACACGCCATATACTACCAGTTTTAGCGCGGAACTTAATTCACAGATCAAACCGTTATTTTTATTTGATCTAATTAATTTTGTAAATCTAGGAGCTGGCACTGGGCTATCGGTTCGCGATTTTGAGTTGTCCGAAGACGAAGAGAATGTCTTGTTGCGTACCAACCTAGAAAATGTTGGTCGTGCCGAAACGCTAATTCATTTAATTGAGCATCAGCGTGGCGATATCGTCGAATTTAGTGAGCAAGAGCATGAATTTAAGCGCATTAAGGGTATTTTGGCCCGTTTTACTTACAAATCTGATTCTAAAAAAGCCTTTTATTCCATTAAATTAATCTCGCAAGGAAATGTACTAAAGGGCGCGACTGCTTGGGAATTCCGTGATGGTAAGTTTGGGGCTTTTCAAGCCGAAGTTGGTATAAAAGTGCCAGCCGATAATCAAGTGCTGATCATAGATAAAGATATATTTATCTTTAACCAAAGCAAGTTCGAACGATTGTTTAACTATGACTTCAAAAAACAAGCTTTGGCCGACAAAAAGGTAGCCGAGATTGAAAAGCAATTCAGATTAAGTTTTCCAGAGGGAATGGACTTACAAACAATGGTTCGTGAGCGACGCAAGACAGTCAACAAATTACAAAAAATCGAGGTTGGTCCAATAACCCAAGAGCAGGTAGTTAAATACTGTGATGATATGGCATTAGAGCTGATGACCGATGATACCGGTGCAATCATCATCATGGACGGCAATGATCTAGATGTGTTCGTGAACCTGATAAATGAAGATTACATTACCGCCGAGATAACCGGGCGTCGCTATGAAGTAAAGAGTAAAAAGCTGCTAGACGATCCAGAGGGCGAGCCTCCACGGGGTTAGGGTGTAACAGTTTTTCATCTCCAAACATTCAGCGGATCACAAGTCGTTCTAGTCCGATGTCGGTTGCTTTTTATCCAATAGACCGTGGCATGGCCAGCCGAACGCCACGTGCTGGCAATATGGTTGCCACACGTAGAGTGTTCTGTTGGTAAAAATGTAAACGATAGCGGACGTTATATAGAGCCTAATGAGTTATAATTAGTAGTAATGAAACAAGACCATGCACTCGAGGTGATGCTTTCGGGGGAGAGCGTACTGTTGACTGGCCCAGCTGGGGCCGGCAAAACCTACGTATTAAATCAGTTTATTAAACTCGCCCGCAGCGAAGGCAAGCATGTGTCCGTAACGGCTACAACAGGCTTAGCAGCCACGCATTTAGGTGGCACGACTATCCATTCCTGGAGCGGCATCGGTATATCAGACGAAATAGAGTCGGGCTTTGGTGACAATGTGTCCAAGACTCGTCGCGAGATTATCGAAAAGACAGATATTTTAATAATTGATGAGATTTCGATGTTGCATGATTTTCGTCTGGATATGGTTGACCAAGTCTGTCGAATTATTAGAAAAAAGGACGAGCCATTCGGTGGTATCCAGGTGATAATGAGCGGTGATTTTTTCCAGTTACCGCCAATTAACCGGGGTGACAGTCGAGCTGGCGGTTTTGTAGTTAATAGTAATGTTTGGCAAGAAATTGATCCAGTCATCTGTTATCTAGAAGAACAACACCGTCAAGAAGATGGCGATTTGCTAGATATATTGAATGCTATGCGAGCTGGCGAGCTGAAGCGAGGCCACGCCGAGACGTTATTATCACGAGTTGGAGTTGAGCCCGAAACAGACGAGCTGATGACCGAACTACACACGGTTAATGTTGATGTCGATAGGCTAAACGATGAAAAGTTAGCGTTGATTGAGGGTGACGAAGTTTTTTATACACAAGCAACGACTGGCAGTAAAAACTATATTGAAAGTTTGCAACGTTCGGTCCTGGCACCAGCCACGTTGCGGGTCAAAAAAGGCGCTTTGGTCATGGCTGTAAAAAACAGTCTGGATAAAAAGTACGTTAACGGTAGCCTAGGAACCGTCATTGATTTTGAGTCAGGTACTGAATATCCGATTGTCGAATTCAAATCAGGAAAAGTCGTTACGATGTCTCCTGACACTTGGGAGCTACGTGATGGTGATAAAAAGCGGGCGAGCATATCCCAGATTCCTTTGCGTCTGGCTTGGGCGATCACAGTCCATAAGTCGCAAGGCATGACGCTAGATGCTGCTAGGATTGACCTGCGAAAAGCTTTTGTTGAAGGCATGGGCTATGTCGCACTTAGCCGAGTAAAAAACTTGAACAATCTATATCTATCTGGCATAAATCAAATGGCGCTACGGGTCAGCGAAGATGCTCAAGTAATTGATTTAACCTTGCGCGATAAAGCAGCTCGTGATATTAAACGCTTTGCTAATTTAAAAGATAACTCCAAAAAGCGTAAAGCGCAGTTATCTAAAAAGGAAAAGAAGTCCACTGGTTGGGCGGAAAAAATCGCCAAGATGCGCGAAACCTATCCGAATGCATTTCGACCCTGGTTGCCCGAGCAAGATGATATACTAAAAGAGAAGTTTCTGATCGGCACTAGCGTCAGGGAGTTAAGTGACTTACTTGGCCGTCACGAAGGCTCAATCATTGCTAGACTTCAGAAACACTTCGGAGAGGATATTATACAGAGTGAATGAACCATTTTTAAAGAATGACATTAAAATCGCTGTTATTGGCGGTGGTACAGGCAGCTTTGCGATGCTATCAGCTTTAAAGGGGTATACTAAACAGTTGGCGGCAATTGTTAATATGGTTGATGATGGTGGTAGTACTGGGGTTTTACGTGACGAGCTAGGTACTTTGCCACCAGGTGATGTCAGACAATGTCTTGTCGCTCTAAGTGATTCGCCAAAGATTCGAGATCTATTTGATTATCGGTTTGAAGAGGGAACTTTTGGAGGTCACCCGTTTGGAAATATATTATTGACAGCACTCGAAAAAGTCAGTGGCAGTTTTAGTGAGGCAGTTGAAACTGCTTCGAATATTCTGCGAATCAACGGGATCGTTATACCAGCAACATTAGATAACGTTCGGCTCAAAATGGAATGGCCTAATTCGAGCCTAACATTGCATGGCGAACGGGTTATCGATTCACATTATTTCAAACAAGATCCTCGTAAAGCGATATTATCATTGGTGCCGTCCGCAACGGCCAATCCTACGGCTATTGCTGCGATTGAGCAAGCAGATGTTATCGTCATTGCTCCGGGTGACTTATATACGTCACTCGGTCCATTATTAATCATCGATGGAATAGCCGATGCGCTAAAAAAGACAAAAGCAATTTGTATATATGTCTCTAACCTAGTTACTAAACGGGGGCAGACGACTGGCTTCTCGGTTAGCGATCATGCGAAAGAGTTGGAGCGTTTTGTTGGCGGACCGTTCTTGGACTATGTACTATATAACGAACAAATGCCTAATAAAAGTCTGGCAAGCAGATATAAAAAAGAAGGCGCCTTCTCTGTCAAGATTGACAAATCGGTTCTAAACAAGGCTTCGTATCAAGCAATTGCCGGCAATTTTCTCGGAAAAGTTGTTAAAAAGCGTAAATCCGACACGTTGCCAGCCGTTCGTTCTCTAATCAGGCATGATACCGCCGCGGTCGCAAGGGCGCTGATAGATATATATGAGCAGAGTCGTTAAGTAGTAATAACACCTTGTAATGTGTCACTTATCCACACAACTGTGAATAACTTATAATAATCATAACCAAAATGTCGATATTGGGTATTGTAGTGACGAATTGTGGGTAGTATTATTGAATCAGTGGAAAAAAGTGGGTAATACCACAAAACACAAACACCACTAATATTAAAAAAATAATTTAAGCGGAGCCGAGAGAAAAGAACAACCATGGCAAGCGTAGATTATTTCGAACGAAAGCTTGATGACAAGCGAAGGTTGACAATACCGGTAGAACTTCGAAATGAATTTGCAAGCGGTGTTGTAATTACTCGCGGTTTTGGCCAGTATCTTCATCTATACCCAAAACAGGTATGGGAGAAGGAAGTCGAACCAGCATTAGTTAGCAGTATTTTTGACGAAAAGATTGCTGACCTAAATGTAAAGTTTCGACGTGGTAAAACAGAGGCAGATCTCGACCAGAAGCAGGGTCGAGTAACGATTGAGCAGCATTTGCTTGATTATGCCCAGATTAATCACGAGCTGGTTGCGGTGAGGGTAGGCGCATATTGGCGCATCTTGACACCTAGAGCTGACATTTAAATTAATTACCTCATTTAGCACATTAATAACTTGTGAACGTAAATTTAGAAAACTCTCGAGATCAGCCATCTGGTAGTTAGGCAGTGGGCTACGGAACCACATTAAAAAATCCGCGCACCTTCTTCAAAAAAACACCTCCCAAAAAAACTCCACCTCACACATAAGTCTCTCAACCGAAAAATTAAGCAGATTGTGATTGTCTATGATAACCACCGCAAAATTATTCGGCAACTTATAAAAAACAAACACATACAAAAATAAACAGCCATAGCTACCAGTTAGGTGATCTCGAAACGTCGATTATGTTATTATAAGAGACGCAATGAGTAAAGCACATCCACCACAAACTCTACATTTACCAGTTTTACTAGAATCTACTCTTGAATTGCTGCAGCCCCGCCAGGGCGAGAACTATCTCGATCTGACGGCAGGTTACGGAGGTCATGCTAGTCGTATTCTAGATATTACTGGAAATTTTGCTGAATCTGTCCTAGTCGATCGTGATAATTTTGCTATCAAGCATTTGAAATCATTTTCGGATAAGGGGGCACAGCTAGTGCATACTGATTTTGTTACTGCTGGCCAGCAGCTAATAAGAGAGGGTCGCACATTCAATATTGTATTGATTGATTTGGGGGTGTCGTCACCACAACTCGATCAAGAAGAGCGAGGGTTTTC
>CAZHGY010000017.1:11900-14115 GCA_964532235.1 uncultured Saccharimonas sp. (SeqCode) | reverse complement strand
ATAATGAAGAAACTTAGCGATGACTCTTGCCGGAGCTTTTTGCCGTGGCGATAATAAACTTGAAATAGTTTCGAAAAACACCTATAATTATCACAACATCCAAGAAATTGGTGAGTGGCTATCAACCGCGAATGTTTATGGAAAGAACAGCAATCGCTAATTAGAATCCATCGTAGCTAGAGCGTAATACTAGAAAATAAGCGCTAAAAGAATCACTTCTTTTGGAAGTCAGATGGTACCATCCGCGAAAGTGGATTCTGACAGACAAAAGAGGTGTTTTTGTTTTTAGAAAGGACAAAGCCATGAAATTCAAAGCCAACAGTCGTCGTCGTGCAATCGAATACGAAAAAGACCTAATCCAGCAATGGAAAAAGAATAAAACGTTTGAAAAATCGGTAGCAATGCGACCGGTCGAAAACTCATTTGTGTTTTACGACGGACCTCCGTTTATTTCGGGCGTGCCTCATCCCGGCACTTTGTTATGTGGATTAGTCAAAGACGCCGTGCCACGTTACCAAACGATGAAAGGTAAACGAGTGGAGCGTGTCTGGGGCTGGGACTGCCATGGTTTACCTGCCGAAAACTATGTTGAGAAAAAACTAGGAATTACTGATCGTCATGATATTGGCACTAAGATTAGTTTGGCTGATTATATAACAACGGTTCGCGAAAACATGGTGCAAACTGCAGGTTTGTGGGAAGACACAGTTGATCGAATTGGTCGTTGGGTTGACTTTAATGGCGCCTACAAAACCATGGACAAAGATTACATGGAATCTGTTTGGTGGGCTTTCAAAACTTTGTATGAAAAAGGCAAAATCTATGAGGGCGAAAAAGTATTGATGTATGACACGCAATGGGCTACGCCGTTATCAAAAGCCGAAGTTACAATGGATACTGGTGCCTATATTGAGGTTACTGATCCAAGTATTTATGTTAAGTTTAAATTAGTTGAAGAACCAAAAAGCTTTTTAATGGGCGTTGATAATATTGATGCTGATTTAAAAGAATTAGGGCTAGATATTAGTAATAAAAGTAAAAGTGGCCACTATAAACTTACTATTCCAAAGGATAAGTTAAAAGAATACGTTAAACTTGTTATTGATAAACTTAATCCAGGTTTTTGGAATGAATATGTTGATGGTAAAAATGTAGAATTTATATTTAAAGACAAATCTGGTAAAGTTCAGCAAATAAAATTAACTGATAAAAATGAAAAAGAAATTTTAGATTTATGTAATCAGTATGCCAACGAAAGTTTTACAGATGTTTGGTCAATGTTATATGGTAATGACTGGTATAGTCCAACATATATGTTGGCTTGGACAACGACTCCTTGGACGATGCCGGCTAACACGGCATTAGCAGTAAACGAGAAGCTTGAATATAGTGAAGTTGAAATAAAAGATGAAAAATTTATTATTGCCTCTGAATTAGTCGAAAAAGTTTTGACTGATGAAAAGCATCAAGCCCTAGAATATAAAGTTTTACGAAAATTTCTAGGAAGCGAATTAGTTGGCAAAACTTACGAACCGCTATTTGTTGACCGTGGAAAAAACGCACACAAAGTTTGGGCAGCGGACTATGTTACGACCGAAGACGGTACGGGGATTGTTCACTTAGCGCCTGCCTATGGTGAGGAAGATTTTGTATTAGCAAAGCAACTGGGTATCCCAGTTGTTCATGTTTTAGACGAATATGGTATATATACCGAAGGTGATTGGAAAGGCAAAGAAGTTTGGGAATATAACAAGATTATTGCCAAGACGATGTTAGAACAGGGACTAGTTTGGAAAATTGATTATATCCGTCACGAATATCCACACAACCCACGCACGGGTCAGCGATTGATGTATCGTGCTCATCCCAGCTGGTTTTACGACATTGATGGTCAGCGTACTGAAATGTTAGAGCAAAACTCGAAACATATTAACTGGTTTCCTGATCACATTAAGCATGGTCGTTTCGAGAAAACTGTCGAGACTGCACCTGACTGGAACCTATCGCGCGATCGTTTTTGGGCCACTGCTATGCCGGTTTGGAAGGGTATAGATAAAGACGGCAAAGAACATGTAAAAGTTGTTGGTTCGTACGCCGAACTGAAAGAACTAAGTGGTGTTGAATTGCAGGATTATCATCGACCATGGGTTGATGAAATCGAATTTGACTTTGAAGGTGTGCATTACAAACGAATCGATAAAGTTATGGATTGTTG
>CAZHGY010000017.1:0-11839 GCA_964532235.1 uncultured Saccharimonas sp. (SeqCode) | reverse complement strand
CATTTGCGCAATTCCATTATCCGTTCGAAAACGTCGAGAAGTTCGAAGCTAATTTTCCTGGCGACTTTATAGTTGAATATGTTGGTCAGGTTCGTGCTTGGTTTTATTATCTACATGCAATTAGCGTTGGCCTGTTTGGTCAAAACGCTTTCAAAAACGTAATTGTTACGGGAACAATCGCCGGTAATGATGGGCGTAAAATGAGTAAAAGCTATGGTAACTTTACAGACCCAATTGAGCTAATGGATAAATTTAGTGCTGACAGTTTCAGATTCTTATTAATATCCTGTCCATTACTAAACGGTGAAGATTTTAGTTTGCAGGACAAAGACGTCAGCGACGTTGCCCGTAAATTATCAATGATTTGGAATATGTACGACTTTTTCACAATGTACGCCGAAGTGGATAAATGGGAGTTCAACGGTGATCTGTCCGATCCATCAGAACAATTAACAAACCCATTAGACCAATGGATTGTCAGCCGTCTGCACCAAATAACTGCCGAAATAGAGAAATATATGGATGTTTATGATCTACCAAATGCTATGAAACCTATCTTGCCGTTCATCGAAGATGCCAGTAACTGGTATGTTCGCAGGTCCCGCCGCCGATTCTGGAAATCTGGTGACGACACTGACAAAAACAATGCCTATACGACGCTGCACTATGTTTTGACACAGCTGTCGATCGTAATGGCGCCATTTACGCCGTTCTTGTCCGAAGAATTGTACCAAAAAATGACTGGTGGCGAGAGCGTCCACTTGCTGGATTGGCCAAATGCCGGTAAGACCAACGAGTTAGTTGTTGCCGATATGGAAACGGTTCGTGAATATGTCAACCAGGGTCTTAGCATTCGTGCAAAAGAACATCAAAAGGTCCGCCAGCCACTGGCAAGTGTTACAGTGCCGACAATGGGCAAGGTGGTTGATTTTACGGATATTTTGACCGAAGAGCTAAATGTTAAAAAGGTCAACATTGGCTCAGAATTTGCGCTTGATTTAAAGTTGACGCCAGAACTAATTAGCGAAGGTTTGGCTCGTGAAGTGATTCGTCACATTCAGTCGGCTCGCAAAGATGCGGGACTTAATATCGATGATCGCATCGAATTGGTTCTATTAACCGACAATGCCGAGCTAAAGCAGGCGATAAGGGAAAATAAAAAAGTTATTGTCGACGAGACTTTGGCGGTTAATCTATCCGAATCAGGTGAAAAATCATACAAAGCCGATGTAAAGATAGATAATGTCACGATGACGGTCTCACTACAGAAAATATAAAAGTAGTTCAAATTAAATTGTGGAGAGTTGACGGCACGGCACATACCGCAACTCTCCACATAGACACTCCGCCATTTAACCCGGAATCTTATCATTATATACATCCGAGTTTGGCTTGAGGCGTGGTTTTGATTGACTCGAGCCAATCTACCGACTAATTCGAGTCGTTCGATGAAGCAAAATGAAAGGAATCAAGTTTTGCTTCATCTTGTAACTATTACAGCATACCAAATATCTTTTTGCAATATGGTTCTTTCTGATATAACTAACTTCTATTAATTATGTTAGAATAGTCTTGTAAGCAAAGGATAAAAAGTATGGACCAAAAGCCAATAACTAGTCCGTCAACCGCAGCGCCTGTATCGCCAACAGTGCAACCAAATTCACAGCCACAGAAAAAGAAGTATAAATACTTACGAGTGCTTTTAGTATGTCTATTAGCTGAAGTCTTGATTGGAGCTGGTCTAGCTGCATATTTTTGGCGTGACGGCCAGGCGATTGAACAACAGAATATCGATAATGAGACAATAAATTCGCTCCAACAGCAGATTATTGATCTAGAGCAAACAATCCAAGAGTATAGTGCTATTGACTCGCAAAGTGATAACGAAGCGTCATATTAGAGAGATTATTGCGCTAGTATTGACAAACTATCATGTTTATGCTAGCATTAGAAGTGTAAGGATATAAAAATAAATAAAAAAATATAAAAACCATGTCATTACTAGATAGCTTACAACTTCAGCAAATTGATGATTCAACTGACGACTTATCGCAGGCACGATTTTTGCCAGACGATGATATCACTCTGGGTGACCAAATTGACGAAGGGGCATTGGAAAATTACTGGGAACAGGTTGTTGACGATATACATAAAGATCCCGATTGGTTCTCGTTCGATAGTAAATAATTGATTTTGTGTATATAGCGAGCTCTAACGATAGGGCTCGCTTTTTTTACATAAGTGTTATATATTATTACCATCGTGAAAACAAAAATAAACAACAAAAAAAATAAAACTGAATCTGTTAGGTGGCGGCTAGGTCGTGTATTAAAGATGGCGATTGTTCCGCATGATAAAAATGATTATCGACCACGTTTGATCAGGCGCTACGGATTGACTTTGATTGCTTGTACTGTAATTGGAGTACAAATGGGCTATAATAGCGCATTAACTGGGCGCGTTTTGGGAATAAAATGTGAAATTACGATAAATGAGTTGCTGAAGCAAACAAACGAGACTCGAGTTAGCTATGAGTTGGGGGCTTTGAAATTGAATGATAAGCTGAATCAAGCGGCTTATCTAAAGGCCCAGGATATGTTTGCTGACCAATATTGGGCTCATGTAGCGCCAGACGGGACACAGCCGTGGAAGTGGTTTAGCGATGTTGGCTATAATTATAGTGAAGCAGGCGAGAATCTAGCGAAAAATTTTTCAACTACAAGTGCGACAATGACCGCTTGGATGAACTCACCTGGGCATAAAGCAAATGTTCTAAATGCCAACTATACAGAGGTTGGCTTTGCAGTAGTTGAGGGCAAACTGGATGGTAAAGACACATCTTTAGTAGTTGCACTATACGGTACGCCAGCAAATAGTACTGTAGCTAGTGCGAATTCGTCATTCTCACAACCTGACATTACAGAAAGCTCTAATATCTTTACAAAATTAGCGATTGCGACCAAATCGGTTACATCGGTTACGATTATATGTTTGATAATCGTGATTTTTGCGACATTTGTGGCCGGAATAGCGCATGCTTATCGTAAGAGATTACCATTAAAACTTCGTCGATCATGGTACCGTCATCACGGTCTTTATAAAGCGGTTGGCTTGTCGGTGTTTTGTATAGCTATATTGTTATTCTATAGTGGTGGTCAGGTTTGACCTGTCGAACGACTATTTACTACTAAGGGCTCATCTGTTATAATCGACTAGATTAATTAATTTAATAAGGATACAAAATGACAAAAGCAGTCGTTAAGATCGGCGGAAAGCAATTTATTGTTGCCGAAAAAGAGACCCTCTTGGTGGACCTCCTCCCTGAAGGAACAAAAGAACTCGCACTTGATGCACTGTTGGTTATCGATGGCGATAAAACGCAAGTCGGTAAGCCAACCGTAAAAGGCGTAAAAATAACAGCGCAAGTTGTTGACGATCTAGTAAAAGGCGAAAAGATTCGTGTAATTCGCTACAAAGCTAAAAAACGCGTTCATAAAGAAACTGGCCACCGCCAGAAATACAGCAAGATTGAGATTACTTCTATAAAATAATAAATAGCCCCAGTAAATTGGGGCTATTTTAGTTGTTATGCAACATAACAATTTATTATTGCCTATGCTATAATTAAACGAAACGAGGGGAATAATAAACAGTGTCAGTTGTAATATCGATTACTAATCAAAAGGGCGGTGTGGGCAAAACTACCACAGCTGTTAATTTGGCTTATTATGTTTCCAAAGCTGGCAAGAGAACGCTGTTAATTGATTTTGATCCACAAGGTAACGCTACTAGTGGTTTAGGCGTCGACAAGCAAAACTTGAATTTAACTATGGCCGATGTTGCTATGGAATCCAATACGCTAGACGAAGTTATCATACCGACAAATTATAAAGACTTTTTTTTGGCGCCATCAACACCATGCCTGGCTGATATCGAGGTGCAACTCGCTCAAGCTGATAGGCGATTCTCGCGACTTAAGAATGCAATTGAGGCTAGTAAGGGCAATTATGACGTTATTATTATCGATTGTCCGCCAAGTCTGAGTCTATTGACTGTTAATGGGCTAATCGCCGCAAAGTATGTGCTATTACCAGTTCAAGCTGAGTTTTACGCTTTAGAAGGTCTAGGGCAGTTACTGGAGACTATGAAACTAATTCGTCGGGCAATGAATCCGACTCTGGATTTGCTAGGTGTTTTGCCGACGATGATGTATACGCGCACGACATTAAGTGGGCAAGTCCATGAAGAAATTAAAAAGCATTTTCCTGGTAAAGTATTTAATAATGTTATTCCGCGCAACGTTCGTCTAGCTGAAGCACCTAGTCATGGTCTGCCAATTGGAGCTTATGACAAGTTTTCTAGGGGCGCGCGTGCCTATAAAGCATTTTCGAAGGAGGTTATGGAACGTGCCAACATCTAAGATTACTCAAAAACATGGCCTAGGGCGAGGTTTTGAATCGTTAATACCAACTGATTTATTGGATGAATCTTTTGATCCAACAGCCTCTGAAGACCAAAGAATTAGCGATTTGCGTCAGATCAAGATGGATCAGATTTCTGTCGATCCTAACCAACCGCGCAAGCATATTGACGAAGATGGGCTAGGAGAGCTGGCTGCATCAATAAGTGAACATGGTGTATTGCAGCCGATAATTGTTACGCCATTTAAAAACGGGTTTCAGATCGTTGCTGGCGAGCGTCGTTTTCGTGCTTCGATAATAGCTGGACTTGATAAAATACCAGCTTTAGTACGGACTTTAACTGACCAACATAAGCTAGAGGTATCTCTAATAGAGAATCTTCAGCGTCAAGACTTAAATGTTATGGAAACAGCTACAGCTTATCTAAAGCTGCGCGATCAGTTTAATTTGACGCTTGAAGATATTCGAAAACGAGTTGGTAGTAATTCTATCAGCACTGTTAGCAATAAATTACGGCTATTAAATCTACCACCATTTGTGCGTAATTTGTTAGCTAGTGGCGACCTAAGTGAAGGTCAGGCTAGACCGCTGATTGGACTTGATGAAACGGCTCTTCATATTGTTGTACCTAAAATAATTAAAGATGGCTGGAGTGCGCGTCGAATCGAGCAATTTATTGTCGACATGAAGAAGAGTAGGGCAGATAGCGACGGTAACACGCCAATTGCTAAGCAAATTACTAGAAACCCATATCAGCAGCAAGTTGATAAGATCAAAAAGCGCCTTAATACTGAGGTTAAGATAACGACTAATACAAAGGGTGCGGGGCATTTGACTATTCAATTTAAAAACGAGCAAGATTTTGATCGTTTATTAAAAATGATTAGCTAATTTTTTGCTAATTTATCAGATAAGAAGCTACTTGAACGTTCGTATATTCTGGAACGGATATAAGCGTATGCTGACTGGCCCGACTACGTCATAGAGAGGTATTGTGCCGAGCCCGTTACGCGAGTCGTAGGAATATGATTCTTGCCGATGATCGCCGGAAACAAATAGCTCGTCTTTCGGCACTATAGTATCTACTTCGCCACTTGTTGGGTTACCTGGCTCACCGTCATTAGCGTCATCTGGATTAAATCCATTCGGATTATCGTCATTATATACAGTATATTTACCATCTTTTAGCACTACGCGCTCGCCGGCAAAGGCGATAACACGTTTGACGATATACTCATCACCGACTCCATCGGAGTATTTTGGATTCTTAAATACAATAATTTGGCCACGCGTCGGTACATACTGTTCATTTTTTAATTTTGACCAAGTCACTGTTAATCGGTTAACTATTAGGCGGTCGCCAGTGAAGAGAGTATCTTCCATGCTAGGTCCAACAACGCTGAAGCTACGAAATATAAAAGTGTTAATAAACACTGTACCAATTAGGACGCAAATAATAAACGCTAAGAGACTTAGAGAATCTTTTATAAATGGATGACGTCGTAAAAAGCTAGCTTCCATTGCTTAGACTACTATACACTTTTTACTAATACTTTGGTAGCAACTTTAGACTTTAAAAATGGTCAAGAATTGTTTATAGTATATGGAACGCTTATGAATAAAAAACACTCATCAGTAGACGGTTTTAGCCTTAAACGCGCAAACAGCCAATTAGGTGGATTGTCTAATAATGACGATCATAAGGTTATTTTAAGCTCAAAAGGCAATAATAGGCGGATAATTAGCAGCTCTGTTGATTCATCAAATTCCGATAATAGTATCTTAGGCCAGGAGCAGGAGGTTCGTGATTTGACACGTTCTAATATTAAAGATTCATTTGACCAAATTGATAATGATAAGCCAGAAAAGCTTAGTCGTCGTCAGCGTCGTCGGCTAAAGAAAGAAGCTAAAAAGGCTAAGCGTAAACAGCGGTCCAAGGTTCGACGCATTCTAAAGTGGGTTCTCATATTAGTGTTGACTCTAGCTATAGCGGCGGTTGTTTATGGTGTTGTCAAGGTATATACGGCTGGAAATAATGTTTTTGAGGGTAGCTTTTTGGAAGTGTTCAAAAATGAACCATTAAAGCAGGATAGTAATGGTCGGACTAATTTCTTGATTTTAGGCACATCTGAGGACGATCCTGGACATGAAGGCGCCATGCTAACAGATACGATGATTGTGGTTAGCGTCGATCAGACCAATCACAATGCTTATACATTCAGCATACCGCGTGATTTGTATGTTGACTATGGCGAGGCTTGTTTGGCAGGGTATTCTGGCAAAATAAATGCCTATTTTAGTTGCGCTAATGATGGTACGACTGATGCTGACGAGCAGGATCGTCTGGCTAAGACTCAAACACTGGTTGGGAGTATCTTTGGCATGGATATCCAATATGGCGTTCATGTTAATTATGGAGTATTAGTGCAGACCGTTGACGCCGTTGGCGGTATTGACGTTGATATTCAAGGTAGTGGTGGTGCTGATGGCGTAATGGATCGACATTTTGATTACCAGTGTAATTATCAGTGTTATTTAGTTAAATATGATAACGGTGTTCATCATTTAGATGGGACTCAAGCCTTGAATCTGGCTCGTGCTAGAGGTGATGAGGCGCCAACGTACGGTCTGGCCCGATCTAACTTTGATAGAGAGATAAACCAACAAAAAATACTGATAGCGCTTCGTGAAAAAGCCGTCAGTAGTGGTACATTGACTGACTTTAGTAAAGTCACTAAGTTGATTGATGCCTTTGGCGATAACTTACGAACGAATATTCAGATGAAAGAAATTAGGACTTTAATAAATATAGCCACTAAGACTAAATCTGGTGATATACATATGGTAAGTCTTGTTGGTGATAACGGTACAGAATCGGTGTTAACAACCAGTGACAATAACGTCATACCGATTGCTGGTATCTATGATTACAGTGGGGTTCAAGAATTTTTGAAAAAAACTATGTCAAGTAATCCGGTAGTTCGTGAAGATGCGCCAGTTGTTGTGCTTAATGGAAGCGGTGTTGATGGGTTAGGGCAGCAAAAGGCCGATATATTAACAGCTGCGGGCTTTAATATATCAATTATTGATACTGCGCCCGATGGCACTTATGAGCCAGTTGAAGTTTATCAAATTGGCACCGATGCTAGTGCTACAGCTGCTAAATTGGTTGAGCTATATGGTGTGATTATCAAGACGACTGCGCCACCGATTTATGTGAATGATGACGTTAAGTTCGTCATAGTATTTGGGCCGGCGTCGACCAATTAGCTGACTAGTTTTCATGGTATACTAGGTAAAGACTATGGAATTTTTAAAGACAATTACAAAACGTCGTTCGTTGTGGAGCGAGATTATATACGTTATATTAAATGTTGGCCTAGCGGTTACCTTATTATTAGTAGTACGTTTTACGAATTCATTAGTGCCAGCTTTAATCATAGTTTTGCTAAGTAAGTGGCGAGTTTTTGCTGTTCGAACGCGCTTTTGGTTGGCTAATATTCAAGCGAATGCGGTTTCCTTCATTGTTAGCCTTAGCTACGTAATATTTCTATTTGTTGCGAATCCATCATCGGCTGACGCAGGCGATATGCAGAGTCTAGCTATTCAGATTATATTAGCCATCCTATATGTTGGCTGGTTAGTACTACTAAAGCCTCAATCGAAAAGAATATACGTCGTCGTGCAAGCTGGTGTAGCCTTATTCACGGGTGTGACGGCACTTTATATGGTTAGTTATGGCTGGATTGCGACGCCGGTCGTATTGATAATCTGGTTAATTGGATATGTGGCGGCTCGGCACGCACTAAATACCTATGAGGAGGATCATATTATTTTGCTAAGCTTAGCCTTTGGTCTAGTTATGGCCGAGATTGGCTGGTTAGCTTATCATTGGACAATTGCTTATAGACTGCCACTATTAAATCAGGTTCTAATACCACAAGTCTCGATTATTGCGCTGGTGACTGGATTCTTGACATACGTTTCTTATGATTCGTATTATCACCATCAAAAGATACGAATGACCGAAATAATCCTACCATTGCTATTTGCTGCTGCGCTGGCAGTTGTACTAATTTTGTTTCGAAATGGCATAGACCAGATTATCTTATAGAGTACTGAAAGACTAGAATAAAGCCACTTTTCTTGATGGGTATAAATGACCGTGCTTTTGCGTAGTCTATCAATGATTGGTGTTGCCTAGGGTCAGCCTCAATAATTAGATAACCGTCATCATTCAGATGATAAAGTGACTCGTTTATAAGACGTTTAATTATGGTCTCACCTTTATCATCAGCAAAAAGGGCTAAACTAGGCTCATAAGCTGTTTCTGGTGAGCAGGCCCAAGATTTATCAATATAAGGTAGGTTGGAAACAATAATATCAACTTTTTGGTGAAAATCAGCTAGCAAATCGCTCCTGAGGGTGTCTACGGGCGCTCCAAGGCCCCTGGCGTTTAAAGTAGCCACTTCAAGCGCTTGTGGGCTAATATCGGTCAAGGTGACATCTAGATACGGGAACTCTAACTTGGCCGTTATTCCTAGGCAACCGCTACCAGTACCAACGTCGATTAGCTCTAATGTCATAGTTGATTGTTCGCCTAAAATCTTCTTTAGCAGTTCGATAATCTCTTCAGATTCAGGCCGGGGAATCAAAGTAGCTGATGTGACCGTAAAGTCGCGACCGTAAAACTCTTTATGACCAGTAATATACGCAATAGGAATTCGATTCAGGCGTAATTTAAGATATGAATCAGCTAACTTTATCAATTTCGAACAAATTTCTTGTTCGGGGTGAGCATGCAGATAAATGCGTGGTTTTCCTATAGCGTAGGATAATAGTAGCTCGGCATCTAACCTAGAACTGGGGATGCCAACGTCTGCCAGCCGCCTAGTAGCATTTAGCAGCCAACTGTTAATTACTGGCGTTTGCGGCTTTAAGCTCACGCTCATAATTTTGAAGTTGCTCAATTAAATCTTCGATGTTTCCATCCATAGCAGCCGGGATATTACTGCGTGAGTAGCCGATACGATGATCTGTTATACGGTCTTGTGGAAAATTATATGTGCGAATCTTTTCGCTTCGATCGCCAGACCCAATCAAGCTGCGGCGCTCGGCTGACATCTTGGACTGTTCTTCGTCGATTTTTGCCTGCAATAGGCGACTACGTAATACGCTCATAGCCTTGATGCGGTTTTTTATCTGCGACTTTTCATCTTGATTAGAAACAACGATACCGGTTGGAATATGAGTAATACGAACAGCGCTATCTGTTGTGTTGACACATTGGCCACCGCAACCACTTGATCGATATACATCGATTCGTAGGTCGTTTAAGTTTATTTCAATATCGGTCTCTTCAGCCTCTGGTAACACCGCAACCGTAGCGGTACTGGTGTGGATTCGTCCTTGGGATTCTGTCACTGGGACACGCTGGACGCGATGGACACCAGACTCGAACTTTAGAGTGGCATATGGTGAATCGCCCTTAACGATAAAGACAACTTCTTTTATACCACCAGTGTCATTAGCACTTTCATTGATTAATTCGGTTTTTAGGTGGTGATTTTCGCAATAGCGTAAATACATGCGGTATAATTCGCCAGCGAATAGGCTAGCTTCGTCGCCACCAGCGCCGGCCCTGATTTCGATAATAGCGTTTTTGCTGTCATTGGGGTCTTTGGGTGCTAGCATCAAGAACAACTCATTTTCAATTTGTTGTAGTCGGGAATCGATGTCGGTAACCTCCGCCTTAGCCATTTCGGCTAGCTCGTCGCTTCCATTAGCTAAATTTTTAGCCTCAACTAGCTGTTTTTCTAGGGATTGGCGTAATAAGGCTTTGTTTAGTATATTTTCCAGCTCGGATAATCGTTTATTTTTAGCTGTATAATCAGGACTGCTGTAAGCGGTAGGTGATGACAAAAACGAACTTAGCTCGGTACGCTCGAGTTGTAATTCTGGTATGTTGATTGCAATTTGTGTCATATATTATTCTTAACTTGTTCTAGTATAACAAAAAAAGAGGCCATCATTAAGATAACCTCTTATTTATGTTAGCTATTCTTCAGTTTTTTTGGCTTTTTGGGCAGCAGACTTCTTAGCTTTACTAGCTAAAGCAACTTTGCGAGCTTCGGCAGCGGCAAATTTAGCCTTGAATCGGTCAACGCGGCCTTCGGTGTCGATAATCTTTTCTTCACCAGTAAAGAATGGGTGAGAAGCTGAAGAAATATGTACCTTGACAAGTGGATATTCGTTGCCATCTTCCCATTTAATTGTTTCGGATGTCTGTGCTGTTGACTGAGTCAAAAACGCAAACCCAGCTACCTCGTCGCTAAATACGACAGGGCGATATTCGGTTGGGTGTAAATCTTTTTTCATAAGATGAAATTATATCTGTTTTAACCGTGATTGTCAAATGATTATATATGTATTAGGTTCGGGATCCTGGCAACAACGAGTCTGGAGCGTCACATTTAATTCCAAGATGTGGTCGTTCGTCATTGTCGGCTTGAATAGTCTTAAAACTAATCCCTAGATTGTTTTGTTATCGCGTCGCAAAGCAAAAACTAAATCGTTGGTTGTATGCTGTACTGTATTCGGCATATGCATCCCTAGAATACAAATCCATTAACGTATAGACGTAAAAAAACGACTTCCATCATCTCTAATAAAGTGAATTGTATCGATTTGCACTAAGTCGCCAACGGCGAGTACCGGCGGTCATGGTACTGGCTTGCAGTACCGCAACTTTAATACTTAACTCATGATGCACCACTCTAGCACATCTACCAGCGCTATATCGTTCGACTATCGCCAAGGTCCTGAACCATTACGATGCTATTGACATTGAATAGTGTTTGTGCTATCATTTCTGTTGCTATCCTGATCATAGGTAATACCGCAATTAGATAGAGTATATATTCATTTCATGACCCTCTACAAGGCGGTCTGTTTGCTAATTTTTAAATAAATTAGCTAGACAAGCCGTCTTGTGCATGCACAACAGGCAATTTTTTAGGAGGGCAAAAAATGAAAAAGCTTATTTCTCTTGTTCCCGAGATAGGGAAAGAAGGTGCAGATCGAGCGGAACAGCTCTATAAGGGCTATCGCTTAGTTGGATTTGGCAAATATGCTGCCTATTTGGCGGCGGTCGTATGTGTAATCGCACCTGACGGCGCGGTCGTGCTGAAGAACGACCTGAGCCTCAACTCTTCGGTGAGTTATGCCGAGGATTTGCTGGATCGGGCGGGTTTAGCTCGTCCATTGTGGATGCGCGTCTGTGAGCGTCTTAAGCGGATATTCTTTGAAGGATATCCATCGTAAGACGCTAGGCCCCCAGAGATATCTTTGATATCGAAGGGGGCTTTTAATTTTGCCTAAAATTCCTTTGGCTAGTGTTACGAGCACAATCCCAAAAG
>CAZHGY010000016.1:0-15027 GCA_964532235.1 uncultured Saccharimonas sp. (SeqCode) | reverse complement strand
GAGCGCTTCCATGGCATGGAAGAGGTGGCCGGTTCGAGCCCGGCATGCTCCACCAATTATTTTGAAAGAATAGAAAAATGCGATTGGCTAGGCGATGATTCATGAATTATGTGCTCGATAGCAGAACCCGAGTTGTTTTTTGATGCTGATTTTTGAGTAAAAACTGTTATTTAAGCCTGTACCTAACTTTTGTTAAGTTTTGTGGTAGTTTTTCGGTTGAGATAATTTCCAGGTTTTCGCGTAAATCTGCACCATCAAATAACTTTTTGCCATCCCCTAATATTATTGGATGATATACTAGACAAATCTCATCGATAAGGTCGTTTTTTACCATGGATCCGTTCAGCTTTCCGCCACCAATTACGCCGATCTTTTGGCGGTTATCTAATTGAAGCTGTCTGAGTACCTCTTTTGGGGTTTTGTCAGTAAACATATACCTATCTGATCTCGGTCTATTCAGTAGATCATTGCTGGATGTGAAAACTATATTTAAAGGGCCATCGTATGGAAAATCTCCATCCTCTTCCGCGAAAATGAACGTTTGTTTGCCCATTAAGATTACATCCTGATTTTTAACAAATTTATCAAATTCACCTGAATCAAGGTTAAACACCCAACTTGTGTCTTGCTCGGTCGTTGCGATAAATCCGTCAATTGACGGCTCGCAGTATAAAGTAACTTTCATGCTAATATTCTATCAGATATTGATCGTACTTTTATATTTATGTTAAGATTAGTTTATGCTAACACCATTAAGATATCAATTTTCAAATCATGATTGTGGAACCTCAGCCATGGAAGATGCTCTAAGCTATATGATTCCACGTCAATATTTTCCACCAGACTTACTACATTATGTTTACAATTTTCTGTTAGATGGCTACACAAAACGAGGTTGGGGATTTTATGGGACTAATCATGAATCGATGGCGTTTTTTGCCAGTTGGTTACAGGCATATTTTGATCAATGGAAGCATTTTAAAATGCATGTTGAATTTTATCGAAACGAGACCGTGACTGTCGATTTTATTAATGATATGTTTGAAAAGAATGCCAAGAAAAAGATTTGTGCTGTTGTATATAATTATAATACTTGGGGGCATTATATCTTGATTACAGGCTTTACTAAGGACGGCGACATCAAAGCTTGGGATCCAGATTTTCGAAATAGATTAGCGCCAACCGATACGCCTTTTACGTTAGTAACTGATCATCCTTGCGAATATAACCGAATAATTCCTGCCTCATCAATGGACAGTACTGATACGAAGGTTACCTTTTCATTAGGTCCCTTTGAAGAACGAGATGCACTATTTTTAATAAAAGATCCAGTTGTACGAAAAAAGTAAGCCCTATTACTTACGGAGAGGCTTAATATCTGAGTTACGTCTTATCTGCCAATTAAAAAGGCACTTGTCTCCAAGTGCCTTTGTTCGCTATGAGCTATGGGGTGCCGACGATGCTAACTGAGTTCTGGCGCACTCATCGATCATATTTGCTACTGCTTTGCTGGCAATATCAGCGTCTTCTTTGGATGTCATGCCACTCCAGGCCGCGATTATTTTTATGTCATATACGCTGGCATATATCGCACCCTCGAATCCAGATTCTCCTTTTATTACGTCATCCGGCGTTGAGTCTTGGCACAGACGCAGTGCCTGACATGCTTTTGTCAAAGCAGTTGCAGCATAATTACGCCGATCTTTGCCTGTAGCCGTTTTTTGCGGCCAAGCATTTTCTCCGTCACCATCTAAGGGGACTAACTCGATAATGGTGTAGCCATTATCGAGGACGATCATGACGGCGCCTCCGCCGTATGTAGCGCCTTGATTCTTTGCTTCCGTGTTTAATACATTTGCACCAATTTCGAGAATTATTGCAATTTGCTCCATTGAGAGTTCTCTCATTTTGCCTCAACCTTTCAAATGTGTATTTGTATTGCAGTACCTAACCGCAGGGTAAGTAGACTCAGTGAAGTCGACTTATCCTGCAATTAAGCGAGGCGGAACCTAACTCGAAATGTACATTAGCTCAAAAATAAATCTAACTTGCTAATTATAGCATACTAATGATGACGAGTCAATGCGTGCGAGTGGTTTTGAGTGGTAGAAAAGTTTTTCGCCCGATGCTATAATAGTAAGATGTTAACGGTAAAGAATCTGACAAAAATATACAAACAGGGTAAAGTCGAAACGCCTGCCCTGATTGATGTTTCTTTCAAAATTTCCGAGGGTAAAATGGTGGCGTTGATGGGCAAATCGGGGTCTGGCAAATCGACATTATTGCGTCAGCTATGCTTGATCGACAAACCAAATTCAGGCAAGATTATTATTAACCATAAGGAAGTAATTGAGACGACTGAAAAGATTCGATCAAAATTACGTCTAGAGACTCTTGGGTATGTTTTTCAAGAATATGCACTGTTGCCAGAGCTAACAGCGCTAGAAAATGTATATTTGCCAGCAATGATGCTAGGGAAGCGCGGAATTGATTATAGAAAACGCGCCAAGGAACTACTGGATATTGTTGGACTATCAGACAGAATAAGGCATTTACCAAAAGAATTATCTGGTGGCGAACAACAGAGAGTGGCAATTGCTCGAGCTATGGTAAACGATCCAAAGATTATTTTTGCCGATGAGCCAACTGCTAATCTAGACACATCATCAGCAAAAGTTGTTATGGAGACTTTGTGTCATCTCAACAAGAGGACTGGAGTCACGGTAATCTTTGTGTCGCATAATCCTGATGATAAACAATATGCGGATGAATTGATATTCTTGCGTGATGGCAAGATTGTAGAGGAGTACTAATGAGATTACCTGATCTAAAAAAAATGCGTTCACATAAAGTTGCTTGGTTTTTGTCGCTACGAGCGTTAGCTAGGGGCAACTTTGGCGTGACTTTGTTGACCATTTTTATGTTGGCGATTATTTATGTAAATATGCTGTTTGTCCCATCAATTATTCAGGGATTTATAGAACAGACAAATTTGCAGTTAACAAATACGCTAACTAGTGATTTGGTCATTTCTTCATCTACTGCTGGATCAGATATATCCAATAGGGATGATCTACTGGAAAAGATTAGAGCCGATCAAGATGTTGATAGTGCAACTGGAACATATCGTGCTGGTGTTCAAATTAGCAAAGGTGATATATCTAATGTTTGGACTGTGGATGCGATTGATCCAGATAGCTATGCTAAGGTTTTTACATCACCGAGTCACATGTATGATGGTGAATATTTGAATGAGTCAGAGGCTGATTCGATTCTTCTTGGTATACAAATAGCGGGCGTTGACGATAAGCTGTTGCCAAACTACGCTACCTCGCTAAAGACTGTACACGCCGACGATACGGTGACAGTTAGCCTTATTACTGGTCAGAAGCATGATTTTGTCGTTAGGGGTATATTTAAAAATATATTTATATTTTCTGATCAAAAGGCCTATATTACATTAGCGGCTGCCGAGAAACTAATCCCAGTTAGTAGTGGTCACGCTACCTCAATCTATATTAAAGCAAAGACTGGAGTTGATAGTGACAAGTTAGGCAAGAGGATAACTAATCTTCAAGATGGTCTAAAATATCAAACATCCGAGGTTATGGCTGCTGGCATTAATGAGCAGGTTAGCGCTTTTAATATAGTGCTTGAGATTATGAAGGGATTTTCGTTAGTAGTAGCGGCGATAACGGTATTTATTGTTACATACGTGGAATTGATGAATAAGCGAAAACAGATTGGTATTGAACGTGCAATAGGAATAAGACCTGCTGCGATTGTTCTTGTTTATATTATTAAATCATTGGTATTTTCGGTTATTGGTATCGCTGTTGGTGCATTAATATTTAGTATGGTGGCTATTCCTTGGGTATCAGCTCATCCATTCAATTTTCCATACGGACCAGTTGAGCTGTTCGTCAAAAACGGCGAGATGCAATATGATGCCGTAGTATTGGTGCTGGTGTCACTAGTCTCAGCTCTTGTTCCAGCTATTCGATCGGTCAGAATTAAGATACTAGACGCAATTTGGGGAATATAAGGAGGAGGAAATAATGTTTAAAAAGATAAAAAAGATCCTAGACAAAGATAAAACAACCAGAATTATCATTGATTTTTTCGCTATAGTAATCATGTGGCGTGGTGTTTGGGGTCTTATGGATGTTTTTATATTTCCACATAACGAGCTCTATAGCAGTCTAGTTTCGATTGCTATTGGCTTGATTCTAATAATTTCTGATGGTAAGGGCATTAAAGAGCTGATGCCCTAGGGGCTAAAATTTTATATCTAGTGGTACGGTATTAAGTTTGCTATACTACATCTATTATGAAGCGCTATAATCCAAGTGAAATTGAACCTAAATGGCAAGCTGTTTGGGAAAAGCAAAAAATTAACGAAGTTAAGCGCGACGAGTCACGGCAAAAAATGTACGTTTCTGGTATGTTTCCGTATCCTAGTGGCGCTGGCATGCACACTGGACATGCATTTAGCTATTCGATTGTCGATGCTATTGCCAGGTTTAATCGGCAACAGGGGTACAATGTACTGAATCCAATGGGGATGGACACTTTTGGACTTCCAGCCGAGAACTATGCAATTAAGACCAAAACGGCTCCAGCTGTAGTAACCGCACAGAATATTGCGAATTTTAAAAAGCAATTCAAACGTATGGGTGTCAGTATTGACTGGTCACGCGAAGTCAACACTAGCGATCCAGAATACTACCGATGGACTCAGTGGGTTTTTACGAAATTATTTGAACGTGGATTAGCTTATCAAAAGGAATCGCCACAGTGGTGGTGCCCATCTTGTCAAACCGTTTTGGCAAATGAGCAAGTCGAAGCTGGTAAATGTTGGCGTTGCGGCACTGAGGTCGTCAAGAAGCCCATGAAACAATGGTTTTTCAAGATTACGGCTTATGCTGATGCCTTGTTGGAAGAAATACCAGACTTGGACTGGCCAGCCAAGATAAAAACGGCCCAGACAAACTGGATTGGGCGCTCCGAAGGTGCTGAGGTAGATTTTGCAGTTGATGGCACTAAGGATATTATTACCGTATTCACAACTCGACCCGATACACTGTTCGGTGCAACTTTTGTTGTGTTGGCACCAGAACATGAGTTGGTTGCTAAATTAATAACTGCCGAAATGAAAAAACAAGCCAATGATTATATAACAGCTTCAGCCAAGAAGTCTGAAATAGAGCGCATGAATGAGTCGCGCGAAAAAACTGGTGTTTTCACTGGTAGCTATGCAATCAATCCGGTGAATGGAGAAAAAATACCGATTTGGATTGCTGACTATGTATTATCAGGTTACGGTACGGGTGCGATTATGGCTGTTCCCGCACACGATGAACGCGACTACGAGTTTGCCAAGAAGTTTAATATATCAATAAGGACTGTCGTATTACCACATCGGGTCAGTGAGGATAATCCATTTCGTGATGATAAAGAGCTAGTCGAACGTCAAGTGGTACATGCGGTTGTCTATGACCCAAAGACTAAAAAATATCTATGTATTCAATGGAAAAAGTTTCCGTGGACTTCATTCGTAATTGGTGGCATTGAACCAGAAGATAATAATGATGTCGTAGTGGCAGCTCGGCGGGAAGTATACGAAGAGACTGGCTACAAAAACCTCAAATTTATTCGAGTACTAGGTGATCAGATTGTTTCTGAGTTTTATGCCGAGAATAAGGATGTAAATCGTCGAGCGTTCATTACAGGTGTTTACTTTGAGCTAGAAAATGACGAGCATGACGATCTGAATGATGAAGAGGCTGCCATACAAGAGCCAATCTGGCTGGATCGCAGTGAAATTACTAAAGGTCGTATGAAGAATTCCGAGTTTGATATCTTAATGGATCGTATTGAGTCTGGCGACTCTGTTGATCACGAAGAAGGTATCATGACTAATAGTGGCCGTTTTGATGGTATGGAGTCTAGTGAGGCACGCGAACAGATAGTTGCCTGGCTAGAGCAACAGGGTAGCGGTCATATAAAGACAACATACAAAATGCGTGACTGGTTGATTAGTCGCCAGCGTTATTGGGGCGCACCAATTCCGATAATCCATTGTCCAAAGTGTGGTGCAGTTGCTGTACCCGAAGATCAATTGCCAGTATTACTTCCAGACATAAAAGATTATGCTCCAAATGGTGATGGGCGATCAGCACTAGCGCGGGTTACCGATTGGGTAAATACAACTTGTCCAACCTGCGGTGGTCCTGCCGAGCGCGAAACCGACACGATGGATGGATATGCTTGTAGTAGTTGGTATTTGTTCCGTTACACGGATCCAAAGAATGACAAACAGGCTTGGGATCCTACTGAGGTCAATTATTGGGCACCAGTCGACTTTTATATCGGTGCTGATCATGCCGTTGCTCATTTATTGTACGTTCGTTTTTGGACACATGTATTTTACGAGATGGGTTTAACAAAGTTCAAAGAACCAATCAAGAAATTAGTTTATCATGGTTATATTAATGCCGAAGATGGCTCAAAAATGAGCAAAAGCAGGGGCAATGTTGTTGACCCATTGGACGTTATAGACCAAGGTTACGGCGCTGATGCGCTTCGAACGTATCTGTTGTTCATGGGTCCAGTCGAATTGGATGCTTCCTGGAGCTCACGTGGTATTGCTGGGGTCTATCGTTTTTTGAATCGAGTTTGGGTCCTAACTCAAGAATATCTAGAATCTGATAAAAAGTTCACTGGAAACGATACAGCTGTCACGTATATTCAGCATAAAACTACCCGAAAAGTAACCGAAGACTTTCATCGTCAAAGTTTTAACACGGCAATCTCGGCAATGATGGAGTGTACGAACGAATTGTATAAATTGAAGGTGAACGGATTTTCTGAAGAGGCTTGGGGCGACGCATTGAGGGCTTTAATCCAGTTAATTGCGCCTTTTGCTCCACATATGGCTGATGAATTGTGGCAGCAGCTGGGCGGTAAAGACTGTGTCCAGAATGCTCATTGGCCAGTATGGGACGATGCTTTGATTGTTGAAGATAAAATGACAATAGCCGTTCAGGTTAATGGTAAATTGCGCGCCAAGTTTGATGCTAATGCTGACATGACTGTCGAAAATGTCAAAGAATTAGCTATCGCTCAGGATAATGTTAAAAAATTCATTGGTGATAAAAAACCGGCCAAGGTTATTTACATACCTGGCCGATTAGTGAATATCGTCGTTTAGATTATTTAATACTGAGCGTGAGATTCGGTGGCTGTTTGATATATTGACTGTGCGTTGTTCTTAGTCTTGAATGAGTCCGGTAAGTTGGACGGTAGTTTAATCTGGCTGCCAGTGACTATCAAATCGCTGGATAGGTTGTTGATATTCTTGATAAAATTGATTATCGTATCAATTATATCTGAAGTCGACTGAATGCCAGCTTCATTACATAACATGTGAGCATAACCGTCTAGGCTATCGCCGTCTTCGATCGTGACCGTTTTAAACTCATTAGAAAAACCAGCACCGTTTTCGATGGTGTATTCAAGTTGGGTTTCAGTGCTGTCAGAACTACTACTTGTAAAGCTATCAATCTCGTCGCCATACACGTATTTCAGGATCTCCATAATTGGTGACTGTACACTAATACTACTAGGCAACTCTAGTTGGCTGTCGGCACTTAGTTCGCCGTTGGCATTTTTGTAAATTTTTGTATTATCGGCATTCAATGCATCAACATAATCGACTACTTTGTCTATATTCTCTTTACTAACTCCCAGATTACGCTGGACGATAGTATCGATGGTGGCCGGCTGGCCGACAACAATCGTGTCAGTGTCTTCGGAATATCCTAAAATATCTCCGTAGGTATCTTGGGCGTAGTCAGCAAGGTCATAACCTTTAGTCTCTAAAAACTCTTTAGCCTTGACTAGGTCTTTATGCCCACCAATAGCACCGCGCATTATAAATGGCAAGCTCATTAATATGAGGGCTTTTTTAGCTTTTTCCCAAGCTTCATGACCCTTATCTTGGTTATTTTTAGTATCGATATCTGGTGGCTGCTCGTCACCAACAAAATGAGGTTCATTATTATAATCAATCATATCTATGATAATAGCGTAAGCGCAATATTTCGTCAATTTTTTTATATACTTCTTGAGTTTATGTGACTATTTTGATACAATAGACCTAAGTTTAATAAAATAATTACCTGAAAAGGAGTACTTTCTATGGGACAACCCAAGAAACAATCTAGCCCACGTAAAACTGGCTTGCGCCGCAGTCATTTGCGACTTGAATTAGCTCGTCGTGTTAACAAGAAATCACCAGTCAAAGCTTATACGACTCGTAAAGAATCTGGTAAGGCACTTGCCAAAAAAGCTGTCAAGATAGAATCAACCGAATCAGCTGTTAAATAGCAGCTTAGTACATTTACTTATAATAATAAAAAGAAAGAATTAAAACGCTATGTCATCTAATCGCCACCTTGGTCGTATAGTCGCATTACAGACACTTTACGAGTTTGAGTTTCGTAAAGAGTCTAACGACGAAACGGTTGATGTTGATAATATTTTAGCTAGCAATCTTAGCCGATATGATGATGCAATTGATGACAAAGATTTTGTCAGCTCGTTGGTTAAGGGGGTTCTAGAGCAACAACTGGATTTGGATTTAAAGATTCAGCCAATTGCGCCAGAGTGGCCGATTGAGCAGATTGCTAGAATTGATCGTAATATTTTGCGAATCGGTTTGTATGAACTGCTATATCAAGCAGACATTATTCCACCCAAGGTTGCAATTAACGAGGCGGTCGAATTAGCTAAAGCGTTTGGTTCTGATAACTCGAGCAAATTCATAAATGGTGTCCTTGGCACTGCTTATCGAACGCTTGTGGAGATCACAGATGATGCAGCCAATACCACAAATTGAGAAGTTCAAAAAGTATTTTAATCGTAAAAAATATCAAATTCAAGAGATAGTTCGTGAGCCAACCAGTGGTGGTATAATTTTTCGTCATGATTCAGACGGTGGTGTCGAAATTCTATTGATCCAAGATACCAAAGATCGCTGGACAATCCCAAAAGGCCATATTGAAGATGGTGAAACAGCCCAACAGACAGCTGTTCGCGAGATTGGTGAAGAAGCTGGATTATTTGATATTGATGTTTTGGGTTGGCTAGGCAAAATACATTTTCGTTATCGTCGGGTCGATCGACTAGTGTTGATGACTACACAGATCTATCTGGTTCGTGCAAAAGGTGACACAAATGCTATCAAAAAAGAAGATTGGATGAATGGCATCAAGTGGTTTAAATTTAACGAGGCTTTAGAAGTGATAGAATATGAAGATATAGGCACATTAATGTTACTTGCGATGAAACGTATAAGACAGGAGAAATTATAACAAAATGAGTGGGATGCAAACCGAACCATATCAGCAATTCGCTCGCGAAAAGCTGGGCTTTGAATATCAAAACTTAGATCTACTGATTACAGCACTGACACACCGAAGCTATGTTAATGAACATAAAAAAAGTGTCAATGAACATAACGAACGCCTAGAATTTTTGGGTGACGCAGTCTTGGAATTAGTAGTGACCGACTTCTTGTTTCGCAATTACACCGAGCAAGAAGGTATTTTAACTAGTTGGCGCGCGGCTTTAGTCCGAACCGAAAGTATCGGCGCAGCTGGCGTGGCACTTGGTTATGAACCATTAGTCCGAATGAGCCGCGGTGAAAAACAAGGTAGCGATCGTGCCCGACAACAGATTCTAGCGAATGCCTTTGAAGCCGTAACAGGTTCGATTTATTTGGAACGTGGTTATGATGATGCCGCTGCTTTTATTCATAAAAATATAATTAGCAAATTTGATTCTATATTGGAGTCTGGTAGTTGGCGTGATGCTAAATCACACCTGCAAGAAGTGTCGCAGCATGTTGACAACCAAACGCCACAATATCGTGTCATAGAAGAAACTGGCCCAGATCATGACAAGATGTTTACACTGGGTGTTTATGTAAATAACAATCTGATGGGCACTGGTAGCGGTCCCAGTAAACAGGCTGCCCAACAGCAGGCTGCCCAAGCGGCACTGGACGAATACGCCAAGCGTAATACTGATTGACATCAGATACGAAACAGTGTAGACTAGGGCATAGTTAAAAAATAAGTTTAAGAGTAAAAAGGAAATTAAATATTTATGTTAGCAATTCGTTTGCAGCGTGTCGGCCGAAAAGGTAATGCAATGTATCGCATTATTGTTCAAGAGGCTCAAAAACAACCAACCAGTGGCCGTGTCGTCGCATTTGTCGGTACTTATAACCCACACACCAAAGACGCTAAAGTACAAGTTGAGGTAGCTCAAAAATTCTTGGATAATGGCGCTCAGCCATCACCACGAGTTGTCAAATTATTATCTGATGCTGGCGTTAAAATGCCATCTTGGGTTATCAAAGCCCGAATCAACACCAAGGCTGTCAAAAAATCTGACAAATTACGCAAGAATCAACCAGTTGTTGTTGCAGAAGTTGCTGCCGTCGAAGAGCCGGTCGTTGAAGAGATTGCTGCAGTTGAAGAACCAGCAGCTGAACCAGTTGTCGCAACTGACGCTGAATAACCGTTATTTCCAGATTATATACTACAAATATCGAGCGTGTTATAATTTAAGCGTACTAATTAATAATGGCTAAATAGGCAAGGAGGCAGTATGGCTACATTGGACCAACAGTTCATAGAATATATTATTAAATCGTTAGTTGGACATCCAGAGGATGTTGTTGTTGACCGAATTATTGACGAAAAGGGCGTCTTACTTACATTGACTGTTAACCCAGAAGACTTGGGCCGTGTCATCGGTAAGAGGGGCGTTACTGCTCAAAGTCTACGTACACTATTGCGGGCGTTGGGTACTAAAAACGATGCTAGGTACAACCTAAAGATCGAAAATAATGATGATCAGCGCGATAATTACACGCAATCAGCACCAGCATCAGAACAATCACAATCAACATCATATGCCGAAAATGTCGAGCCTGTGGCTAACTCTACGGATGAGCCTGTGGAAAACGAATCAGATTTTTCAAAAACCGCTCGTGAAGAGCTTGCAGAACTAGACGACCTGGATATATAATCATAACCAGTTACAGGCGCAAGCCTGAACTGCGAGAAAAAACGCTCTTCTGCGAGGGCGACACACTATAGTCGTTGAGAGATTTATATGTCAAAGAATCCACCCACCTGGGTGGCTTTTTTGTGGTAAAATGTTATAGATATGCGAAAGATACAAATAATTACACTTTTTCCCGAAATGTTTGACGGCGTATTAAATAGCTCTATGATGTGGAAGGCTCAAAACTGCCAAGTGGTTGAATTCAGATATATAAATCTGCGTGACTTTGGTTTGGGTGTACGTCGTAAAGTTGATGACACGCCTTATGGTGGTGGCGATGGCATGTTACTAATGCCGGAACCATTATTCGCGGCCATAAAAAAGGCCAAGCAATACTCACCCAATGCTAAGGTAGTACTAACAACCCCGCGTGGACAACGCTGGAAGCAGTCTGTGGCCCAAGGATGGGCTGATAGTATGGATGACTACATTTTTGTCTGTGGTCGCTACGAGGGCGTAGATGAACGCATACTGACAATTGTTGATGAGCAAGTCAGTGTCGGTGACTATGTTTTAACGGGCGGTGAATTGCCAACGATGACTATAATTGACAGTATTGTCAGACTGATACCTGGTGTATTAGGTGGCGAAAATAGTGCTGCTATTGAAAGCTTTAGTGACGGTGAAACTCTTGAATTTCCGCAATACACACGTCCCGAGGTATTCAACGGCCTAGAGGTGCCAAAGGTGTTATTGAGTGGTAATCACGCCGAAATCGCCAAATGGCGAGCTGAAAACTCGTTCAAAGCTGAGTAATAGGTGGTAGGTGTTAGAATCTTAATTTTTAGATTTTTCGCATTTTGCGGGTCCTGCTTTCCGGTTTACCCCATCTTATGTCACCCGTAACCGTATTAACACTAAAAGCTATTCAAATATATGACAGCAAAACGTAGTACACTTTGTACTCGGCCAGTTAAAATATGTACAATGATTTAGGCTGATTCTAGATGTAGATATAAATAACAAGGAACCCCGCAAAAAAGCGGGGCGTTGTGGTGGAATATCGAATAGCGAATGGCTACATTTTTATTTTTAGTGTATGTTTATTTTTGTAACTTTCGCCTACTAACACTGTAAGCAAAAACAAATGAAAGCGCAAGCATAATAGCAAAAATGACAACGTTTGTCCTAAATAGTTAGTGGTATTATACTAAAATCATGAACGACTTAATGAAATCGACATTTCCGCCAAAACCAAAGACCATTGAGTCCAAGCGGGCGGCCTATATATTTGCTGGTATCTTGATATTATTTGCTTTGGGTCAACTATTTACTTTCGACGATTTTGAGATACTGCTTAGTTCGTATGGTTTTATTGGTGGCATAGCCACGGCTAAGATTGTCAGTAGCATGCTCGTCGTATCTGAAGTTTTTGCTGTACCTTTCTTGCTAGGCATGAGGCTCAGTAGATTAGCTAGGGTAATTAGTATGGTATTAGGCTGGATTAGTGTGACTGGTTGGCTGGTAATAACGCTGTGGCTAAATATCACCAACAGCTCAGTGCAGAACATTGGTATTCTCGGCACTAAAATACAATTAATACCTGGTTGGTGGGATGTCTCATTTATGATCTCGATTGGACTGTTGGCGGCATGGTCTAGCTGGGGACTATGGCCTATTAAGCGTAGAGTAAGTTGATTTAGTAGTGGCATGTATGTATTATGAAGACAATAAATAAGGGGGATACGGACTATGGAATCACTCAGCAAACTTGAAAAAATGGTTCAAGGTTGGTTAAAGCCACTACCACATTTACCAGAATCAGCTAGAAAATGGATAGCTACTAATATTTGGTGGCTAGAACTGATAGGGGTTATTATATTAGCACTAAGTGGTGTTACCTTAATTGGCAGTATTTTATTTTCACTAGGTCTAGCTGCTGCAGTATTGGGCGCAGGAGTCGTATATACTGGCTTGGCTACCTTATCAGCAGTGGTTTCGTTAATTTTTATGGTCGCTAGTGTGGTTGTTATGGCAATGGCTATATCACCGCTAAAAAACCTAAAGAAGCGCGGCTGGGACTTATTATTCTTGGCATTACTAATAAATTGCGCATCAATAGTATTAAGCGCATTATTCAACTTTAATTTTGCTAGTTTTCTATCAAGCATATTTAGCGGGGCAATCGGTGTAGCAATCGGTGCTTACTTCTTATTCGAAATTCGATCATATTTCGTGTCGATTAAGAAATAGAACATCAATAAAAGATCTCCAGGTAGTTTTCTATCCGGAGATTTTTATTTACCCTTAAACGCCAGCAATATGAAATACGTTGCCGATTGCATAGGTTACTAGCATGGCTATAGCGCCACCAACAACGACTCGTAAGATCGATCTACCAATTTTGGCACCGCTGGCTTTGGCACTAAGGGCGCCGGTTATTATTAGTGCCACTATAACCGCGCCAAATGTGACTAGAACATCATATCCACCGGTTGGCAGCATGACTGCCACCAAGGGGATAATTGCACCTAGCACAAAAGCTCCGGCTGAAGCAAATACCGAGCTCCAAGGATTAGTTAAGTGTTTTGGGTCGATATGAAGGTCAATGTCGGCGTGGACTCTGAATGCGTCGCCAGCGGTCATTTCCTTAGCAACATGTAGCGCCTTAGCTTTACTCAATCCATCAGCCTCATATGCCTTTTCTAGGTCATGCAATTCTTCGACTGGGTGATCACGAAGCTCTTCCTTTTCATGATCTAGCATCGCTTGTTCTGAATCGCGCTCTGTGCAAACCGAAACATATTCACCAGCAGCTATTGACATTGCTCCAGCGACTATGCCAGCCAAACCAGCAGTTATAATTGCTAACTTTGATTGTTGGGCGCCAGCGACACCGATAACCAAACCAGCAATCGATACGATTCCATCGTTTGCACCTAACACGGCGGCGCGAAGGCCATTTTTTTCAGCTCCAACTGTAAATACTTTAAACTTATGCATAAATATTACTGTAGTAAGCTCTCGCTACCCGCCATAAACACTGTGTTGATTTTTCCGTCACAATCAAACCCGAACGAAATAACCGTGTCGGTATTTGATTTACCTACGACGGCAATCGATGGAAAATACTGCTCGTAGCCACCTTGACCGTACGAGCTAATCACTGATGCACCCAAGTTAAAATTCCAAGTGGTCGTGACTGGGCTACCAATAAACGTTGTAATTGACGCAACAGATTGAGTTGGGGTTTGTGGCCCATAAGCCTCGGTTGCGGCCAAGACTGTATTGACCGATGCGGCCATGTAGCCTTCTAATGCCTGAGTATTACCAGACGTAATTGATGCTTTAATGTTATCTATCACAGTTGCCGATGGTGCAGTAGCGTCACAATCAGCGGGACTGGGGGTGCCAGCAGGTGTTGTAGTTGGGGTCAATGAAGCCGCTATTGTTTTGCTCATCGATAATATTAGAGCATCTTTGTCGGCGATAGTCTTTTGAGCGATACTATTTCGCCATAGATATGTTGCCTCGATTGATCCGCTGATAATAACTGATATTGCAATAATATGAAATATAATTAACCCAAGGTACTTTTTATTTTTAGTAGGCACTAGTTTTGGTTGATCTACGGGCTTGTTTATTTCGTCCATAATGCATCCTCCTATTTGATGATTCGATTATAACATAGGCGTTATTTATATTTTTTATCTGTACAGCGGCATCAAGGTGTTATAAAATGTATTAGTCGCCAATTATATTGGGATGTCGCCAAGTGGTAAGGCATCGGCTTTTGGTGCCGACATTCGGGGGTTCGAATCCCTCCATCCCAGCCATGAAAGAAGCCTTAGGTTTTTAAACCTAAGGCTTCTTTCATAGCCGTGATTGTCGGGATTCGATGCCCCGAGTGAACATTCGGGGGTGAGACCCGCAAGTCTGCGGGTC
>CAZHGY010000015.1:4540-17423 GCA_964532235.1 uncultured Saccharimonas sp. (SeqCode) | reverse complement strand
TAACTCACTATCCAAGCGCTTTTTGCCTGAGATAGCCTCCATTAAATAGCAATCTTTGCCCCGAAAAGGCATAGCATAGGTTAAAACGGCATCTTTAGGGTTCTGAATCAATTCGCCCTTGATAATTCCCTGAGATGTTTTAATTTGCGACAGAACATAGTCAACATCATCTTCGGCCGTATCATCGAACAGTATAAACATCTGTCTTTTTAAAAAAATGAATGAAACCAACGAATTTGTCGGTGTCGTATGAGTTATCTTGATATTCTCGATATTTCGAGGCACGTTATTATCATCTGCCAGCTCATAACGGCGTAAGAGGTCGAGGATATCGCGACTGGCTACTTTAACCATTTAATCCTTTGGACGCAATCCGACGGCCTTCTGGGCCCTCAGGAGGGTTGCATTAGCGACTGGAGTTAGCATTCGTTCAGATTCTGCTAATTTAGCCAATAATTGGTCATCTGTGATGTTTTTTAGTTTGTCTTGAAAGGAAGTCAAAAAGTCTTTAACGACTTCGGCAACAGCCTTCTTGAAATCACCATAGCTGGTTTTGCCTATCCATTGCGAATTTACGTCAGATTGACTGCGATTAGACATTAAAGCTAGAATCTGTAATAAGCTGGTGATACCTGGCTGATTCTCCCAATCCCAGTTAATAACTCCAACGCTGTCAGTAGTGGCACCCATCACCTTTTTAGCGGCTAACTCTGGTGGGTCAATCAATAGAATTTTGGACTTTTCGTCTAGATCAGATTTACTCATCTTTTTATATGGGTCTGATAAGCTACGGACTCGCAGACCTTTGTCGCGTTTTATAAATTCGGTTTGTGATTTGGTTGGTTCAGGAATGACAAAAATATCACCAAACTTATGATTAAAACGCTCGGCAATGTCACGAGTAATCTCGATATGCTGAAACTGGTCATCGCCTACTGGTACGTATTTGGCGCCATATAATAATATGTCAGCCGCCATTAGAACTGGGTAATTGAATAGACCAACAGATATTGAATTTGGGCTTTCAGTTGACTTTTCTTTGAATTGAGTCATACGGCTCATTTCACCAAAACCAGTAAAACAGTCCAATATCCAAGTCAGCTCACTATGGGCTGGTATATAACTTTGACGATATAAAAATGTGTCGGGATCGTCTAAATCTAGTCCCGCAGCGATAAAATATTTTAGATTTTGCAAAGTGTTACGATACAAAGAATCATAATCAATTGGAGTCGTAAAGCTATGCAGGTCAGGTACAAACATATTAATTTGATATTTTCCAGCGTACTCGTGTTGCATATTCACCATAGGTAATATCGCACCTAAATAGTTACCGATTGTCGGCTCCTCGTTAGATCTAATGCCTGTTAATATTATTGATTTGTTCATATATGGATATATTATAGCACTATTGACTAGAAATACGAAATGTTCTATACTTAAGAATGGTCAACCTTGTTGTTGGCTAGATTTTTAAGAAGAAGTTGATAAATATGATAATTGTTTTGGCATACTTTTATATTATGTCAACCACAAGCCTCTCTAAGGACGAGGCCATGAGATTAGCTCGAACGGCTACATCTGAAACCTGCGAAGATGCTTGGACGTGGTGCAATATTGAGCTGAATTCGTGTTTATGCACGATTACCGTCAGAGCAGGTGGCAAGCATATGTTTCAATTTGCTTGCACAAGCTGGCGAGGGAAAATGTTTTGGGCATTATGTAAATTGCGAAAAATTTGCATGATGAGCATGGATGAAGATGATGACCCAAGTGATTATTTTCATCTTGAGAAGCCAGAAGACGAGGATTAAACCCCTTTCTATCTGGCGGCGGGCATCCATATGCCCGCCTTTTTTATTAGCTATAATTACATTTAATAATCAAAAAGTCCCGATATTGGGACTTTTTGATTATTAACGTTTCGAGAACTGTTCTTTTTTACGAGCCGAGATAAGACCATATTTTTTACGTTCTTTCTCGCGTGAATCACGTTTCAAGAAGTCAGCCTTCTTTAATACCGTTCTCAAATCACTAAATCCAGATGTAATCGCCTTGGCAATAGCAAGCTTAATCGCATCGACTTGGCCAGCAACACCGCCGCCTTTTACAAGTATTGTGATATCGAACTCAGACTGTTTATTAACAAGCGCCAAAGGATCGGTAATTTCGGCCAATTGTGCCTTGTTACCACTTAGATATTCAGCAGCGGGTTTATCGTTGATTGTGATTTTGCCTTTGCCTGGTAGTAATCTAGCCGTGGCAGTAGCGCTTTTGCGTCGCCCAAGACCGTACAGATATTTAGTTGTGGCCATATTACATTACCTCTACTTTCTCTGGCATTTGAGCTGTATGGCTGTGATCGGTGCCAGCAAAGACTCGTAGTCGGCCTAGTCGGTCGGCGGCAAGTTTGTTGCGCGGAATCATACCCTTTATAGCTTCTTCAATAATTAATTCTGGATGTTTAGCTCTTAAATCGCCTAGAGACATTTCTTTTAGATTACCTACATAACCTGAGTGGCGATAATACATCTTGTCAGTCTCTTTTGCGCCAGTAACAACCAGATCCTTGGCATTAATAATAACAACATAGTCGCCAGCATCGGTATGTGGCGTATAGGTTGGTTTGTATTTACCAATCAGGTATTTAGCCGCTGTTGTAGCAACTCGGCCTAGTGGCGCCGTTGCAGCATCAATTAATATCCAGCGTCTGGCAACTTCAGTTGATTTTTGCGAATAGGTTTTAGCGTTAACAGACATTATTTATTCTCCATATCAGCCACTGGGGCTTTAAGCTCGTCAACAAATGAAACTGTAGCCATTTGAGTTCCATCGCCAACGCGCAAAGTCGTTTGCTCGACACGAACATGCCCACTTGTTCGACCAGTTAATTGTGGTGCAATCTCGTCAACTAGCTTATTAGCAGCTTCTTGAGTGTTCAGGCCAGCAATTACTTGTCGTCGGTTATGCAAACCACCTTTTTTTGCTTTAGTGATAAGCTTTTCGATATAACGGACTAATTCTTTAGCTTTTGGTAAGGTCGTTTCAATCTTGGTCGAAATAACAAGACTAGTCGCTAGCCCTTTAATCAAGGCATCGCGCTGATCGCACTCGCGGCCAAATTTTCGTCCAACGTATCCGTGTCTGTGCATGGTTAAAGTTCCAATTCCGCTAATTTTTCTTTAATTTCTTCAAGAGCTTTTGAACCGAAGCCTTTTAGTTCACGTAGTTCTTGTTCGCTTAGAGTGACAAGGTCGTGTACTGTGCGGATCTCGTTATTGACTAACGCATTAGCTGTGCGGGCCGTCAAGTTTAGCTCTTCGATAGGAGTATTTAACTCGCTAGATTCATCATCAATCTCTTGTCCAAGCGCAGGTGCGCTAGCAACTATTGTTGACCCGGCCAAAGCTGTATATTGATTTACTAATATTGCAGCAGCTTCTTCAAAAGCTTGTCGTGGGCTAATAGATCCATCTGTCTCAACTGTCAATAATAGTTTGTCTAGATTTGTCTCGCGACCTACACGAGTACCCTCAACTTTGTAACGTACGCGTAGTACTGGGCTAAAGATCGCATCAACAGCGATCATATCACTGTGAACTCTCTTGGCGCTAGAATCTTCAATCGTTTGATAGCCACGACCAGATTCCACAACCAGGTCGATAATCACCGTCTTCTTTGGGTCATCAATAGTACAGATGATCTGATCTGGATTAACAACCTCTACATCAGCGGTAGTCTTAATGTCGCCAGCAGTTACTATGCCGGCACCTTTTTTCTCTAGTCTTAGCTCAACAGGCTCATCGCTTTGGACTTTTAATTTAATATTCTTGATATTTAGCATTATGTCGATGACGTCCTCTTTGACGCCGGCAACTGTCGTGAATTCATGACTAGCACCTTCAATTCGGAAAGCAACGACTGCACCACCTTCTATGCTAGATAATAGTACACGTCGTAGGCTATTGCCCAGAGTGTTACCATAGCCAGTATGAAGTGGCTCAATATTGAAAGTTGCACTGTTGGCGCTTAAGTCGTCAATATTTGCTAGTGCTGGATTGTGAATAATTTTTGTCATTATTTTATAGCTCCTTTTCGCTAAATAGCGAACCTTAGCGTGAGTAATACTCAACGATTAGTTGTTCTTTAATATCGACTTCTGCTTCATCGCGTGTTGGTAAGCCCGTAATCTTTATCGTAAGCTTTTTTGTATCACTTTTCAGCCAACTTAGTGGTTGTTGATAGGTATTCTTCTCGATCTCATCCATTTGGCTAAAATAGCCAGATTTTGTACTTTTTGGACGAACTACAATCTCGTCACCGACCTTAAGACGAATTGAAGGTATATTGACACGGCGACCATTCAACATTAAGTGTCCGTGGCTAACTAATTGCCTAGCCCCGCGGCGGCTAGTTGCAAAACCAGCACGATAGACGGCATTGTCTATACGTCGTTCCAAGAACTGAAGTAGCAACTCGCCTGGAAGCTGACCATTAGCACTAGTGCGGCTAGCTTCGTCCATTAACCTAGCAAATTGTTTCTCGAGTAAGCCGTAAGTACGACGAACTTTCTGTTTTTCACGTAGTTGAGTTAGGTATAAACTGGATTTACCTTGTCGGCCGTTAGCATGCATACCGGGAATACCGGTTTTCTTGGCCATAATTTTGACCGCTTTGGGATGTAATACATAACCTTCGCGGCGACTTTGTTTTACAATAGGAGAAGTATCTCGTGCCATATTATGCCCTTCTTGCCTTTCGTGGACGAACACCACCATGTGGAATACCTGTTACGTCTTTAATACTGTCAACGATGATATCGTAGCTTCCCATAGCGCGGATAGCTGCATCACGTCCTAGACCAACTCCCTTGACAAAAACATCAACAGATTTGATACCGAACTGACTTTTTGCGATTTCTGAAGCTTTTTCTGTTGCAATCTGGGATGCGTAAGCTGTGCCTTTTTTGCTGCCGCGAAAGCCACAAGCTCCAGCGCTAGCTGCACAAAGTATGTTACCTTTTTTGTCTGAAAAAGAGACAATAGTATTATTAAATGTTGCTTGAACATGCAACTGACCAGCAGGAACAGATCGGCGCTGTTTTTTTCGAGTCGATACTGGAGCTGGTGATACGGTTGCTTCGGTTGTTGTAGTAGTAATTTCTTCTGCCATAATCATATTCCTTTCTATGTCTTAGTTGCTGCTTTCTTCTGAGCTCCACCAACAGCGATACCTTTGCCCTTGCGGGTTTTGGCATTAGTACGAGTCCTTTGGCCACGAACTGGAAGACCAGCCTTGTGTCGAAGGCCACGATAGGAGCTGATGTCCTTCAGGCGTTTAATATTATTGGTGACAATGCGCTGTAAATCACCTTCTACGGTATAATTGCTATCAATTATATCGCGAATGCGTTGTTCTTCAGCCTCGGTGAGATCCTTCACCCGAGTGGTCGGCTCGACTTTAGCCGCCGCAAGGATGCTTTTTGCATATGTTGGACCAATGCCGTAAATATACGTCAATGCGGTTTCAACTTGCTTTTCTGATGGGATAGTTACCCCAGCAATTCGAGCCATTCTTAACCCTGCCTTTGCTTGTTTTTTGGCTTTAATTTATTAATAATACGAAGCACGCCTTTACGACGTACGAAGATATCATTAGGACTAATTTTCTTAACACTTGCACGAACCTTCATAAGCGTTTTAGAACTCCTATAAATTATTACCTTTGATATTAGTTAATCTTTTAGGCGGAAAGTGATTCTGCCCTTAGTGAGATCATAAGGGGTCAACTCAACTTCTACCTTATCGCCAGTTACAAGTCTGATATAGTGCTTGCGCATTTTGCCAGAAATGTGGGCGATTATACTGTGACCATTCGCCAATTCGACCTTAAATTGAGTATTAGGCAGTGATTCCACCACCTTTCCCTGCAATTTAATTACTTCTTTTTGACTGGTCATAGGTTACAATGCGTAATTATACACCATCAACAGGTGATAGTAAAGAGATAAAACCAAGAAAATCAGCACTACGTAACTTTTTTGTGCTATTACTATACAACTATTATAACGTAGTGATATCGCATGTCAATTAAACTCGGCCTCGTCTATCGGCAAAAACTGTGATGTTTAGTTGCTCGAGATATTACCTTTTGGTTCGTCGTGTGTAATTTTTGGGGGTTCTAATATACTTGTCTGGTCGGTAATATTGGCCTCAGGAACGCTCTTCTTAGCTGCAATAATATTCTTAACTCTAAGAATAAATAAAATGAAAGCTGTCGTAAACGATACTGCGATGATCAAAAGGCTGGCAATCAGAATAATAATACTAATTTTCTTCTTGATAGTAATACTATATTTTCGTTGGCTGCCATCTTGGGCTGTTACGTTAATAACAACAGTACTTCCAGGAACGATATTATCACTATTTGAAACTTCCACAATAGCTTCAGGATCCTCGGAGGAAAATGATATTTCAAGTGGCTGATCAGTATCGACTAATAAGTTATAGTCAGAAGTCTTTTTTACTAGCTTAACAGAATAATTACCTATTTTTAGACTGGATAGATAATTGTTATTTGACAGGGTAGATCCTTCAGCCTGACGATAGATTGTTATTGTATATGGTCTGACAGAGCCATTTTCAGCCGTTACTGTAACCGTAATCGTATTCTTTCCGACCGAAAGATTCTTACCACCTATAGAGCTTACTGTAGCTTTTTCATCTTCTGTGGTTGCCGTAACATCTAAAGAGCTAACTGAGTATGGAACCTTTACACTATATCCCAAGGTTTCTCGATCAAACAATATCATTCCGTGACTAATGCTTAATGAGCTAAGATAGCTATTTGTACTACGACCATCGTTACGATTAATATTAACCGTATAGGTCTTGATTGTTCCGTTTTCAGCAGACACTTTTATCTGGATCTCGTTATTTCCGAAGTTAAGATTGTCTATTGTCTTAGGTGACCCATAGCCATCGACAAATGATGCTGTCGAGTCCTCTATAGCTGCCGTAACAGTGGCGCTACTAACTGATTGATCGACGGTAACATTATATATAGTCGTAGCTGAGTTAAATGATAGATTGCTAGTACTAACAGTAAGACTTTTTAGGTTATTGTTTGCATCACGATTGTCTGGCCTTGTAATATTAATTACGTATGAATTATTTTGGCCACTACCACCACTAACCATAACCGTAACCTGATTTAAGCCGTAATTTAAAGAAGTTTTACCGATACCAGTTATAACAACAGTATTATCTGGTGATGCTGCACTAATAATAGTATCAGCGGCATTAATAGTTGCCGTGTATGAAGTAACCTGCGCTGAGAATGTTGGACTAAGCTGACCATTGCTTAAACTTAGAGTTGACAGGGTATTTGTCGACAAAGCCATGACCGGCGTTGATAGAAAGATACCCACGACTAGCAATAATAGATACTTAATATATTTCATGTATAAACAACCATTAATATGGTTATGATTATAACATAGTTAGATATTATTTATAATCGTCGTACGTAACCATTAGAGCGCGTGAGTTGATCTGACGTAATGATTCTAGCGCTACCGAGACGACAATTAATAAGCCTGTGCCGCCAATCGATAACTTGCTACCAGTAATACCAGCTAAATTATACATAAGATATTCGCCCGCAAAGGGTAAGATTGCAATCAGACCTAATGTCAATGAGCCAAATAGGGTTAACCTATTCATAGTGCGATTTAGGTATTTTTCTGTTTGCATTCCTGGACGCACCCCGTCTATAAAACCACCCTGTTTTTGTAGATTCTCAGCAATCTCATTTGAGTTAAAGACAATACCAGTATAAAAAAAGGTAAACAAGATAACTAATACAAAATATAATGCTGGATAAATAAATGCTTGCAGCGAAGACCCAGTGAACGAGCCGGCACTAGGTGCTTGGAACCAAGATATTAAATTATTAGCTAAGCCCAATAATGACTGGTTACCTGTCGCCTTTAATATCTGACCTGCAAATGCAGGTAGTGATAAGAATGCGACTGCAAATATAATTGGAATGACATTTGCAGTAATTAGCTTAACTGGTAAAATGCTTTTTACGCCACCATAATTGCTATTACCCTGAACACGTTTCGCATAGTTAATAGTGATGATTCGTTGCGCTTCATTGATTTTAACCAATAAATATAACACCAAAAGTGACACAATTACTAGCGCGATTGCGACGGCAAAAGATTTCGGGTTAACTGGAAGCGTAAACCAACCAAATACATTAAGCGTACCATCAGCTGTATCAAATACGGAAGTTGCAATTGTCCCTATCATCTTCGGCAATTGGCTGACGATACCAGTAAAGATTATAAGGCTGATACCGTTGCCTATACCCTGTTCGGTCATTAGTTCACCAAGCCACATCAAAAGAATTGATCCGGCACTCATTGCTGCTATTGCAATAGCCCACCCCATCAATGAAGTGTCGATGGCAGCAGTTGTATTTCCAGCTAAAACGGTCTGACGCAATATATATATGAATGCACCAGATTGAACAATCGACAGCGGTACGGCAATCATTCGTGTCCATTGATTAATTTTGCGACGTCCTGATTCACCGTCTTTGTGCAATTCTTCTAATTTTGGTATAGCTTTTGTCAACAATTGCGTAACGATCGAGGCAGTGATGAACGGGCTCATACCAACTAGCATAATAGACATACTTGTTAGTGCGCCGCCAGATAGTAAATTTAGAAAACCACCAAAGTCAGATGACGATATAACGCTGCTAATTACTTCTTTGAGTTGAGTTGGCTCGGCCAAAGGAACTGGTATATGAGCTAGAAATCGATAAATGACAATCAGCCCAAAAACTATCAAAACACGCTTTCGCATGTCGCGATTCTTGAATGATCTAAAAATTGTTTTCCAGTTCATCTCAGCCTTACCCTCTCTAGCTTTAATTAACGGTTAGCGGACTATTCTATTTTGAAGCTTTATCATGCATCTTTAATGGTACAGCAGTTTTCACAAAAGTACCACCAACCTTAATGACGGCGGCTTTGACACTAGAGCTAGCACCTGCAACGTGTAGCGTTATCTTTTCGGTTAGCTCACCACGTGCAATAACTTTTACCGCTTGATATGGACTTGCTATAAGACCAGCTTCAAATAATGTATTATTATCAGCTATCTTGCCCTTAAAAGCATTTAGGTGGTCTAAATAGACGATTTGCGCTGGTGTACGTAGTGATTTAAAGCCATGCAATTTATGAGAACCTTTTACTAATGGTAATTGTCCACCCATAAAAGTTGGTCGTAACTTTTTATGACCAGTTCGAGCCTTTTGGCCTTTTGTGCCACGGCCAGCTGTCATACCTTGACCACCGGAAATACCGCGACCGACTCTTTTTGGCTCTTTGTTTGCAGCAACTTGAAGATCATTATATTTTATCATATTATTTTTCCTCTTCTTTAGTGACCTTTGTAGTTGTCACTTTCTTTACTGGGGCATTTAGCCATTCACTCCTAGGAACAACACTTTTTAAGGCATTAATCGTAGCGTAGGCAATATTAACTTTGTTAGTTGAACCCAAAGATTTAGTCAGAAGGTTCTTGATACCTGTAATACCAATAATTGTTCGGACTGCACCACCAGCTATAATACCAGTACCTGGGGCAGCTGGCTTCAATAGTATTCTTGCGCCAGAGAAACACACTTCAACTTCATGAGCGATAGTATCGTTATCAATAGCGATAACAATCAGATGCTTTTTCGCAACAGCAGTTGCCTTCGCAACAGCAGCTTGGACGTCAGCACCCTTTGCTACGCCAACACCAACTCGGTTCTTTCCGTCACCAATGACAACAAGCGCTTTAAACCTAAAGCGACGACCGCCTTTAACGACACGAGAGACACGATCGATATTAATTACTAATTCTTCAAACTCTTTTGGCTCTGCTGGAGCTTGATCACGACGATTATTCGATGGCCGCCCTGGTCGTTTATCAGTAGAGTATGATGTTGTTTTTTCCTCAGTCATATTAGAAAACCAATCCTTCCTTGCGTGCTGCGTCTGCAAATGTACTTAATCTGCTAGCGTATTTTCGGCCATTACGATCAAAAACTACAGTTTTAATCTTTGCTTTAATTGCTTTTTTAGCAATATCGGCACCAACTAATGCAGCCTTTTCAGAAATAGTGCCTGTCATTTTAGATCCGACAGTAGTACTAGATACTATTGTACATTGTTTTATATCGTCAATTACTTGAGCACTGATATGCATATTACTGATAGTTACACTCAATCGTGGTCTATCGGCTGTACCAGATACCTTTGCTCGGACACGTAACTTGCGTAGTCCCTGATTTAATACTTTTTTTGCTAGGTTTGACATGTTATTTACCAGCCTTTCCAGCTTTATGACGCAATACCTCGTCAGCATACTTAATACCCTTACCTTTATATGGCTCAGGCTTTTTAATTGAACGAATTTCAGCTGCTGTTTGGCCGACGGCCTGTTTATCTATTCCAACGACCGAAATTGTCATCTTGTCGACATTTAGTGAGATGCCGTCACGAGCTTTGTATTTAACTGGATGCGAAAAGCCTAGTAGCATTTCGATCTCCTTGCCACCACCACTTACGCGGAAGCCAACACCGTTAATCTCTAGCTGCTTTTCATAGCCTTTTGTGACGCCGATAACAGCGTTATTTAATAGAGCACGTTGTAGACCATGCTGTGACTTAGCAATAAATTCGTCATCTTTACGTGTGATAATTATCTGATTACCTTCGATAGCAACTGTCACATCGCTCAGATGAGGTACTGTCAATTCGCCCTTTGGCCCTTTAACAGATACAATATCTGAGTCAACCGTGATTGTCACACCGGTAGGTATATCAATTGGTAGTTTTCCGATTCGACTCATATTAATTCCTTTTCCTTATTTCTAATAAACTTTTAGTATTAATTCACCGCCCAGGCGCTGCTTTTTGGCCAAATGACCAGGCATAACACCTTTACTTGTACTGACCAAGACCATGCCTCGACCATTCTTGATCTTTGGCATCTCGTCAGCACCAGCATAAACACGACGACCAGGTTTCGACATTCTAGTAATCTCGGTAATTGTTGAGTTCTCACCTAATTTATTAATCGTAATTACTATTACATCACGCGGCTTTGCGCTTTCAACTTTAACATCGGTAAGATAATTAGCCTTTTTTAGCTCTTTTGCGATAGTAAGCTTCAATTTGCTTGAAGGTACTCTGATTTCATTCTTACCAACTAACTTTGCGTTACGAATACGAGTTAGTAGGTCAGCGATTGGATCTGTAGATTGTAATGTCATATTTTTTCCTTTCCTACCAACTACTCTTTGTTACACCGGGAATTTCGCCTTTGCTGGCTTTTTCTCGGAAGTTAATTCGACTTAGTCCAAAACGGCGCATGTATCCACGTGGACGTCCATGAAGGATATCGCGGTTTTTCCACCTTGTTGGTGAACTGTTGCGTGGCAATTTCGCCAGACCTTCTTGGTCGCCAACTTCTTTTAGCTCGGCACGCTTTACAGCATATTTCAGAATCATTTTCTTGCGCTTTTCGTCTCGTGCGACTGCAGATTTCTTAGCCATTATTGCTTTCCTCCTTGTTTTTCAAAGGGAACACCAAATTTTTCAAGTAAAGCTCGGCTGTATTCAGGTTTGCCACCTGCAATCACGAAAGTAATTTGTAAACCATGAGCTGTTTGGGTCTCTTCAAAGGTTAACTCTGGGAATATTGATTGTTCAACAATACCTAGGTTGTAATTACCGGACTTATCAAAAGCCTTAGCGCTAACACCGTGAAAATCACGTGTCCTTGGCAATGATATATTAACAAAGCGATCTAAGAACTCATACATTCGACTACCGCGAAGTGTCACGCAGATACCGACACGGTTTAGTCCAGCTCGAATCTTGAAAGTAGCAATTGATTTTTTCGCCATACGATCAACCGTAGCTTGGCCAGTAATCTTTACAAGAGTATTATGGACGACTTCATAATAATGCTTGTCGTCCTTATTTTTACCAATTCCTACGCTCACTACAATCTTCTCAAGCTTTGGCACCTGATGAACATTGCCTAAGTTTAATTCGGCTTGTAGTTCCTTGACAATTTTATCTTTGTACAAGGCTTTCAGGCGAGGAGTCTTTGATAAACTAACAGATGTTTTTACCATTATTTGATCTCCTTATTATTGTTCTGACGAGCAACACGTGCTTTTTTACCATCAGCATTTTTAATTAAGCCAATCCGACTTGTTTTACTAGTCTTTTCATCAACAACTAGTGCAACTTTACAGATTGGAACTGGAACTTGAATATCTTTGTGTCCACCACGAGGATTCCCAGCTGAAGGCTTAACGTTACGATGAATATTGCCAACGCCTTCAATTAATACGGCTTGCTTCTTAGCTAGAACCTGTAAAACTTTGCCAGTCGTGCCCTTATTAGCACCACTAATTAGCTTTACTAAATCGCCTTTGATAATCTTTTTGATTGTTGCCATATTATAATACCTCCGGTGCTAAGCTTATGATCTTTGCATAGCCCAAATCGCGTAGTTCACGTGGGACTGGTCCGAAAACTCGAGTGCCGCGTGGAAGTTTGTCGTCACCGATAATTACAGCCGCATTGTCATCAAATGCAATAGTTGATCCATCTTTGCGCTGTATTTGATCACGAGTTCGCACGACAACAGCCTTAACGACCGACTTACGCTTTACTAAACCAGTTGGAGAAGCTTGTTTTACGGTAGCGATAATAATATCACCAACGTGAGCATAGCGACGACCAGTACCGCCAAGAACTCGTATGCACAATATCTCTTTAGCGCCAGAGTTATCGGCTACC
>CAZHGY010000015.1:0-4530 GCA_964532235.1 uncultured Saccharimonas sp. (SeqCode) | reverse complement strand
GTTTCTTGTTGAATCATATTAGACCTCAGCCTCAATAACTTCATCTTTTAATTTAATTGTGCCGCGTGCTCTTTCAATAACAGCGTCTAGCTTGAAGGCTTTTCGCTTTGAAAATGGACGGGTTTCGGAAATCGTCACCTTATCGCCTTTTTTAGCAGTGTTATTCTCATCGTGTGCCATGTATTTGCGACTAACAGTGTACTGTTTGCCGTAAATAGGATGCGTTTCACGACTAGTAACAGTGACGGTGATTGTCTTGTTCGCTACATCCGATGTAACGATGCCAGTCAGTGTCTTGGCCATATTATTTGCTCTCCTTTTCGCTAGTCATTTGCATTGCTCGGATAGCAGTGTATAGACGTGCAATTTTTTTACGTGTTGTCTTAAGGCTACAGGTGTTAACTAACTCACCTTGTTTATGACCTCGTTTAGCTTCAATTAGGTCATTTTGCAGGTTGGCTAAATCTTTACTTAAATCGTCAATAGACTTAACTTCGACAGCAGCTTTCGCTAACTTGGTTGTCTTTTTAATGATAGCCATTATATCTGCTCCTTTAAGATGAATTTAGTCTTTACAGGCAGCTTATGTGACGCAAGACGCATAGCTTCGCGTGCGGTAGCCTCATCGACGCCTTTCATCTCGAATAGTATTGTCCCAGCTTTAACCTTTGCCACAAAGAACTCAGGATTGCCCTTACCGCTACCCATCTTGACATCAAGTGGCTTACGAGTAACAGGAGTGTGTGGAAATATCCTGATCCAAATTTTTCCACCGCGTTGGACATGGTGAGTAATAGCCTGACGAGCTGCTTCAATTTGTCGTCCCGTGATACATTCATTCTCTTGAGCTTGCAGCCCGTAATCTCCGAAAGCAACATATTGGCCTCGGGTTGCAATACCTTTATTTTTACCTTTTCGGACTTTGCGATGCGCAGTTTTCTTTGGTAGCAACATAATTAAGCCCTTTCACCTTTATATACCCATACCTTAACGCCAATAATACCAGCTGGTGTCATTGCGCGAGCAGTATGGAAATCAATATCGGCACGTATAGTATGGAGAGGTACTGAACCTTCTATTAACTTTTCGCGTCGAGCCATCTCGGCATTATTCAAACGTCCAGCTACTTGGATACGAACACCTTTGGCACCTGCGTTCATAGTGTTTTGTGCCGCCATTTTGATAGCACGACGGAAATTAACACGTCGTTCCAACTGACGGGCGATATTTTCGGCAACAAGTTTGGCTGATAGCTCTGGCCTTTTAACTTCTTCTATATTAATTCTAGATGGAAGGCTAGCAATCTTTTCAATCATAGCCTTTAATTCAGTTACTCCGGCACCACCGCGACCAATTACTACACCAGCTTTAGCTGTGTGGATAGTAACTGTGATTAGATTAGCCGAGCGTTCAATCTCGATACGATCGATTGTTGGACGACTAGCAAAACGCTTTTCGATTAGTTCACGAATGCGAACATCTTCGATTAGCCACTTAGAAAAGTCTTTTTTGCCAGCAAACCAACGCGAGCTCCAATCTTTAGTGACTTGAAGACGAAAACTAATTGGATTCACTTTTTGTCCCATTACTTTTTCTCCTTTTTAACTACTTCTGGCTTGGCATCGCTGCTAGCTTTGACAGTAGCTTTCTTTGGCTTTTCAGTGCCAATTAGTTCAACCAAGATATTGGAAGTTTTCTTTTGGAATGGTAAAGCACGTCCCTTACTGGCTGGCTTAAATCGTTTGATCCTATCACCAGTCGTGACTGACAATGTCAAAATTAGTAAAGTTTTACCATCAATATTGTGATTATTAATGGCATTTGCTTTTGCACTCTCAATAGCTTTTATAACTGGCAACGCTGCACGTTTTGGAACGTGAGACAAGATAACTAAAGCATCTGCGACAGTTCGACGACGTACCAGGCTAGCAACCAAAGCTACCTTACGAGGAGCTTGATCAACACCTTTGGCATAAGAACGAATTGTAATCGAATCTGACATTATTTTTTATCCTTTCCACCGTGTTTACGGAATTTGCGGGTTGGGCTAAACTCACCAAGTTTATGACCAACCATGTTTTCAGTTAACAGTACTGGGATATGCATTTTACCGTTATGGACAGCGACCGTGCGGCCAACCATATCTGGGCTAATCGTGCAGGCACGAGCCCATGTTTTGATTATTGTGCGGTCGTCTGGACCGAGCACTGCTATTTTCTTAGCAAGCTTGAAATCAACAAATGGTCCCTTTTTTAGTGAACGACTCATGGTTACTTGCTCCTCTTCGCCGCATGGCGATTCTTAATTATCAACTTACTGACATCTTTACGATGACGAGTTCGATAGCCAAGTGTCAACTGACCCCATGGAGTCATAGGTGCTCTACCTGTGCCGTGTCGTCCACCGTCACCACCACCGTGTGGGTGATCACAAGCGTTCATAACAACACCACGGACACCTGGTCGTATACTTTTACGACGGTTACGGCCGGCTGAACCAATTTTGACGTTTTGATGTTGCAAGTTACCTACGACGCCTATAGCGGCTGTGGCTTCTTTTCGGAAGCGACGAACCTCACCAGACGGTAAGCGAACTTGAACGTAGTCGCCCTCTTTGGCCATTAACTGAGCTTTAACGCCAGCTGATCTAACCATCTGAGCACCCTTACCTGGCGTAATCTCGATAGCATAAATCTGGGCACCGACTGGAATATTAGCCAACGGGATACGGTTGCTAGATTCGACTGGCGCATCAGCACCGCTGGTTATAACTTTACCAACCGACATTGATGTATCCGCTAATAGATAATGGTGTAGTCCGTACTGATCAACAACACGCGCAATTCTTGCACTACGGTTTGGATCATATTCAATCTGTTCAACTGTAACAATCAAGCCTGCAGCTAAATTGTGGTTAACTAATCGATAATGTCGCTTTACACCGCCACCACGATGACGAACAGTAATTCTACCAGTGTTATTACGACCAGCATTCTGTTTTTTACTCTTAATCAGACTTTTGAGTGGCTTATTTGTAGTAATATCAGATAAATCCTGAGATGTCATACCACGCTGAGCTGGAGTAGTTGGATTAAATTGTTTAATAGCCATTACTTCTTCTCCTTTTTCGCGGTCTTTGCGGCTTCTTTGACATCCGCTGGTTCATCAAACACCTTGATACTGTCGCCTTTAGCTAAAGTAACATAGGCCTTCTTGAAATCTTTGCGGTTAGTTATACCAGGCTGAGCTCGTTTGCCACGCGATGCGCGCACAGCTTTGCCAAATTGAACTAAAGTCTTAATATTAACAACTTTAACCTTAAATTGGCTTTCAACCGCTGCAACAATCTGTAGTTTATTAGCACTAACTGGTGCATCGAATACGTAAACGTTCGACTTAGATTGTCCATAGGCTTTTTCAGTCGCACGAGGAAAAACACTAATATTCATATTATGCCTCCTCTTTCTTAACAAGCCATTCGCTAATCATCGGAATTGATTTCTTGCTAATCAGAATTCTGTCAGCATTCAAGATATCAAATACGTTTAGGTATGTAGGTCGTACGACCTTCAGCTGTTGGACGTTGTCGGTAGCGCGAATTACTAGTTGGTCTTTTACGCTTACAACTAATAGGACTTGTGAATTTGCATCAATCTTATTTTTTGCAAATAGTGCCATTGTCTCTTTGACCTTGCCTTCTGGGCAAGCAAAGGTATCAATAACTGTAATTTTTCCATCTAAGTTAGCAATTGACAGTGCCTGTTTTACAGCAACACGCTTGCTAGTAGCAGTTATGTGCTTAATGTGATTTTCGTTACCTTGTGGACCGAAAGCTACACCGCCGCCACGCCAGATTGGGTTACGGGATGAACCAAATCGAGCACGACCTGTGCCTTTTTGCTTCCATGGTTTACGACCACCACCGCTTACATCACCGCGATCTTTAGAATTAGGGTGCGCATTGCGTGAATTTGCTAGATAGCTATCATAAGCTAATTTAAGTAGTTCGTGGTTCTTTACATCAACAGAAAATATCTCTTTTGGAAGAGTTGTAGATGCAGTAGATTTTGTAATTTCAGTCATTACGCTTTTCCTCCAATGATAATCAGACCTTTTTTAGGGCCTGGGACTGCACCACGTACACCGATAAGATTATCGACTGGATCAATATAGGAGACGACTAAATTCTTAACAGTCACCTGATCGTGACCCATTCTTCCAGCCATTCTTTTACCCTTAAATACTTTTTGCGGGTACATTGATCCGATTGAACCAACCTTACGAACATCGCCAAAACCACCGTGTGTATGACGAGATGTAATAAAGTTGTGTCGCTTTACAGTACCTGCAAAACCTTTTCCTTTACTGGTGCCAGTAACATCAACGATGTCGCCCAGTTCAAATGTTGTTACGTCAATCGTGTTGCCAACAGATATACCTTCTGGTAGTTCTGCTACACGAAATTCCCGAATATGTTTCGGGGTAGTTCCAGCTGGTTTTATATGTCCAGCCACGGCCTTGCTCAGGTTCT
>CAZHGY010000014.1:0-17677 GCA_964532235.1 uncultured Saccharimonas sp. (SeqCode) | reverse complement strand
ACATCAAACCCGCCGACGAAGTTTGCCAGATTATCTTCACGACTGGATCAAGTGGACTACCAAAAGCTGTGCCTATTAGCTTCAACAACATGGAAGTTTGCTTGCAAATGATGCTAAGTCGCCTACCGTTTAACTCGAACGATACCCACTACCTGTTTTTGCCGCTTTCACACGTTTTTGGCAACATGGCTGCATTAGTCTCATTCCGACAAGGTCACAAATTATACCTGTGTTCGGACACTAAATTGGTCAAAGACGAGATAAAGATCGCCAAACCGACCATTGTTTGCGGTGTGCCACTATTCTTTGATCGAATATATGATGGCCTAGAAAAAAGCACCATCGATACAATTACTAGTTTTGCAAAAATAACCACGCCATTATCACGCATTGGCATAAATTTGCGCAAAGTAATTTTTAGAAAACTACACAAAGCTTTCGGCGGAAACCTAAAATACATTATTTGCGGAGCCGCACCTCTGCGTCCCGAAATCAAACAATTATTCCTGAACGTAGGCGTAGACTTTGTCGAGGCTTATGGTATGAGTGAAACCTGTGCATTCATCACCATGGAAAGACGCGGCCATCAAATCGCCAATTCGGTCGGCAACCCGTATGACACTGTGGAATGCAAATTAATCGATACAGATAGTGACGGTATCGGCGAGATTACCATCAAAGGACCAAACGTATTCAAGGGATACTTTAAAAATAACAAAGTAGAAAAATCTGCGCTAGACAGTGATGGATTTTTCCATACCGGTGATTTGGGGCAATTCGATAACCAAGGCCGACTGTTTTTGACTGGCCGCAAAAAACGCCTAATACTAACATCCAATGGCGAAAATGTATCGCCAGACGAATTAGAAAAGTTGTTGTCCGATAATATTAAGGCCAAAAAAATCAAGGTCTTTGCAACCGACGAAGGTATTGCCACGACTGTTTTCCCGAACGAAGATGACGGCCGTGCCGATGATGAATTTAAGAAAGTCGTTCACAAGATTAACGAATCATTGCCAAAATTCAAGCGCATCAAAGTAGTTAACATTAACCGCAACGCCGAAGCCTCTGTTAAATAGGACGACTAAGCGTTGCGACAGATAATAAAGTTCACAAAATCGATCAGGTCCTGTAAGTGCTCGTTCTGAGGCATTTTTCCAAGAGTCTATAATGCTGTCGAGATATAGTGTTTAGCAAGTTCCTCGGCTTCATCGGCCGCCCTGATCTTATTAATTAATGTTCGTCAAAGAAGTCTCCTTTTACGGTGTTATTTTAGTACATTTTTTATGTAAGCATGATAAAATCAAAATATCCCATCAAAAAATATAAATAAAGTTTGGCCCCTGACTCTTATTATCATATCTACGCTAGATGCAATAATAAACAAATTATTTTTATTGATGATAAAGAAAAAATTCAAAATATTGTTAATGATACTGATAAATTTTTTCTCCAGATAAGAATATTATTTCAAGAGTCAAGATGAATAAAGTACAAGAGCTCTACCGCCAAGAAAAAGATATACTGATTTTCCGCAAAAAAGCTTTAGAAATATTATAATTACTAAAACACTTCATAACTTACATTACTAACACCTAAACAGCTGAACAGAGTTCAACAGGTCAGTCCTGTTAAGTTGTAAAAGAGGTAATATTGACATTATATAATTCAGCTTTTGCTTGTCTAAAACATCAATCTCTTTTAAGATAGTATTATCATGCAAATATGTTAATGCGTGATATTGTTCTTTTCAAGAAAGGGTTGAATATATTGGATTCTGTCTTATTTAGTTTAAAGAAACAGATGGATGAAAAGCATCGATCGATGCAAATTGCATCTAATAAGGTCGCAAAAGCCGAAAAGCATTTAAAGGACCTGGAGGCAAATGTTGCTCCGCAGATAACACAGCTAGAAAGAAAATTTAAATCCGACCGTAGCAAAATGATCAATTACTACAACAACTCTGTGAAATCACATATTCCGAATAATGAACGTGATGCCCGAGTTACTTCCAAAGATGGCTCAAAGTTCAAAAGAATGGCCACCGAAGATAAAAAATTAATTAAAGTATTAAAATCTAGGTTAGAGTCTGCAAGAAAATCAGTCGTTAACTTAAAGAAAAAACAAGAAAATGCCGCCCAGGCATACAACGAGGCTCATGCTAAATATATAGCCAGAAAAGATTTTATCGAATCTGCGATGCCAATCAAAACCGAATCCGAAGCCCTTGTCGAAGTATAACAACCAAACGCCCTGAAAAAATCAGGGCGTTATTTATTTTTTTATGACTTTCTTTCAACAATATATTCAGCAATTTGTCGCAATTTTTCAGTGTATTCATTTTGCGGAATAGCATCAAGGGCTTTCTGAGCTAATTTTATATACTTATCTGCCATATCTTGGGCAGTTTTCTTGGCACCAGTTGTATTTATTATACTAATAATCTCAGAAACAATTTCATCAGTCGTCCCATTTGTACTATCTAGGACCGAAAGTATTCTGTTCTTCGAATCATCATCTAATTCTTCAATTGCCGACAATATCACAAAGTTACCTAATTTTTTCTCGATGATATCTTTACCTATTTTTTTGCCAAACTCCTTTTCGTCAGCAAAAATATCCAAAATGTCATCTTGAATCTGAAAAGCCATACCGATATTATGGCCAAAGTCGCCCAGAGCATTTATATTTTCATCACTAGTATTTGCTATTATTGCCCCGGCCCTACAACAAGCCTCCAAGAGCGCCGCTGTCTTTTGACTAACCATCTGGAAGTATTCATCGTGCGTAATAGTTTTATAACGATTTGCAACTTCGTATGGCTCATCTTGTCTGCCCGATCTTTCAAACAAAATGTCTTTTATCTCGCCTTCAACTACAATTTTTAATGTTCGGCCGTAAAGTTCTATAATTTTGTCGCCATTTTTGATATTCACTAAACCAAGTGGTATTGAAGCTACATAATTAAGTATTTGACACTCAGCAAATGACCTACCATATTTTTTCCAACACGTTGGTTGGTTCCTTCTAAATTCAGAATGATCAATAATGTCATCTGCAATTAAAGTTGAGTTATGTAATATTTCAATCGAAGCCGCTGCGGACATTAAATCTTTTTCATTGGCATCGAAAATTTTTCCAGACAAATATACAAGTGCTGGCCTAATTCGTTTTCCGCCCATTTGGCATTGATATAAAGCCTGTTCGTGAGTTTGTTCTTCGACGCTATCAGTTAATAAATTATTAATATAAGGCTCAACTTTCTCGCCAATCTGAACTAATAATTGCTTTAATTCCAGTTCTTTCATCAATTCCCCTTATGCTGACTATGGTAATTATTGTTCATTTATTATACCATTCAAATATGACAAAAATAGCAATAATTGAAGACGACAGCGTAATTAGCCAAATGTATCGGATGAAGTTTGAAGCCGACGGCTTCGATGTTCAGCTAGCAGCAAACGGCAAGCTTGGCGTAGAATTAGTCGAATCATTTAAGCCTGATATGATATTACTGGATTTACAAATGCCAGAGATGAATGGCACCGAAGCCTTAAAAATTATTCGCAAAAATGATTGGGGAAAAGATATTCCAGTAATCGTCCTAACCAATTTAGGCGAAGAAGAGGCCCCAAAATCAATCCATACCCTAGGTGTTCATAGCTATATCGTCAAAGCCAATTTAACGCCACGCGAAGTTGCTGCCAAAGTCAAAGAAGCTCTTAACTTAGTTTAGGTTATTATTTTTTAGAATCACGCGCCGCTGTTAGAACATTGTCAAAAAGCGCGGCCACTGTTAGTGGTCCAACACCGCCTATTATTGGCGTAATCGTCAAGTCAAGGCGCTGTCGAACATCATCAGCCAAGTCGCCAACAATTTTACCATACTCTGACGCCGTGCCGGCGTCGACCACGACCGCATCTCGAGCAATCATATCACTAGTAATCAGCCCTGGGATTCCAGTGGCCGTAACAATAATATCCGCATCCAGTAACGTCGATTTTAAGTCAGCAGTTTTACTATCACAGACCAAAATATCATAGCCTGATTCGCGCCATAGCTTAGCTAACGGCGAACCTACTAGTCTGCCCTTGCCAACAATTGCAATTTTCTTAGCTTTCAAGTCAATATTATATCCAGCCATCAGCCAATTCACTGCCAGTGCAGTCGCTGGCGTTAACCTTGATTTGCCACTTAAACCATCGACATCTTTCTCTGGCACTACCGCCTGTAGTGCGGCTTCAGTCTGTGACGGGTCTGCCAGCGGCAATTGTATAATTATACCTTGCACTGATTTATCATTGTTTAATTTCTTGATCTGATTAATTAAACATTCGTCAGTTGGTACAAAAACGTCAACTTCTACTTCTATATCTTCGCCATATGATTGCTTTAATCGTAAATATGCATCAATTACTGGATTGTCACCCGTACGCACTATAGCTAAACGCGGAATAACACCAACGGATTGGCGAATTGAACGCGACTGATGCAATTGGCGTTCTTTAATGAAACCAGCTAATTCTGAACCATTTAATATTCTCACTGACTATAAGTCTAACAAATAATTACTACATATTACAATTTACTCTCATTATTATTAACTATGAAAAAATGTTGGTGTTATTATTCTAATCATAATCATATTGTTAAAATTGATAGATATTCCAACCGAACAATTAAAATAACTGCCTAAAGAACTTAAGGAGTTCGCCATATAAAACCCAACAAAGTACTTGTAGACTTTGGCATATCCATAACGATATATTGATTATTGACGAATGAGGGATAACTGCTATTTTTGTAGTACATAAATAACCCAGGAGCAGGCGCCATAAATATATTCAAGTCTGCTGATATTAAATCGCATCAAAACCTGATCATGTGCAATGGAGTCCGGAAAAGCGCTCAACGAGCATATTCTGATTGACTTGTAATATTTACTATACAGAATAAATACATATGATACAATTAATTTAGCTAATGTTTATAAATAAATAAAGGAGAGCGTATGAACGAGTTCACGATCACGACATCAAATCTAAGCAATAGTGACATAGCTGACATGACCAGCGCAGCAGCCGTTGGTGGCGCTATGTTGGTTACGGTTCTTATAGTTTGCTTATTAGCAGCTGTGTTATCCTACGCCGTTTCTTCATATCTACTAAGCCGAATATTCAAAAAAGCTGGTGTAAAGACCAGTATTGCCTGGATACCTATCTATAATACATGGAAGATATTAGAGATGGGCGATCAAAAAGGTTTTTGGGCCGTACTAGCATTAATACCGCCGATTTCTATCGTCTCATTAGTCTTCAATTATATTGCCATGTATCACATCGGCAAAAAATTCGGTAAAGAGGACTGGTTTGTCGCACTTGCCATATTCTTTCCTATCGTCTGGGTTATAATCCTTGGCTTCGATAAATCACAATGGAATGGTGGCATTACTGCCGAAGCACCAACGATGGCGCCAGTTCAACCGACTAGTGATGTGCCAGTAAACACACAAATAGCCGAAGCGGTTTTACCAACAGCGGCCGAACCGACTTATCCAACTGAGCCAGTTATGTCTACACCTGCACCAGAGACATATACTGCTCCAGAAATGTCAGAAGCTACTCCAGTGGAACCAACTTATCCTGCATCATACCCGACTATGGCTCCATCAGAAACTCCAGTAGCTCCAGAGCCAGAAATGCCAACCACACCAGTTATCAGTGAAGCTCCAACTATTCCAGAGCCAGCCACTATACCAACTAACACCGATGTTCAATAAAAGTTGTCATGTCAAATAGTACCCTGCATAATGTGGGGTATTATTTATTGCATAAAGCATAAGCGACAAGCTATAATGGTTAGTAATATGAGTGGGCAAATATCAGATTTTGAAAAGTTTAGACGTGTTACAAATTATTTAACGGTTGCACAAATATTTCTGCAAGATAATTTTTTGCTAGAACGACCGCTGACTTTTGATGATATAAAGCCACGATTATTGGGTCATTGGGGATCTGGGCCAGGCGTAAACCTGATTTATTCGCACCTAAACAGTATGATTAAAAAGTATGGTCAAGAAATGATATTTGTCTTGGGCCCAGGACATGCTTTTCCAGCATTACAGGCAAATTTATTCCTAGAAGGCACATTAGGCGAATTTTATCCACAGGCTACGCATACTTATGATGGCATTGCCTATATTTGCCGTAACTTTAGTTGGCCTTATGGCTTTCCAAGCCATTCTAACCCTGGTACGCCTGGCGTAATTTTAGAGGGCGGTGAATTAGGCTATTCACTGTCCAACGCTTATGGCGCTGCCTTGGATAACCCAAATCTAATCGTAGCCTGTTTAGTTGGTGATGGCGAAGCCGAAACTGGCCCGGCCGCCGCATCTTGGCATCTGAATAAACTGGTCAATCCCAAGACTAATGGTACGGTTCTGCCGATTTTACACTTAAATGGCTATAAAATCTCGGCCCCAACTATTTTTGGTAGAATGAGCGACGACGAATTGAAAGCCCTATTTTGGGGTTATGGCTATGAACCTCGTATTGTAAGTGGTGACGATCTAGATCAACAGATGGAAGATACCCTAGATTGGGCACACGAACTGATCTGGAGCATTAAAAAGTCTCCCGATGAGGTTGTCGCTCCACGACTTCCAATGATTATCATGCGCACCCTGAAGGGCATGTCAGGCCCCAAGGAGCTTGATGGTAACCGAATAGAGGGAAACTGCCTTTCACACCAAGTGGTCCTTACAGAGGCTAAAAACGACCCAAAACAGCTAAAAATGCTAGAAGAATGGCTGCAATCGTACAAATTTAACGAGTTATTTGATCGAATTAACGGTTTTGGCGACTTTGTTGGCAAAATCGTACCCGAAAAAGCCCAACGCATGGGCGTTAGCCCACATGCCCACGGTGGCGATCCAGTTTATAAACCGTTAAATCTACCTTCTGTCGAGCAGTTTGCCGAAGATGCCATTATACCAGGGACTATCGGATCCAGTAGTATGATTCGTGCTGGTCTGTATCTAAAGGAAGTGTTTAAACTGAATAAAGAAAACAATAATTTCCGATTTATGTCACCAGACGAAACATATTCGAATAAACTAAACGCTATTTTTGAAGAAGTATCGCGCGCCTGGGTTTGGCCAATTGAAAGCTGGGACAAGGATCTGTCGCAAGATGGCCGCGTTATGGAGATGTTGTCTGAGCACAATTTACAAGGATTGGCTCAAGGTTATGTCTTAACTGGCCGCCATGCTATTTTTGCTAGTTATGAAGCTTTTATACAGGTTGTCGCCAGCATGATGGATCAATACGCCAAATTCGTTAAACATGCCGCTGACTACCCATGGCGCAAGACATTTCCTTCACTGAATTACATATTAACCAGTTCTGGTTGGCGCCAAGATCATAATGGGTTTAGTCATCAGAACCCTGGCTTTATTGATGACGCATTACAACGTCATGGTGACTTCGTCGATGTCTACTTCCCGGCTGATGGCAATACTACTTTAGTCGTCCTAGAGAAAATGCTTTCTTCAACTCGACAAATCAATGTCATGTGCGCCGGAAAAACATTAGAGCCACGCTGGCTAACACCAGACTTAGCCCGCAAACAAGTTACGGCTGGAATCATGACTTGGGACTTTGCCAGTGATGCAAATCCTGACGTAATTATGGTCGGTGTTGGCGATTATCCAACCAAAGAGACCCTCGCCGCTATCAGCTTGGCCAAGAAAGAGTGGCCAGACATCAAGCTACGCTTTATTAATGTCAGTTCGCTTACCAATAAGGGTTTTGGCCAAGGCCATCGCATGTTATCGGAGCTAGAGTTTAATGACCTATTCACAACTGACAAACCTGTAATCTGCAACTTTCATGGCTATCCCGAGACTCTAAAAGCAATATTGTTTAACTATATCAACGATGCCACGCGTTTTGATGTACGCGGATATATTGAATGTGGTAGTACTACGACACCATTTGATATGCATGTCCGCAATCGGACCAGTCGTTATCATTTAGTTATGGCTATTTTTAAACAATTATTCAAACAAGGCAGGATACCTCAGACCGAAGCTCAACGGATCATCACGAAATACCATCAGTTAATCGATGCAAATACAGCTTATATCAGAATCCACGGCATAGACATGCCCGAGATTGATGAATGGACTTGGGAAAATAAAGCCGAAGATATGGAAATGCTCCATACAATTGCTCATGACGTTTCTGATGTCTAAATAACTCAAATTAAAATAGCACTTACTTTTTATTAGTAAGTGCTTATTTGCCGTTTGCCATATCCATATACTGCCAAGGGCAATCTGTTGTAACGGTGTTGGGGTCGATCTCTTTTGTGCCGTCAACAAACGCATGGTGGTTCCAGTAATCGACCGACTTAACGAAACTGTCCATGCCATCACAATTATAAAAGAGTTTGGAATCTCGCGATGGATTCGTCTCGCCCTTATCGCCAATAAATCTGTGGACAAGGGTGTATTCCTTCCTGTCTCTTGATCTACTCAGGATCACCGTTAATATATTTGACGGTTCTGGTTCTCGGTTTCTTACAAACCTAAACCACTCTTTCTCGCCAGGTTTCTTGGCATAATACACGTCATCGCCCTCTTGGGTTTTAACGCAAAAAGTTTTGCCAATAACGTGGTCAAATTGGAGTTCCTTTACTATAATTCCACTTTTTCCCGAGCGGACAGTAGATAAACCATCTGTTAGTTCACTACACGGAACTGGATCAGAATACGGTTTAACCCTAGCATATACCGGTTCACCTGACGCAAAATGGCCTAATAGCTCAGTGCCCAATCAAGACACCCCCTTTTCAAATTTACTTTGAACGATGGCATATATTAAAACCTCGTACAATTAATATTATTATAACAAAATAGATTATAAGTGTCAAATTATTCACCATCAGACACCCTAATACAAGGCGCATAGTCATAATTTTAACAGAAATTATTTATTTATATGTTTTGCAACTTCAATTGCAAATTTATGATTAATTTCATGATGAGTAGATTTTATTTTTGTAACAGAAACATTTTTTTGTGATTGGAGCATATCCAAATTATCCATAACCAAAAATCCATCTAATAAACCATAGAATATATGTATTGGAGCTGTAATATTTTTAATCTCATTATAAGTATCTTGGTTAATTATTGTATTTTTTAGTGACAGTCTAAAGCTATTCCAATTTTCTTCTGTAATTTCCATTCCATCTTTTACCCTAAATAATTTCTTAATTGCCGATGATGAAGCCATAGCTATATCTTTTTTATTTGATAGATATTCATATATTTTCAAAAATATATCTGTTTGTTTTTTAGAAATAATTGATTGTTTTATGTAATTATTCTTAACATATAACGGCAAGCTTAGTAGATACAATTCTTTAATTTCGTTTGGATAAAGATTACAATAGTGTGTCGAAATTATTGAGCCCATTGAATGACCAGTTAATATAAATGGCTTTCTAACCCTAAGCTTTCTAATTGTTCTCTTTATGCTTTTTGTATGGTCGTGAACGTCATAATCAATATTTCTGGGTTTTGGCGATCTACCAAATCCCAATAAATCAATCGCAATAACACGGTATCTACTTGTATCTAATTCATTAATAAGGCTATCAAAAGTTTTTGATGTTGCAGCAATACCATGCAACAGAACAATCGTCGTTTTATTGCGACCACCTGAATCATGGGTAACAAACAAATGAGCTGCGGGCTTTAATTTTTTAAATATATCAATAATAAGTTTAAACATAAGTCAGATATCACTATTGTAGTTATTTTATCCTCTTCTTCAATAACCATTCAGGCACATCTGAAAAAAAGATTTCTTCCCAATTATTTATTTCATCTTCAGTCACATCATAAACTGCCTGATATGCTGGTTCAACACTACCGTGCAATGCTTCATGCAAATCTAGCCCCAATTTTTTCGCAGCTTCGTGAACTTCTGATTTCGAGGTCCCTTCCAGCTCTACAAAACTTGGAATCCATGGCCAAGTATCTATCTCGACTTCTACATCACCCAACTTCCAGCTTTCGCGTTTTGTCTCTTGATAGGACTTGGACTTTAAACCAAGTAGACATAAAAAATCACTAGCTGACTCGAAGTTATCAACTTGAATTGTCGCTTCCTTCGTCCCATGCAGGCTACGATCAAATTGCTGTTTGTAACTCATTGTGACCTTATCACCTTCATCGCGAACCCTGACCCACGCGCTTTTGTTATTTAATCTGGCGTCTGGAAAATCAAATACACGACGCGACATTAGACGTTCGGGATTAATCAACACGGCCCCAGCGGCCTTCAATTTATCGCGCAATAAGTCTTTGTTAATATTTAACCATTTTGCTTCAATTTCGGTCTGCATGTAATTATTGTATCAAAAAAGGTTATTCTAATTCGGTATAGATTGCTTTAGTAATTATCATCGGCTGTTTTTGTTGCGGCATCAATTTAAAAACTACCCATGAAGGGCAGTTTTTAAATTGGTGGGTCAGGTGGGACTCGAACCCACGACATTCTGCTTAAGAGGCAGACGCTCTAACCAGCTGAGCTACTAACCCGTACCGATGTTAACATTTTAACGTAAAGTGGGTTCAAATCATAGGACTCGGTCACGTTCCGCGACCCCGCGATTTCACGACCGCAAACATAGTTTGCATCGGAAAGTCGCCTTGCGACCAGCCACTGGCTGGTCTCACCCACGACATTCTGCTTAAGAGGCAGACGCTCTAACCAGCTGAGCTACTAACCCGCATTTACAAAAACTTATTGTACACTATCACCTCTGTTAATACAATAACCGCTAGTTAGATATTTATGGCATTTTTACAGATATAGACTTCGAATATGGACCATTTAGATTTGTAATTTCACGAGTCGACTCACTATATACCTTTTTATATCCCCTAATCTTATACTGTTTCGTATCACCAGAACTCTGATTATATATATCTACAACACGATCCGACTCAAACTTATAGTTGCTAGGATCTAAGGCCGTCCATGTTTTTGTAACATCACTATATATCATAACTTCATAACCATCTACACCACTTATGTCAGTCGTGACCATGCCAGAATAAGTATATCTTGACGGATTCGCCCAAGATAAACTAATAACCCCATCAGACACCACCGATTTCAGGCCAGTCGGAGCAGCTGGTATCTTGGGCTGCGGTATTCTGATAGTAATACTGGCAAATCCGACACTTGATAATACATCGATAACCTGACCTAGACTATGGATATTATTGTATGCTGATACTCTGAATTTATATGTTTTGCCAGGTTCATAAGCCCTTTTCGAAAAACTAGTCTTAACTATATCGCCATTTGCCAGCTCGGAAACATATTTCCTCTGGACAACGTCATATTTTTCCACCTCATATCCATCTGCACTGCCAGTCCAGCTAAAAGTGATTTGACTATTTTTTACTTTTGCACGTAAATTTTTTGGCGCCTTAGGTGCCTTAATAACTGGAATTTTTACATTTATCTGCTTCGACATAGGACCTATCGATTCATTCGCAACCGACGTTCCTGCAGTATACGTCAATCGGGCACCTGCCACTTTATAAATATAGGTTTTACCTGAATCGTTCTCACTGGATATATACTTTTTTGAAAAAGCACTCAGTATTTGATTATCTGGAGCTTTAATATACTCACCAGTCGTAGTGTCATACCTATAAACCACATATTTATCAGCTTCGATTGGCGAGTTATCACTCCAGGTCAAGGTGACAGTACTATTTACTACCTTTGCGACCAGATTTGTTGGTGCCAATGGCAGATCCGACGATGTTGTGGCACTTAGAATATCCGAGTTGATCGATGGTTTTAATGATAAGGCTCCAAATACCGTAACGAATAACAACACAAATATTGCCAAAGATCCACCAAGCCTAGAGATTATCTTAGCTCTTTTGACTCGTCTCTTCAGAACGGTCTTTTTACTAGCCGCAGAAGGTCGAGTTCTTGCAAATGTTTTTAATAGCTTTGGAGATTTTCTGCTCATTGGGTTACCGCTTTTTTTGTTTTTCATTTAAGATCTATGCAAAGTATATCAGCATAATGCGGCTAAATGCAACATCACGGTAGCCAGATATCCCTATTAAGTAAGATACATTTGGAAATTGGTACTTTAATCACTACTAATTTGTAAATGATATATTCGCAATTGTACTGCTCGATTCATTACCTACGTAATTATAATTATAGGCATTTAGGCTTGCAGTACAAGAACCATGACCCTCTCCAAAATCCTTAAGATTAAATGAATTCAAAATAGTATCATCATTACTGCTCGAATATATTCTATCTATAGATGGATATCCTTTCCAGCTACTAGCAGATCCAGAGCTAGTTACACAGGCTACGCTGGCATAATATCCCTCAACCGGTTGATCTGGCACGTCAAACGTGAATCTTACTCCATTATTTACAGCAGTACCTATATAGGAGAATCCTGTTGGCTGAGAAGGAGCACTCGTGTTTTTACTGGCGTTACTGAATTTTGTTACAGTTTCTTGACTAAACAACCTGACGCCATTGTTCGTATTGAATGCCCTTAGCCTTGCCGTACATAGACCATACCCCGTACCAAAATCTTCAATATCGTAACCATTAAATTCTTGACCTGAATCCGTAAGTACAAATGGCGCAAACTCTCTAGTCAAGAACATGGCCATAGTACCCTTGACACAGTCTACTCTCATTATATAACCTTCTGGTTGTTTGGTAGGAATTGTCCATATAAAAGCAGCTCCACCATTTACTGTAGCACCGTGATAAATAAATCCAGTTGGGGCATCAGGGGCTACCTGAACGCTTGCTGTTCTTATCGTTATTGCACTACCTAGTAATGTTTCATAGATAGTTACGCTATTAACGTTAGCATCAAAATTTATTGAGGCGGTGTATGTCGAGAACCGCACGGAGTAGTTTGTATCAGGAGCTAGCCCATCCACTTGAAATAAATCATGGCCCTGAGAGTTTTTACCAAGACTCTGCAATGTATGCGGCAAAGAAGGTCGGTTAAATAGATCTTTGTCTGTCACTAGATGATATCTATCATTATTGATGTACACAAAATTCTCGCCTATCCTCTTTTTATCTACTAATCCGTCAAATGATATCGATCCTGCAGTATTTGAGTATGCTTTAAAATAGTCGGTTCTTGTAATATTCCTAGTGTTCTTAACCTTTTTGCTACTAGACATCGGACCTACTGCTGAGCTACACCCAGTTTGAAGACAATACTTTTTCGTAGCAGCAATATAATAAGTGTAAGACGTATTCTTACTTATATTGGTATCATAATAAGATGTTCGTGGTCCTTTCGTCGTTGAATACGGTTCTTGACCATCGGTAAAAACTATTGGACGTAATAATGTAGCTATCTTTGTCTTCATCCCCAATAATCCCAATAATCCCGATGATCTGTAGATTTGATAACTATCAGCACCTTTAACCGCTCTCCATGTCACCTCCATACCAGAAGCAGTAGCAAGGACACTAATATCGCGAACTCCTGCTACAGTTGGCTTAGATTTTACTATCACAATATTGCTAGAGTTGACCGTCGCTCCTAAAACTGGTTCATCATTTACGGATGGTGCAAAAACACTAATTAGCCCAATTGAGGTTAAGGCAATTAAACCTAACGCTCCGCTAATAGCAATAAATATACCGACTGGCTTTAAGAAGTTGGACATCTTCTTTGGTATTACTCGCTTGACTTGTTTCTTAGGCCTTCGGTTTGCCGTACGCTTACTGAGTGATGTCTTTTTTACAGCTGTAGCTCTTTTTGTGATAGCTTTTTTTGTCGTAGCTTTCTTTGCTGTAGCCTTCTTTGTTGTAGTCATTTTCTAATTAAACTCCATTAATAAATTTTGATAAACTAGTATTGCTTTTCACTTTTATGCCATTGGAAATCTGATAGGCGGTAAGATTAACCGAACACTCACCAGCCGCCATAAATGTGCTACCGATATCGAACGCCCTTTTATTATTTTCGTCCAGCCATGTTGACGCAAATGCTATGTCTTCATAAAAGATTTTATCGGTACTATTGTTACAAACTGCTGTAATCGAATATCCATCTACGGCAACCAATGGATCGTCCCAAATAATCCTTAGACCAGTTTCCTCGGACATGCCACCAGGTTGCAAACCCGTGGGCATAGCTGGCTGATCAATATTTGGAGTCTTAATAGTCTGCGTTTTTGTTTTTTGACTTTCATAAGCCTTACCGGCAATAACACGTGCCTTAGTTGCACTAAATGTGTATCTGGTGTTAGCCTTTAGGCCGCTAAGGACATAGCTTACCGTGCTTGAATCAAATGCAACACCTCCAAAACTAATGCCAGGCGTCTTAACATTTAACAGCATTTTTTTACTAGCACATTTATCACAGTATATATAGGTTAAGTCTGTTGCTTCTTGGGAGCTACTAATGGATATATATACTATATCTTTGTAAGCTGCCTCAACTTTTAACCCAACAGGTGGACGAATAATCGGTACAACCATTTTAAAGCCAGAACGGTTGCTTTCAAAGTTTTGCCAGCCCTTTTCGTACGTTAGTGGCGTAATCATTTTTTTGGCTGACACTTTATAGAAGTATAATTTGCCCGGCACAACTGTTTTATCTATATAACTAGTAGGAGAAGGAACATCTATTGGAATAGCTGGCGTTCCATCCGCATTGTAGGTGTGCCACGAGCTATAAGTTCCGTCCGTACCTACGGATCCAATTTTCGTATAGCTTCTAAGTGGGCTTGTAGTTCGCCATATATCGTAGCCATCTATGCCACTTTTGGCGCCCCAAGATATCTTGAGACCACCATCCACACTAGTTACACTATTTATCTTTGGAGTCGATAGTCTTGGCATCGTCACAGCCACTCCAGCCGACATACTGCCGACACTTCCGCTCACTGTATTCTCGCCAGTAAACTGGCAATCTTCGCACATTGACACTCTATACAACAAAGTCGTGCCTGGTGCCTGATCATAAGATCTCGTAATTATGCCGCCAGTCGCACCAGTACCGTCAACTAGAGCTTCAGGATAATATTTTTTTGCATTACTGTTATATATCCAAACTAGGTATTGACCATTACCTTCTGCCATATTATCCCAAGATAAAGACACTCTAAAATTTGTTACCTTTGCACTAAACCCAGTTGGAGCAATTAAGCCAGTCGTAGCACCTAAGACAGTGTTATCGTCAATTATATTCGGAGCTAGCAGGTTAGCTAATGAAAAAGATATCAACAAGACCAAGCCAAGCGCACCACCGATAGCAGAGATAATTCCTAACGGTTTAAAAAATTTAACTTTCTTTTTAGAAACTGCCTTTTTGGCAATCGCAACTTGCTTTCTCTTTTTTACGATTGCTTTTTTAACGGCCACCTTTTTTACCAAAGTTCTTTTTGTGGTCTTTTTGGCCTGCTTTTTCATTTTTATTCCTTATTTTTTGTTTTATTACACTTTATGTATTAACATTAGCATAATCTGTTATAAAGACAATAGGTTTTTGCAGCTAATTTTAAGAAATAAAAATAGCCCAGCATAACTTGGCTATTTTTATTGGTACACCCGGAGGGACTCGGACCCCCGGCCTTTTGGTTCGAAGCCAAACGCTCTATCCAGCTGAGCTACGGGTGCATAACAGATGTGATTATACCATGCATGAACAACTTAGGCTATAATAAATAATATATGGAAATACACAGAAACATCCCACTTAAAAATTTTACCACTATGAAGTTAGGCGGACCAGCCAAATATATGGTTGAAGTCCGAAATAGCGAAGAGGTTGAACAGATATGCAAAGACGCAAAATCAAAAAACTTTCAGATATTCGTAATTGGCGATGGCAGCAACTTGATCGGACATGATGAAGGCTACGACGGTGTTGTCGTGCGCATGCGCATACCTGGATTTGAAGTTATGGCAGATGACAATGACGCTATTACTATTAAAATTGGCGCTGGAGAAGAATGGGATTCAGTTGTCAGTCGAACCGTTGACTTAAAACTCAGTGGCATCGAGGCTATGTCAGGCATACCAGGTACTACTGGCGCCACGCCAGTCCAGAACGTTGGTGCGTACGGTCAAGAAATTGCCGACACCCTACAATCAATAACTGCTTACGATACCCAGAATGAAAAATTCGTTAATATTCCAGCCAACAAATGTGCTTTTTCATACCGTAACAGCATCTTCCGCAGCACGGACGCTGGGCGCTATGTCATTACATATATCACTCTAAGGTTATTAAAACGACCAACTGAGCCGCCGTTTTATGGTTCGCTACAGAAATACCTTGATGATTTTGGAGTCAGGCAATATAGTCCTAGCATAATCCGCAAGGCCGTGCTAGATCTGCGCAAATCCAAGTTACCAGATCCGAAGGTCTTACCCAGCAGCGGCTCTTTCTTTAAAAATGCTATTGTCGAGACTTGGCAATTGGACGATTTACAAGCAATCGACCCAAAAATACCGTTGTTTGCCATGGGCGATGGAAAATACAAAATACCTGCAGGCTATTTATTAGAAAACGCTGGCGTAAAAGGTCAAGTATTTCACGGCATGCGAGTTTATGATAAAAACGCTTTAGTGTTAGTCAACGAATCCGCTACTTCGTACGATGATTTAGCGGCCGCACGCAACGAAATATCGGCCAAAGTTATGGATAAGTTTCATATCCAGTTAGAACAAGAACCTCTCGAGATACAGTAACTTGCGATTTTGGCTTAAAAACCTTATGCTAATAATATGAAGTCTCGTGGCTATACTATTGTTGAGTTAATAATTGTAATCACAATTATGGGCATATTAATCAGCCTTGGCACTGTTGGCATGTTAAAGTCACAAGCCAACAGCCGTGACTCCGAGCGCAAGGCTGATATTGATGCAATTGCATTACATCTTGAAAGCTTTTACGGCTCTAATGGCAAATATCCATCGACTGATCAGAATCTTACATCACTCCTAATCGATATCGACCCAAAATCATTTAATGACCCATTAAAATTAGCTTCTGAGACATCGAGTTTAGCATATGCTGACAGTGCCGATCCTCAAACGTCTATATCGACCAACAAGTATATTTATCAGCCCTTGTATTTAAATGGTTCAATATGGCAAATATGTGCCGCTACTAGTCAGGAATGCCGCAAATTTGTTCTGTATGTCAAACTGGAAGATGGCCACACCTATCAGAAAGAAAGCAAGAACCAATGAAAAAGGCTGGATTTTCGACCGTTGAATTATTAATTGCATTATTTGTCGCAGCCGCTTTTCTGACGTCAGGTTACCAGCTATACGCTATGATCATCAAAGATGGTGGCGAAACCCGTGCCAAGGCCAAAGCCAGTAACATTGCATATGATTATTTGCAACAATACAAAACAAATAACACATACATTAAGAAACCGTGCCAAGATTTACTTCAACCTGCTGAAGTGAGACCAACTATAGCTGGGCTGTCAAATGTCTTAATAGCAGTCACCATAACTTGTCCATATGGTAAGGCAGCGACCGATCCAGCAGTAACAAAAATATTAGTCAAAGTGACCTACGGCAATAATGAAGAGGTAATCCATACGACTTA
>CAZHGY010000013.1:0-17804 GCA_964532235.1 uncultured Saccharimonas sp. (SeqCode) | reverse complement strand
TTTCAAGTGATCATAAAAAACAAATACCTAAGTATCCTAAAAAGATTGGGGTAGATGTTGATAACTTATTGCTTTCACAACCAGATAATGGAGAGCAGGCTCTAGACATTGTGGACACATTAGTACGATCGAACGCCGTTGATATTGTGGTCGTCGACTCAGTGGCGGCGCTTGTTCCACAGGCTGAGATTGACGGTGATATGGGCGATAGTCATATGGGACTTCAGGCTAGACTAATGAGCCAGGCTTTACGCAAGCTTACTGGTATTATTAGTAAAAGCAAAACTACAGTTATATTCATTAATCAAATTCGCATGAAGATTGGTGTGATGTTTGGTAATCCCGAGACCACGACTGGTGGAAATGCTTTGAAATTTTATGCATCAGTGCGAATCGATATTCGTCGAACTGGCCAGATCAAAGAAGGTGAAGATAATATTACGGGTAGTCGTACAAAAGCTAAAGTTGTCAAAAACAAGATTGCTCCACCTTTTAGAGTTGCGGAATTTGACATTATGTATGGCGAAGGTATTAGTAAAACTGGCGATGTATTAGACCTAGCCGTTCAGCATGGAATTGTCGGAAAATCTGGTGCTTGGTTTGATTATGCTGATGCGAAAATTGGTCAGGGCCGAGAAGCTACGAAAGAGTATCTAAAAAATAATCCAAAAGTATTGTCAGAGATTGATAAAAAAGTCCGAGCGAAAGTAGCTGAATAGGCTTTGTAAAATGAACCAGGCAATTATTATTCATGGCATGTTATCACGCGATGATTATTTCAGTGCCGCTGATAGTCCAAGCAATACGCATTGGCTTCCTTGGTTACAGAAAGAATTATGTCTTAAAGGTATATTAGCTCAAACTCCTGAAATGCCAACCCCATTTGCGCCAGTTTATGAGGAATGGAAAAGAGAATTTGAAAAATTAAGTCCTAATGAGAATACTTTGTTAGTTGGACATAGTTGTGGCGGTGGCTTCATTGTACGTTGGCTTAGTGAACACCCAGACATTAAGGTTGCAAAGGTTGTAATAATTGCGCCATGGCTTGATGTCGAAAAACGGATTCCCAGTTTATTTAACTTTACTATTAATTCAAATATTAATACCCAAACAATTAATGGTTTTGATATATTATTCTCAAATGATGATCAAGCATCGACTCTATCGTCAATTGATTTATTAAAAAAATCAACTTCAGAAATAAGATTTCATGAATTTACTGGATTTCGTCATTTTACTTTTGGCAGTATGAAAACGCGCGAATTTCCTGATCTATTAAATATTTGTCTTGGATAAAATATGAAAATTACCTCTATTTCAGTTCAAACACGAGACAAAAATCGTGTAAATGTTTCGGTTGATGGTAAGTACCGATTTAGTTTAGATGTTTACCAATTGTCTGATTTAAAAATCAAGATTGGCCAAGACTATTCAGAATCGGAATTGATGGTTCTTGAACAAGAAAGCATGTTTGGAAAGTTATATTCACGAGCTTTGGAGTACTGCTTAATGCGTCCTCATAGTGCGCGTGAGATACGTGATTATCTTTATCGTAAAACTAGACCAACCCGAAATAAAAATGGTGAATTACGAGCTGGTATTTCTCCAGAAATAACCGAGAGGGTTTTTTCAAGATTGCTTGAGAAGAAATATGTTGATGATAGCAAATTTACGCATTATTGGGTCGAAAATAGGTCAGTTAAAAAAGGTATTAGTAAGCGGAAATTATTTACTGAACTTCGTGTTAAAGGAGTTGATAATTTAATTATTGATAGTGAATTAAGCTTAACTGATAGAAATGATAATTTAGAAATTCAAAAAATTATCTCAAAAAAAAGAAGCCATTATCCAGATGATCAAAAACTTATTGCTTATTTAGCACGACTTGGTTTTGATTATGATGACATTAAATCAGCAATCAATAAATAATATTTTTTAACTTTCTTTACTATTTGTCTGTGGTGTACTTGATCGGAACGGATTAATATAAGTTGGTCTATCGACTTTTACGATCTTTTCAAGTTTGTTTATTGCGGCACGAACAATAATTGATTTGTCGTTTATCTCGACTATTTGCGAACGATGAATTAGAAGCTCTGGATTAGTGAGACTTTTTATGACATTTTGTCGAACTCTTAGCTGTTGAATTGTAAAGCTACCAGCCTCCACATTATAATCAACAACCTTACCGATTTTGTGGCCGGTTGTATCCGTCACTCTAATTCCAATAAGCTTGAAATCTAGGTCGAGTAACTTTTTGACTGCCAAAACGTCGTCACGACCAATAAATTCATCATTGCTATCGATGATCATACCTATTGCACTAAGCTCGCGTACATCGGCAAGTCGCAAGTATGATGGATGCTCAGTTAATAGAGGGCCTTCAACTTCGTAAGCGATAATCATTAAATTACCTGGGTTGATAACAGGAGCTTTAATGATTGCCAATCTAGTGCCGGTCTGAATACTCATCACGGAAGAGCCGATTATCCTGGATCCAAATATTAGCATAATCTAATTATAAGCATATTAATTTATAATCGCCAACTTATTCCGAGAATGGGCTAGTTCTGCCAGAAGAAACTGTAGTCAGAACCTGACTGGTATTGTCGCTGGTCTCTAGACTATTTATCCGATTAATCTTTGATTGACTAATCTCTAATATTTCAATCGATGACTCTCCTTGACTTGTAGATATCTTGCTAACGGTATCGGATAATATGATTACAGCAGCTATTAGTCCAACTCCAACCACGATTATGAAAATGAATAAATATATTTGTTCCGAGATGTATTTAGAAATTCTCTTCATATAAGCTACCTCGTTAGTACTTCTATTGTTAGCGGGTCGGTTATGATGTCGGTTGTTGAGCCAAAGGCTCGGCTGATATTTATCCCCGTTACTTGCATTAGTGGAATATTGTTTTCTATCAATTTTAGAAAATATATAAAGCTACTAAGATTTACTGGATTGGCTAAAGTTATGACTACTGGTTTAGATAGCAGATTGCCTACTATAAATTGCGAAGATGTATCAGCTACAATGGGCCGATCAAAGCTAAAGCCACCTTCGATAACAACCCCACTAAGCAAAGCATATTTATTTAGATCTTTTATTGCTTGATTTTGATAATCCTGAATTGATATCGCAACAGTGGCTGCTTTATTGGCGGTGGGCTTTAATTTAGTAATTGCTATCCTTATGGACTGAATTTGTTGGTCGTTCATAGCATTGGTAGAGCTACTTTGATATTGTGATATTGTTTTTTCGAATGACTGCTGGACAAAATAGAATAAGATAATTGTTCCGATACTAATAGATATAATTAGTATCGTCATGATAGTCCTAAGAGTTACTGAATTAAACCGCATCTTCTTCATATATTTGTTGCCTTATTAATTAGAAAAGTTATAGTAATATCGTACGAATATCCTGACAGCGAAGCTGATGCAGAGGCGACAGATTTGACTGTCACATTAGTAAATAGCCCAGTTTTATCTAAGTTTGCTTTTAGCTCCGTACCTTTATTACTATCGTTGGCGTGCAGAGTCAGCTGGACTGGCGAACTGGTCGTCGAGCTACTGGCTGATAATATGTCAATTATCGTACCAGTTGGCATAGCGGCGGTAAGAGCAGTAATTACATTACTATAATCAACCCTTTGAGTAATAGCATTATTGGCGGTTAAAATATCAGATTTAATTGTCTCTGCCTGGGATAATACGCTTAATGACTCGTCACTTTTATTATCGGATGTTGTTTGATCGGCGATAATGTTTTGTATAAAAGAACTCGCAACCAAGCATGCTAAGATAATAAAGATAAGGGCGCATAACAAAAATATAAAGCTTTTTAGCAATATTATGTTATGCTTGGCTGCTGTAATTTGGCGTTTTTCATTATACGACAATAGATTGATCATTTTTGGCACCCCTCTTTAGTCACAAGGGCTAATCCGGCAACCGTTATATACCTAGGCCTAAACTGTTGTGCTGGTTCTTGAAGTTTACCGAAGTCAAGCTTTTGCCATGGGCTAGCTACTCGAGCGGGCATAACAAGCTCGTTTGTAAAATAATCACCAATACCAGGAACATTGCTACCGCTGCCAACAATTAATAACTGCTCGAGTTTTCGATTACCACTAATTCTTTCGTTATAGTAGCGAATGACCTTGCGAGTCTCAGATATAATTTGACGTAGGCTTGGTTCTAGTGCTGTCCTTATCTTTTCCTGCTTTGATCCAGCATTAAGCCCGTTTAATACCTTTAGTTGATGAGCATTTTCTAACGTAATTTCAAAACGTCTTGCTATACCTAGGGTAAATGTATTGCCCCCAATTGCGAGACTACTGGTTACGCGTACCGTACCTTCATCTAATATGGCTATGTCTGTACTAGCGGGTCCAATATCTACTACAACTGTTGGAATGATTCCGTCCTCAGTCTTTTTTAGAAGCCTGGCAATAGAGTTAGTACTAGGTTCTACTAAACTGACGGTCAAACCAGCACTTTCGGCTGCAGATACTACTCGGTCAACGATCATGCTAGGTATCGCACTTAGTAATATTGTGATGTCTTCCTTGGACTTATCGATTATTTCATAGTCTATATATAATTTTGCGGCTGGAATGGGTATATATTGATCGACCTCTAAATCTACAGCATCTTTTAGGTGTTTTGCTACCTTAATCGGCAATGAAAATGTTCTAGAGAAGCTACGAGTAGCTGGCAAACTGATAGCTACATGATCACTGTTAAGCGAGCCAATGATATTATTGCTAATCAGCGACTTGATGCTTGTAGCTAAGTAGTCACTATCGGCTTCTAATGATTCCTTGATTTGCATCGGGTCTAGGTCGAGAGATCCGTAGCCTAAGACTAGCCACTTTTGGGGGTCTATGGCCATAATCTTAATACCAGTGCTACTTATATCGAGCCCAATAATTGGTTTATCTGAGTAGAAAAGTTTATTCATGATGCCCACTAAAGAATCCTGATATTATTATAGCATGAGCATTAACGAATATATCCTTATTTTATGGTTTGGGCCATTCCCGCGATAGGCAACATAACACTGGCGGCTATTAAGCCAACTGCTCCGCCCATTATTACTATTAAGACTGGTTCAATTATAGAGCTGAGTCCATCAATTGCGGCATCCACTTCTTCTTCATAAAACTCGGCGACTTTTATCAAAACTTTCTCGGTTTGTCCAGTCTCTTCGCCAACAGATAACATTTGTGAAACGATAGATGGGAATAATGGATTGATATCGATAACGCTTGATAGATTTTTGCCGTTTTTCACTTCTTCTTCTGCAGCCAGCAGGGCTTTCTCGTAGACCGAGTTGCCAACCGCTCTAGACGTTACTATTAAAGCTTCAAGTACTGCAACCCCAGCTTCGATAAGGGCCGAGAAAGTGCGAGCAAAATGTGCAATAGCAATCTTCTTAATAACAGTATTTAGAATTGGTATCTTTAGAATTAAATAGTCGAATTGTTGTTTGCCATGACTAGTTTTTATATACAACAAGAAAACAACTATTAGAATGAATAGCCCTGGTATGATAATGAACCACCAAGATGTAATGAACTTGCTAATAGCTAACATAGCTAATGTTAGACCTGGTAATTTTGCGTCAGAGCCACCAAGGTCGGTCAAGACTCCGCCAATTTGAGGGATTACAAAAAGCATCAGCCCAAAAAAGGCTATTATTGTTATTACAAGCAAGACGACTGGGTACGCCATGGCACTTTTAATCTTTTTACGGATAGTTGAATTCTTCTCTTGTTGTAGAGCGAGTCTCTTTAGAACTGAATCTAATATACCTGCTGCTTCACCAGCGCGTACCATATTCGTATACACATCATTGAAGGACGCTGGATACTTAGCTAAAGAATCGCTAAGTGTCGCGCCACTTTCGACGTCATGAATAATTGCTCTTAGTATTGTCTGCAACGTGGATTTATCGGGTGCATGATCGGCAAGGGCTGTTAAAGCACGTAATAATGGGACACCGGCGCTAATCATAGCACTTAGCTGTCTAGTAAAGACGACTAACTGAGCTGATTTGATCTTGCCACCACCAAATAAATTATTTAAATTATATTTGGTCTGTTTGTATTGAGTCTCTTTAATGCTAATCGGCCTAAGACCTTGCAGCTTCAAAAAATTAATAGCCTCTGATCTGCTGGGCTGATTAACTATATTCTTGATTGTAGCGCCTTTATTGTCTAGTGCTACGTAGGAAAATGTTGCCATATTATTCTTTTGTAATCCTTATAACTTCTTCTATTGTCGTTTCGCCACGTAGGGCTTTGATAAGGCCGTCAGTCTGTAACGGTATCATACCCTCAGCGATTGCCTGCTCGTGAATCTGGTTACTAGTAGCGTTAGCGCTAATTAGCTTCTGGATATTGACGCCATTTTTAAGTGTTTCGTAGATACCGATTCGACTGATGTAGCCGTCAGTAGCGCCATCAGCATTATCATTTGGATCGTTGCGCCATAAAGTTAGAATTCCGTTCTCGTCGGTACTAAGCGGTGTGTCTCCGCCTACACCCTCAGAGGCAGCCTGCTTCTCAAGCTCATGAATATACTTAAAAGTTTGGCCAGGCTTTAATTTAAACATTCTGATAATCATTTGTTTTTCTTCCTCGCTTGGTTGAAAACTCTGTCTGGTCTTTGGGTTGATTTTTCGAACTAGCCTTTGCCCAACAACAACGCGTATCGTACTCGCAATAAGAAAGGGCTCGATACCCATGTCTAGTAGGCGAGGCAAGCAAGTGGCTGAGTCATTAGTGTGGAGTGTACTAAAAACTAAATGTCCCGTTAAGGCTGCTTGAATGCTTAGGTCGGCTGTTTCGCTATCGCGAATTTCGCCTATCATAATTATGTTTGGGTCTTGTCGTAATAAGGCTCTCAGACCGTTTGCGAACGTAATACCCGCCTTGTTGTTGGTCTGAGTTTGGTTAACTCCTGGGATCTTGTATTCAACTGGGTCCTCAATTGTAGATATATTGACATTTGGCTTATTTAGCATCGTTAGAATGCTAAATAAGCTAGTGGATTTGCCACTACCAGTTGGGCCAGTAATTAGAACCATGCCATTCGGCTCGGTCATTGCTGATTTGATATCGATTATTGCTTTGCCCCAATAGCCTAATGACTCAAGTGATACAGCTTGATTTGATTCGTCGAGAATACGCATAACAATCTTCTCACCGTCAGCAACTGGCAATGTACTAACACGTAGAGCATATTGCTTATTGCCAATTTTTATCTTGAATCGGCCATCTTGGGGAACCCGATGTTCGTCAATTTTTAGATTACTGAGAATCTTTATTCGGCTAACTAGACCGTTTAATACATTCAGAGGTAATTGATTAGCTTCTTTGAGCATGCCGTCAATACGATATCTAATTTGAATATACTTCTCTCGTGGCTCAATGTGGACATCGCTGGCGTGGAGGTGTACAGCATACTCTAATAGCAGATTAACCGTTTGGGCGATTGGTGAGTTCTCGTCTAGTTCTTTATTTGCTGCGTCTGCGTTTTCGGTATTGTCGGAGCGCTGAATGTCGATTATCTCGTCAAGTTGCTTACTGACGTTTTGGCGATATTTTTCGAGTACAGTTAAGATACTATCCAGTGGGGCAATAAACACTTTGGTATTAGTGCCAATTTCCTTCTCGATAAAATTTACGGCTTGGATATCATCAGGATCGTCCATCGCTAGATAGTTTGTACCGTCTTTTATATCGTATAATACTGCGTTATATTGTTTGGCAATATGTTCCGGAATCTTGTTTAGAATATCAAACTTGATATCACTAGCAGACAGGTCAATGTATGGTATTTGAGTATATTCAGCAAAAGCTTTTGTGAGGGTCTTCTCGTCGATTATCTCATTCTGGATAGAAATGTCTTGCAATGGGCGCTTCGAATGAGTCGCCTCATCCTTGAGGACGCCAATTTGCTCGGCAGTAGCCACACCACTGCGTACGAGCAACTTTTCCATAGTAACATCTGAAATACGCATACTGCTTATGCTCTATTGTAAGCTACAGATTAAAAAAGCGCCAGATGTTATAATGGTTTGGTTATGATTATTAATGTTTCAGATGAAGCCGAGATGAAGGAAATTGGTGAGAAGATTGGTAAGTTGTTGAAGGGTGGTGAGGTAATTGAGCTAGTTGGTGACGTTGGCGCTGGCAAAACAACCTTGACAATGGGGATTGCGATTGGTCTGGGCGTTACGGATAATGTTCAAAGTCCAAGTTTTACGATAAGTCGAGTATATCTAGCACGCGATGATCTGCAACTTGCACATTATGACTTCTATCGTCTTAGTGATGCTGGGCTTATGGCTAATGAACTAGACGAGTCAATTAATAATACTAAAACAATTACGATTATTGAGTGGGGCGGGATAGCGAACGATGTACTGCCAGAAGATAGAATAACCATAGATATATCTGCGCCGACTGAGTCGTCTAGGATTTTGGATATATCGGATAATATGGAGCTAAATTAGAAAATGATTTTACTAATAGATACGAGCAATAGTATGAGTCGGGTTATATTTCTTGATGGTGATTGGCGGCAGGATAATGAATGGCTAGCTGACCGAGGTTTAGCGAAGAATTTTCTTAAATATTTGAGTGATAAATTACATGATATTGGCAAAACATGGTCTGATATATCAGCTATTGGCGTATTTGAGGGCCCTGGTAGCTTTACTGGTCTACGAATTGGCATGACAGTTGCTAACACCATTGCTGATAGCCAACGTATTCCGATAGTTGGAGCACATGGCGGTGATTGGCAAGATCAGGCTGTCTCGAAGATTAAATCTGGGATTAATGAGAAGCTGATCCTTCCATTTTATGATCGGCCAGCAAATATTACCACTCCGAAAAAATAGCTTGCGCCCAATGGTGAAAAGAGGCTATTATATATATAGTCCATTTATGGATAAATACTGATTAATTTTGAAACCGACGCTAAAACTTTTTGGATTCTAATACGTGAGTTGATTCTTGTAGTGAAGGCAAATTGTCGAAGCGAGGAAGGAAATGTATGATAATAGAAGGAACCATTGCCCTTATTATTGGGTCTGGTCTTGGAGTTGGCGGAACTTATCTTTACGAGAAACGCCGTTCCAATAGTAGCAAGCTAAAACTAGAAAAGGAATTAGCGACCGCTAAAACAAAAGCTAGCGACATTATTTTGAAGGCAAAAGACGAGGCTATAGAATTAGAGAATGAACGACGAAAGGAATGGAAAAAGACCGAGAATAGACTGGTTGAGCGTGAGGCCGCACTTGATCGCAAGATGGACGAGCTGGATAAACGTTCCGAAAAGCTTCGTGCTAACGAGAAAGATGTCGAGGGCTTAAAAAACGAGATACGCGATATTCGCGTCAAACAGCAAGACAAGCTTGAGAAAATTGCTAAACTTTCAAAAGACGATGCTGCAAAAAAGTTATTGGAAGTGACAGAACGTGATATAAAACAAGATATGGTCGGCTTGATTAACAAGTTGCAGAATGACGCTAAGGAAGATGCCGAAGAGCTTGCTCAAACCATCCTTGTTACTGCTATGGAAAGAATGTCGTCAGAGGTCACAGCAGAGCGCACTGTCACATCAGTGAAGCTAGTTGATGAAGAGATGAAGGGCCGAATTATTGGTAAAGAGGGGCGTAATATCCAATCGTTACAACGAGCGACCGGGGTTGATATTTTGGTTGATGATACACCAGGCATGATTGTGCTAAGTTCATTCGATCCAGTCCGTCGTCAGGTTGCTAGGATTGCACTTGAATTATTAATGAAAGATGGCCGTATTCATCCAGCCCGTATTGAAGAGGTTGTCGCCAAGGCTGAACAAGAGATTAATAAAGAGATTAATCGTGCAGGTGAAGATGCCGCTCGAGAAGTCGGTATCGTTGGTATTCCAAAAGAAATGTTGCGTTTATTGGGCGAACTAAAATATCGTACAAGTTATGGCCAAAATGTATTAATGCATAGTGTCGAGATGGCTCATATGGCTGGACAAATTGCCGAAGAGATTGGAGCCGATGTTCGTATTACAAAAACGGCTACGTTATTACATGATGTTGGTAAGGCTGTTACTCATAAAATGGAGGGTAAACACCACCATCTGGGCGCAGAGCTAGCGCGTAAATATGGTATGTCAGAAGAGGTGGCAAAAGCCATTGAATCACATCATGATGATGTAGAAGCTACAACACCTGAAGCTTTGATTGTCCGTGTTTGTGATGGGCTATCAACTACTCGTCCAGGAGCTAGAAATATTAGTGCCGAGAACTTTGTCGAACGTATGCGTGATTTAGAAAATGTGGCACTTGGTTTTAGCGGCATCGAAAAAGCCTATGCAATTAGTGCTGGTCGCGAAGTTCGTGTTATTGTTCAGCCAAAAGCTATTGATGATTTAAGTGCAATAAAGCTCGCTAGGGATATTGCTACCAAGATTGAGAGTACTATGCAATATCCTGGCACAATTAAAGTCAATGTGATTCGTGAAACGCGTGCGATTGAGTTCGCAAAATAGTTAAATCAGTACTATAATTAGCTACATGACAAGCGTTATCATTATTAATAATTTTAAAAAATACTTTGGTAAATTGCATGCCGTAGATGGTATAAATTTGCATGTTAAACAGGGGGAAATATTAGGTTTTTTGGGGCCGAACGGAGCTGGTAAAAGTACCACGATCCGTTGTCTAATGGGATTTAATAAACCAACGGACGGCACTATTACGGTGTTTGGTCATGATATGTCAACTGATTCAGTTGAAGCTAAAAAACAAATCGGATATTTGCCTGGCAATGTTAAACTATATGATGGCTGGACGGGTTGGGAGCATATAAGGTTTTTTGAGAGTGTTCGAGGTGTGTCAACTAGCGTTGAAGATTTAGTTAGGCGTTTTAACTTTGACCCCAATAAGAAGTTTAGGCATTTATCATCAGGTAATAAGCAAAAGCTTGGTTTAATACTGGCATTAATGAATGGTCCAAAGCTGATCGTCATGGACGAGCCGACGGTTGGACTCGACCCATTATTACAAAACGAGATTTATAAAGTCCTAATGGAGATGCGCGAGAACGGTGCTACGATATTTATTTCTTCACATAACCTACCAGAAGTTGAGCGTCTATGTGATAGGGTTGCAATTATTAAGGACGGAAAATTAGTTGCAGTCGAAAATATAAAAGATTTGGGTGACAAAAAGTTACATAAAATTGATGTTCGTTTTGGGGACAAATTCAAGGTGTCAGAGTTTCAGATAAATGGTGTTGATAAAGTCGAAGAACTTGCGGATGGTTTGCTTATTACGGTTAGCGGCGATTTGAATCCTATATTGCATGCGATTGCAAAACATCAGGTTATAGATTTTGAGATTACCCATGCATCACTTGAAGATGTATTTATGAAGTTTTATGAAAGGACTATATAATGTTTGCTTTTGCGACAAGAATGTTCCGAGATAAATTTAGATCTTTTATTATTTATTCATTGTCAGCAATTGGGTTCTTAGAGATGTATGTCGCACTGTTTCCGATGATTCAAAAACAGGCAGGAAGCTTCAACCAGCTATTAAAAACAATGCCGCCAGAACTATTTAAGGCAATGAACATGGATCCAAGCGCATTATCGTTTGGTAATCTGGAATCATATCTTTCAAGCGAATATATGAGTTTTCTGTGGCCAATACTTGCGATAATATTTACGCTGTCGCTTGCCAATTACATTTCGGTAAATGAGATAGACAAGGGCACGATTGAAACACTCATGTCACTTCCTGCAAAGAGGGTAAAGATCTTTATTCAGCGGTATCTTACAGGATTAATACTGCTTGTATCTTTTTGTGCGGTAAGCTTATTTGGTATTATACCGTTAGCAGCTATGCACAACATCGACTATGTATTTACGAATTATTTGACAGCGACTATTGGGTCGTTTTTCTTTATATGGGCTGTCTATTCTTTGGCAGTATTTTTCTCGGTGCTGTTTTCGGAAAAGGGCAAAGCGAGTATGGCCTCGGGCGGTCTATTGATACTAATGTATGTCTTGAGTATAATTTCGGCATTAAATAAAGATCTAGTTAATCTAAAATACGGTAGTTTTTTCCATTATTTTAGTGGGTCTGAATTATTAGGACATAATAACTACCCAGATTATGCTTTATTAGCGCTAGGCGGTTTTGCGATTATTATTACTGCTTTAGCTTTTTGGCGATTTAACAGTCGCGACCTGTCAGTTTAAAATATTATTTAATGGTGGGGTATGGCGGTCTCGAACCGTCGACCTCAGCAATGTGAATGCTGCGCTCTAGCCAACTGAGCTAATACCCCAAGTTCAGTTACTATTTTAACACAGCCGGTTTTAAATATTATCCTTATGCTATATTATGGTTACAAATGACAAGGCCAGAAATCAGAAAAGACTATTTTAAAGATGAGTATGTCATCATTGCGCCAAATCGTGCAAAGCTACCCAGAACGACGGTCAATAAAGTGCCAAGTAATAGCGCTTCAAATAACTGTCCTTTTTGTCCAGACACTTTTAACAATGAGCAGATAACCTATAGGGATAATAACCATAATGGCGAATGGGATATAATATCGTCGGTTAATAAGTATCCAGCCGTGTCTCTAGATAATCCAAAGGCCTACGGTCAGGCGGAAGTCATAGTTGAGACTAATAACCATGGCATGAATATAAATGAATTATCGATTGAGCATATTGTTCGGATCTTTGACGCCTATATTAATCGATACACAGCATTGAAAAACATTGCAGGTATCAAACACGTAATTATATTCAAGAATGAAGGCGGTAAGGCTGGTGCATCAATTGATCATTCACATTCTCAAGTTATTGCGCTGCCTTTATTACCGCCAAAAGTCAAATCGGAGATTGAAGCTTACGATAAATATGTAATTGAAAATAATAGTTGTCCATATTGTGACATTGTGACTAAAGAATCGGATGGTCCGAGGATGATATGGCAAGACAGAAACTTATTTGTCTTGGCACCCTTTGCTAGTGAGTCGCCTTATGGAGCTTGGTTTATTCCTAGGCGTCATGTTAGTTCGATAGCTGATTTGTCAAACAGTGAGAAAGAGTCATTTGCTAGAGCTATGAAAATTGTCCTAGGTAAACTAGGCAAATTAGGAATATCTTATAACTATTTTATTGAGAACGCTGTTAACGATAAAGACTATCATATGCATATTAAATTAGCGCCTAGGCCAAATGTCTGGGCTGGATTAGAGTTGGGAACAGGAATTATTGTGAATCCAGTAGCACCAGAAGAAGCAGCAAGAGCGTATAGAGAATAGTAGAAAAGGACTCACCCGCGTATCGCGGGCGCGCGAATCAGGCAAATGAATATAATTCATTTGTGATGTCGCCTTGCGACCCGCAGACTTGCGGGTCTCACCTTCGACCTCATGAGGTCGAAGTGTTTGAATCCAACACCAGCGGAATATAGAAAATTCCCTAGACCAAATGGCCTAGGGAATTTTCTATGGTCGGGGTGAAAGGACTCAAACCTTCGACCTCACGGTCCCAAACCGCGCGCGCTATCAACTGCGCCACACCCCGATAGTGTTTACCCAGTAAATTATACCGTATTTTATCCTATAATGCCAGTATCTTTTTCGCTCCAAAAACGCTAGAATGTTTATATATGATGAGACAACTTCAGAGACATTTTTGGGCTATATTGATTATTAGTGCACTCATGGCATTATCGATTAGCTTTGCTATTGGCGTCAACCAAGGAGTCTGGTTTGATGAAGGTTATTCCTTAATAATCGCCAAACAATCAACATCCGAGATGATTAGGCTGACTGCGGTCGATGTCCATCCGCCGCTGTATTACTTATTGCTACAAGGTTGGGCGCATTTATTTAACGATTGGGGCGTAATTCTAAGATTATTAAGTGCTATATTCTTGGGTGGAGCAGTCTTATTTAGTGGGCTACTGTCGAAGAAACTTTTTGGCAAAAGAACAGCAATCATAACACTTCCATTTATTGTATTTTGTCCATTATTATTGCGATACGGATTTGAGCTAAGGATGTATTCGCTGGCGGCTCTAATAGGTGTTGCGGCGACTTACGTCTTAGTGTGCGCAATAGGCGAAAAGATAGACAAGAAACGCTTTCTTCTATACACCATATATGCCTTACTGGTTGCGGCTGGGATGTATACGCACTATTACATGGCATTGTTATGGTTGGCTCACTTTACTTGGTTAATATGGAGGGCAAAGAAAAATAGGCAACCAATTATTAAGACACCTTGGTTTATATCATATGTGGCTGCAGTAATCTTATTTATACCATGGTTACCATCATTTTTGCATCAATTTATGGGTGGTGTATTAGCTTCGGTCGTACAGTCGATGACTATTGAAAACTTGATTGGGGTTGTGTCGTTTATCTTTGTATATAAGCCGATATGGCAGCTGGATGCAATGTCGTCCCTATTGATACTCTTCGTATTATTTGTTTTAGGTACGTTTATGTATCGAGCATATAAACGTTTAGGTATGAGGTCTAAAGAAGGATTTATCTTAATATCTATGTATACTGCCGTACCAATAATCATATTGACTATCGTTGGTCTAGTTCGTCCAATGTATTTGGAGCGATATCTAGTGCCGATTATTCTAGGTGGCCTTATGGTAATTGGTGTTGTGGTTTCCAAGATGACAGAATCAAAAAATATGAAGAACAAATTGTTAGCGCTTGGTGTTTTTGCCATAATGATGTTGGGTGTTTGTAATTTGGCTCAAATTGGCAACTATAGCTTTCAGCGGCTTGAGAATGTCAGAACGAAACAAGTAGCACTTGCTATTGATACTACCGACTGTGCGGAAAGCAGTATGGCGATTATTGCGGCCGACCCATATACCTACGTTCAGTTTCATAACTTTTTTTATGACTCCAACTGCCCATATTATTTTTATAGCCAGGATTCAAAGTTGGGCGGTGGTTATGCTGTGTTATCTGGTAGCAAGTGGCGTGTTAGCAATCCTAGTGATCAGTTAGATGGGTATAGCAAGATATACTATATTTATTATGACGAACCGAAGTTGCAGATGCCGACAGATTTAACTATGATATCAAGGCAGAAGTATGGTTCGGTTACAGTCGATGAATATGATAGAAATTAAGCATATCGGGGTGTGGCGCAGTTGGTAGCGCGCGGCGTTCGGGACGCCGAGGTCGTCCGTTCAAGTCGGATCACCCCGACCAAATATTAGAATCTATCCCTTGGGTTAGATTCTAATATTTGATGGTTTATTGACTTGAATGGATGACCTCGGATGTCGGCTGTGAGACCAGCCTGTGGCTGTCTGATAATTTATCTTGGACGCTTTATGGCGATTTTTCGTGCCATGTCGGCGAATCGGTCATCGATTATATTACCATTAAACTCTCCGTATCGATTTATCACAGCTTTTTCAATTAGAAAATCGGCAATGCTCGGATTCTTTGGCAATAAGGATCCATGCATATAGCTGCCGATAATATTTTTGTATTTAGAGCCTTCAGTTGCATCTGATTGATTATTGCCGGCACCACGTCTGACTATTCCAAGTGGGGATGCTTTTACGCCTAAAAATGTTTGGCCACTATGGTTTTCATAACCAATGATATCGCCGAATTGACTGCTGTTAGTAATAATGTTGCCAATTAAGCGTTCACTACCAGCAGTAGTCTCGGCGTCAATTAATCCAATCCCTGGAATGATTTCTCCATCAGCAGTTTTGAAGAATCTGCCGAACAATTGGTATAGTCCGCAAATCATTAGCATAGGTACTCCATTATTAGCTAGCTCTATCAACTTTGAGCCGATTGATAGCAGATCAGTCTTGATTTTGCTTTGACCGCTATCTTGGCCGCCACCACCAACGATAATATCTACGGATTGTGGAAATTTATCACCTTGGTTGTAATTGATTATTACTGGTTTGTAACCATGCCATTCTAATCGTCGCTGGAGCGCTAAAACATTGCCGCGATCACCATAAATGTTCATATCGTTAGAATATAGATGTAGAATGGTAATTTCTTTTTCGGTCATTTTATAGTCCTCGCGCTAGTTGTCTTTTTTAGTTCATTACGAATAGACAGCATTGCAGTGTATGTGCAATATATCCTTTTCGGTTGGTCTGGCGATGTTAAGATAAATTGTCTGAGCGCTTTAATTAAACTTGTATCTACATGCTTTATTAGTATCTCGTCATATTGTAGTCTAAGAGCCATATCATAGGCCCGGATACCCGACACATAGTTAACGCCAGTCTTAGCAAGACTGCCAAAGTCTACATCCCATAACCATGACATGTCGCGGCCGTCGGCATAATTGTCGTTGATGGCAATCATTGTGGAATAATTTTCTGGACTGAACGATTCAAGCCCCAGCTGAAAACCCGACGGGTTTTTTACTAATACTAGCTCCAGAGGCTTATTATTAACCATCAAGATTTCGCCACGTCCAAAGGCTGGCTGGACGTTAGATAGAGATTTAATAAGCTTATTTTGATCGATCTTCGCGCCAAGTATTGTACGTGCGAAGGCCAGGGCAGCGGCAGCATTAAATATATTATAGATTCCATTTAGTTTCAGCTTAGTTGAAATTACTTTTTCATCAATAATAAACGATGCAGAATTACTAGAAAAACTCGACAATATTACATCGGCTTTTTGCGAATTGTTAGACTTGGCAGAATGAGTATGCAATCCATCGTCACTGGGAAAGGTGCTAATTAAATCTTGGGTTAGGCCGAAAAATTCAACTCTCTGTTTATCCATTTTCTTTGCGATACCAGCGATTAATGGGTCCTCGCGGTTTAATACTACGGCGTCGGTTGTCGATTCTGCCACGTGACATAGCAGTTTTGCAGTGTAGTTTATCTCACCAAAACGATCTAGTTGGTCGCGCATAACGTTCAGTAGTAAGGTATATCTAGGTGAAATTCGATTTACAAAGTGGACTGCGTGGGCTTCATCAAGTTCCAAAACTGCAATGTCGGCATTTAATTTGCCATGCATGTCAATATCGCTCAATAAAGCAGCCGCAACTCCTCGAATAAAGTTGCTACCAGTACGGTTAGTGAATACTTTCAAACCTTGACCCTCTAGCATCTCGACTACCATTTTAGTTGTAGTAGTCTTGCCATTAGTACCACTGATTACTGCTATTCCCATCGGTAATTGTTTCAGAGTCTGGCCTACAAAATTTGGATCAATTTTCTCGACAACTAGCCCTGGTAGGGCTGATCCGCCGCCACGTATTCGAGCGACATGTTGGATTGTTTTGCCTAAAATGGTAACAAGTTGCTTCGGCATATATGACCTATTATACCACTAGGTTAGTTTGGAATAATGGATGAATTTGTCCTTCTCCTATCTTGCTAGTGTTATAATATGAATATGTTCTTAGGCGGTATATTATCTTGGTGGTATGGTGGCGGTCTAGCGATGCGCCTAAATAAAATTAAGGAGCATTTGGCGGCTTCTATCGACTTTTTTTCGATCAGCTCTTTATTATCGACATTATTTGCGCCCTACAAACAGATTTCGGCTCAAAATTCGAGCAGTGCGTCTAACTTTGCGGTACAGATTCGGGCTTTTATTGATAAGACCATATCCAGGATCATTGGTGCTTTTGCTCGTTCTTTTTTGGTAATATTTGGCTTAGTTACGATATTCTTGCAGCTTATTATAGAAGTTGTTTTTGTGGCTATCTGGATAATT
>CAZHGY010000012.1:0-18184 GCA_964532235.1 uncultured Saccharimonas sp. (SeqCode) | reverse complement strand
TTGAACTCACGACACCCTGCTTAAAAGGCAGGTGCTCTAACCAGCTGAGCTACGGTCCCGTATCTAAAGAATGTTACCTTAATAGGTGTTATTTGTCAATGTTATCGACGTTTTTTCGAGCCAACGGGCCTCGTCAAAAACAAGTCGACAACCGATATTACTAACCCTGCACCAATGACCAAATCCCTACTGCGGCTTAGCCAAGAATAGGCTTCAATTCCAACGCCAGCTGGCATCAACACAGTGCTTAAAGGCTGAATCAAAAATGCCAAAGCTAAGACGGTGAACAACGATGCCCCAACAAATCGGCCGATAATGGTTTTGTAAGTATAGCCATGAAAAAGTAATACCCCAGCCGGCAACAATACGATTATGGCTGCCGTCAGTGCCGACACTAACTGATTATTTGGAATGCCCAGCGCACTAGTAATTAGTCCTGCATCATACCCCCAAATACCACTCAGTAGCGACCCAGAGGCCAGCGCTAACCCCAGCAACCCAAACCGTCGTTTTGCAAAGAATGCTGCACCAAAAAGTGCAATCGCTAAAATGACATAAACCGAAATGATGCCCATAAAGATATTATAGCAGGTGTTTTATTAAGCGCCGATTTTGTCTTTTTTGTTGTTGCGCTTGGCGTTTTGTTCAATATATTCAATAATCGCAGCAGCCACGTTTCGACCGGTAACTTTTTCAATACCAAACCCTGGGCTGGCATTAACTTCCAAAATCAATGGCCCACGTTCACTACGCATCATATCGACACCAGCGATGTTTAGTCCCATTGCTTTTGCTGCCTTGACGGCGATTTTTGTTTCTTCGTCAGTCAATTTAATAGTCGTGCCTTCACCGCCCTTGTGCAAGTTGGATCGAAAATCATCATCCAAGCTTTGACGTTTCATACTGGCAACAACTCGGCTACCAACTACAAATGCACGAATATCGGTACCGGCCGACTCTTTAATAAATTCTTGCAACAATATGTTGGTGCCGTCGTCGTTAGTCAAATAAAAGGCCTGCAAAACCGATTTAGCAGCCTTTTTTGATTCAGCCAAAACCACGCCGTTACCATGAGTACCACGCGCCAACTTAATAATAACTGGCGTTCCGCCCAATTCCTCTAACAAGTTATCGATATCAGTAGTGTTACGCGACACAACCGTTTTTGGAATACCAATTCCATATTTAGCCAACAGCTGCATACTGCGCATCTTATCGCGTGAACGACTAATAGCGATCGAGCTAGAAACCGTATACTGACCTTGCATCTCTAACTGTCGCACAATCGCTGTTCCATATGACGTCATATATGATGCAATCCTTGGAATAATAGCGTCGAACATCGGCAAATCAGCACCGCGATAACTCACGGCTGGATTATTTTGCTCAATCGAGGCATAACATTCCTTATATCGGATAATTCTGACCTCATGACCTCGCAATTTAGCCTCTTCTTTTAGTCGTTTGGTAGAATAGTTTCCTGGACCATTTGATAGAATTGCTATTTTCATAATTTATCCTTTCCAGACTTTACAAGCTCCTCTTTTAATGCCAATTTACGTTCTTTTTCCTTAGCCAGTAGTGGTTTACCTATTGAAACATCTACAATAAATTTATTTCTTAACACGCTACGACCTATCAGTATCGGGTATAGCTTAGTACTTCTGTCGGATAATGTAAATGTGCCATTGATCAATTTGCCAGAAATCTTTACTTTTAATTTAACCTTATAACGCAATTCTTTCTTGCCAAACGAGTTTGATATTCGGGTTATCTCGAATTCATCAGATTGAAATGTGTGTATATCCCCATTATAAAATGGTGAATCTGGACCAAAGAAAACCACGTTCAGTCTATCGTCCAGCCGCTCGATTTTATGAGCCCATATACTACAGGCATCGGCTCCAGTGTCGACCTTGGAAGGCACGCGTTTAATAGACAATTGCGGTAAATCAACCAATTCAACTCGTCCAATTAGCTTAGTGTCAGTCATTAAATAAAGTCTGCCTTAAATATGTCTCTGACAAATTCAATTGAACGTACGATGTCATCGTTCACAATAAAGACCACTACATCGCCTGGCTTGGCAATTTCTGCAACCTGCATTAATGCCTCATCTTCTCGAACAATCCGTGTAACGTTTGGGTTAACCGATTTTATGGCATCAGAAAATATTGTCGAGGTACGGCCTTCAATTTGTGGAAACCTTTGACTGGCGATTTTAGACTTACGGAAATATCCGTCAATCTTGTCATAAACAACAAGCTCATCATACATCGGCGCAATTGTCTTGCCAGTATCTATCATCAGTTCATCAGTCCTATCATGCGCTAATCGCACGACACCGATCAATTTTCCGCCTTTTTTAACCATTCCTCTGCCTAATTCGGCGACACTACAGAGCGACACTTTTTCGTGAGCATAGTCAGCAATAATTCTTACGCCGTTTTGGTTCTCTAAAACAGTTAGCCTACCGCCGTATTTATCTAATCTGACGGCTTCGACAGCCTTACGCAGACCATCTGGCATCTGACCATCAAAAAATGCATACAGCGCCGCAACTGCAGCCATCATATTCCAAACTGATGGCCCAAAATTACCATTAAAAGTCCACGGGATAAGTTTTAGATCAGCGATAATCGTATCGCCGTCTTTATCTCGTAAAATAATTCTTTTTTCATCATCAATAGTGATTAGTTTGCCACCATTTTCCAGATGCTTCTTGGCATCATAACATTCGAACGTTATTCCGATTGGCAACAAAGTGCTACCACGTGGTATCTTGTCGATGGCGCTAATAACATACGAATCATCAGCATTAAATATGGCGCATGAATCTTGATTACGAAGACGCTGAAAAATAAACTGTTTAGCTTTAACAATATCTTCTTTGCTAGATATGCGATCAGACGAACCAATGTGGTCTTCGAATACGTTTAAAAAGATTCCAATATCATGATATCTATAACCTAATCCAGAGGTGGAGCTGGAGCCAAGTGCGCATTCTAGTACTGCCACGCCATTGTCTTGTAATGATGGATCTAAGAAGAATTCATATAAAAAACGACCAGGGCAAACGCTTGGAACCAGGTTCCAAACAGCTTTTGAATCATCTAGGCTACTTTTTCGGACACCATTCACAAAGTGACCAGTAGTATCAACTTTTAAGACATTTTTGCCGAGTTGCGCCAGAACGTCACTAATAATAGCAACAGTGGTGGTTTTGCCTTTTGTGCCTGTAACAGAAATTATTGGTAAATCGCTCATACTTATAATCTATTCCAATCTAATCTATTTGTATAGTTATTTTCTATATATAGCCAAATTACCTATCATTATATCATGAAATGTCTAAAAACGCAATGGCTACGGGGTCACTGATTTTTGTATAAAAATATAGAGATTATGATATTTTTAGAAATTTTCTAACATTTCACGCTGTTTGCGTGATAATCGAGTTGGAGTATCAACTAGGATACTGACAATGTGAGGGCCGCGACGATCAGATCTTATCTGTGGGACACCATGACCTGACAGTTTAAAGTCGGTACCTGACTGCGTGCCAGCTGGGACTTTCATGCGGATTTTGCCATCAACTGTATCAACATCGGTTTCACAACCAAGTGCCGCGTCAACCATGCCAATATGCTGTTCAGACAGAATAATATCGCCCTCACGAGTGAATAATTTGTGAGCTTTGACGCGAATATGAACGTACAGGTCGCCTTTTTGGCCGTTACCAGCTGATTCACCATGTTCATGCAGCCGAATAGTGGCGCCATCGTCGATTCCAGCAGGGACTTTTAGTTTGATAGTACGGCTACCGCGTTGCACACCTTTACCATGACAGACTGAGCATACTTTTTCGGGAACTTTACCAGTGCCATTGCATTCTTCACAAGTTGTAGCTTGTTGGATTGGCCCAAAGATAGTATTCATTACACGATTAACTTGACCGGCACCTTTGCAGGTTGGGCAAGTCTTCATATCGTATCCTGGTTCGACTGTAGTGCCATGACAATGTGGGCATTCGTTGTCCATATCGATGGCAATTTTTTCTTCAACGCCAAAGACAGCTTCTTCAAATGACAGTTGTAATGTCACCTCTATATCGCGACCTCTCTTTGGACCACGATGGCTACTGCCACCGCCACCAAAGAACTGGCTGAATATGTCACCAAAGCCGCCTTCGCCGAAGTCAAAGTTGACGCTTTGGCCACCAAAGCCACCGAATGGATTACCACCACCATAGCTGCCACCGCCACTGTTGCCGCCAACGCCAGCGTGACCAAATTGGTCATATCGCTGACGCTTGGCGCTGTCTTTTAGGACTTCGTAAGCCTCGCCTGCTTCTTTAAACTTGGCCTCATCACCACCTTCTTTGTCGGGATGATACTTAACTGCTGCCTTGCGATAGGCTTTTTTAATCTCATCGTCCGAGGCGTTTTTGGATACACCTAAAATTTCATAGTAATCACGTTTTGTCATCTTGTAAGATTATACTACTTTTCGTCGACGACTTCGCCTTCTACGGCTTCGTCATCTTCTTTTTTATCGGATTTTTTGTCGTCGTCTTCTTTTGGTTCAGCGGCTTTCTCGTCGGCTGCAGCCTTGTACATCTTGGCGCCAATTGGCATCAGAATGTCATTCAACTCTTTGACGGCTTTTTCTAACTCTTCTTTATCTTCGCTGTCTTTGTGCTTTTTAGCTTCTTCAACAGCTTTTTTGATCACTTCTTTATCTTCGTCACCAATTTTGTCTTTAAACTCATCTGGCATCTTTTCTGCCTGATAGATTGAGCTTTCTAGACCGTTGCGGGCATCAATCGTCTCGCGCTTCTTCTTATCCTCGTCAGCATGAGCTTCAGCTTCGGCTTGAGCCTTGGCAATATCGTCCTTGCTGAGATTACCGCTGTTACTGATAGTAATACTTTGCTCTTTACCAGTGCCCTTATCTTTGGCGGTAACATTCAAAATACCGTTGGCATCAATATTGAAAGTAACTTCAATCTGAGGAATGCCTCTTGGCGCTGGCGCAATGCCATCCAATGTGAATCGTCCTAATGATTTATTGTCGGCAGCCATCTCGCGCTCACCTTGAGTTACATGAATTTCAACTTGAGGTTGATTATCAGATGCCGTACTAAATGTCTCGGACTTAGACGTAGGAACAGTGGTGTTGCGTTCTATTAATTTAGTAGCAACTCCGCCCATAGTCTCGATTCCAAGTGATAATGGAGTAACGTCCAACAACAACACATCTTTGACATCACCGGCCAGCACACCACCTTGGATTGCAGCACCAAGTGCCACAACTTCGTCTGGGTTTACGCCCTTTAGTGGTTCTTTGCCAAAGATTTCTTTGACCTTTTCAACAACTGCTGGCATACGGGTCATACCACCGACCAAAACTATCTCGTCAATGTCAGTCTTTTTTAGACCAGCGTCTTTTAGAGCTTTTTCGGCTGGACTGGCTAGACGATCAATCAGATCTTTGACCAAATCCTCTAATTTGCTGCGGGTTAATTTATACTCAAAGTGCTTTGGACCTTCTTCGTCAGCGGTGATAAATGGAATATTAATCTCAGTTTCATTTGTGCTGGAAAGTTCTTTTTTGGCCTTTTCTGCTTCGTCTTTCAGACGTTGCATAGCCGCTTTGTCTTTTTTCAGATCAATTCCCTGGTCATTTTTGAACACATCGATAAAGTGGTTAACGATAGTGTTATCGAAGTCTTCACCACCTAAGTGTGTATCACCGTTGGTTGATTTAACTTCGAAAACGCCGTCACCAAGTTCTAGGACGGAAACGTCAAATGTACCACCACCAAGGTCGAACACTACAATTTTTTCCTCTTTTTTGCTGTCTAAGCCGTAGGCCAAAGCAGCTGCGGTTGGCTCGTTAATAATTCGTTTAACTTCCAAACCGGCGATTTTACCAGCATCTTTAGTTGCCTGACGCTGTGAATCATCAAAGTAGGCTGGGACAGTAATAATAGCTTCGGTAACTTTTTCACCTAGAAAAGCCTCGGCATCAGCCTTTAGTTTGGACAGAATCATTGCTGATACTTCCTCTGGCGTATAATCTTTGTCACCCATCTTTACTGCCACGCCATCGCCTTTTTTGACGATATCGTATGGCATAATATCTAGGTCTTTTTGAACCTCTTTGTCGCTAAATTTACGACCAATTAGTCGTTTTACACTGAAAATCGTGTTTTTAGCGTTAGTAACACGCTGGCGCTGGGCAACTTGTCCAGCCAAACGTTCACCTTTTTTGTTAATAGCCACAACACTTGGAGTTGTGCGGTTACCTTCAGAGTTTGCGATGACCTCTGATTTACCAGCAACCATATAGGCTACGGCGCTGTTAGTTGTACCAAGGTCAATTCCAATAATTTTACTCATTAAATTTCTCCTTTCGCTGTACAGCGAATTTTAGTTATTATCTAGCACTCTATCGAGTAGATTGCTAATATTCTCAGTATAGGACACCTGGCACTCGCGTGTCAAGAGTGCTAATAAAGTAATATTATTTATTATTATATTCTGCCGCACGTCTGGCGATCTCGGACGATTCGTCAGTTGATATAACTATCACCGGTTTACTTTTAGCCGTACCAATATTGGTCGGCTCTTTTGGTTCAAAAAGGGCATCGTTGACTTCCTTGTTATTGAAAAATCCTAAATAACCCAAGTTTTCTAAAACACGCTCACGAATCGGCATCGATCGTTCGCCAATGGTTGCCGTAAAGACCAACTGATCTGCCCCGCCCATGCTGGCGGCCATCTGGCCAATAGCTTGTTGGATGCGGTAAACAAACATCTTTAAGGCCAGTTTGGCACGGGCGTCACCTTGTGATTCCTTAGCCAACAACTGGCGAACGTCATTAGTACTGCCACTTACACCTAGTAGCCCACACTTTTTATTTAAATATTCCTCAACTGCATCATCCTCTAGATGTAATTCACGCTTTATTGCGACAACCGCCGACGGATCGATATTACCAACTCGTGTTTCCATCATCAGACCTTCCAGTGGCGTATATCCCATCGTCGTTTCGACTGATTTACCATCAGCTACAGCTGTAATGCTGCTGCCGCTACCTAAATGACACACGATGGTTTTAGATGGTAACATATCTGCCTGTTGCAAATTACGAACCACTGACCCGACTGAAACGCCATGAAAACCATAGCGTTTAATATCGTGCTTTTCGGCAAGTTCAGTATCAATACCGTAGTGCCAGGCCCATTCTGGCTTCGTCGAATGAAAGGCGCTATCAGAAATAATTACAATCGGAACCTGCGGGATATTCTCTTTCAGCTGACGAATCTCGGCTAAAACAGTGCCAACATGAAGCGGCGCCCGAAGCTGCACATTTTCAAGAGCGACTATGGCCGAATCGTCGGCTAACTGATCAGCCGCAAATCGTTTGCTAGGAGCTACAACTCTAATACCGATTGCCGATATGGCATCGTCTGCATTAATAACTTGATATCTATTTAATAATGGCAAAATATATTGCGATACAGTGCTTAGATCGGTATCTGCATACGAATCTGGAAACTGCTGGCCATTATACGATAGCTTGCTAATTACTTTACCATCTTCAAATTCAAAGTGAATAGTCGAAAGTTTGGCACCATCAGAATATAAAGCGTATTTTCGACTAGCGCTTCCTGGATTAACAACTAAAACAAGTGACCTAGCTAACATAACATCCTCCAATTACGCATTTTATACTTTATAACTGTATCATATTATTTGCGCGTAACGCGAACCATCGCATGACGTATTGGCAGACCGCCCAGCATATAACCAGCTTGCATCTCTTCAGCGATAACTTCGTGTTCGCCAACTGCATCTTCGTCCATAGAAATAGCATCATGAAGTTCTGGGTTAAACGTAGTTCCGGGAGTTGCCACAATTCGTTTCAAATCCATACTTTCCAATGACTTTTCTAGATTTTTAACCAAGCTTGTTACGCCTTGGACCCACTGATTCTCCTTTAATTCATCTGGGGTATACTTAATTGCCCGCTCGATACTGTCAATAACTGGCAATAGGTTTAGAATAGCACTGGTTTTTCCAGATTCTTTGGCCTGGTGTTTTTCGATATCAACTCGTTTACGGAAGTTTTCAAAGTCCGCTCTGGTTCTTTGCAAATCAACCGTCAATTCAGATATCTTCTTTTCTAACTCAAGATCTTTTTTAGTTTTTTTGGTCTTATCCATAATTTCCCTCTTTTTTATAACATTTCTTCTAACTTTTCACCTGCTAGACGTACAAGACGCATAACTCTGTCATAGCTTTGACGAGTTGGCCCCAAGACGCCTATGTAACTGCGATCACTATATGGTGAACGAAAACGACTGATTATAAGGCTGGCACCGCTATCTTTGCCAATTGGGTTTTCTGATCCTATATAAACGTTCAGTGGCTCGTCTGGTGATGCTTCGCGCAACCATGGTTCCAAGTTATCCAATAAATTGGCAACTGCTCGGACTTGTTCGGCTTTAGAGAATTCAGGCTGCGAGAATAGATTGCTAATTCCGCTCATATATAGTTCGTCTCCAATCGTAGCTAGGCCAAGATTATGAGTTAATTCAACCAAACTATCTACCACGCTACGGATGACTTTATCGGCATGATCATGATATCCCGTTGCTCTAGATTCAATCGCTCTCGCACTGCGATCAAGACTTGGTAGAGTCTTGGTTGGGTCATAATTATCCGTTAGCATGTTTACATAAAAGCGGTAACCGGCATCGGTTGGTATTCGCCCCGCGCTAGTATGTGGCTGAGTAATAAGGCCCATTTCCTCTAGTACCGCCATCTCGCTACGAATTGTCGCACTAGACACATTAAATAATTTGGCCAATAAAACGCTGCCAACTGGTGATGCAATCTCGGCATGTTGCTCAATAATTGCTGCAAGTATCTGGACTTGTCGCTCTGTCATGGCGACATTATACTAAGATTTAGCACTCAATGTCAACGAGTGCTAATGATTTTGTCGGATTGTTGCCAAGAGTAATTTAGCACAGTTTCTCGCCACCGAATCGTCACAGCTAGCGACCTCTACGGCGCGATGCGCTACTTTATTAATTAAATCAGCTGCATGATCAAGATCGTCGTTAATAATAAAGAAATATCGTTGATCATTCAGTGCTGTTTCAAGTTCATGAATAGCAATATCGCGACGTACCAGCCAATCTTTTTGAAATAGTTCTTCCGATGAATAACGCCGTTTATTACGCATCATCCACGTCTCATAGTTGGGTGGAACAACAAAAATCGCCATCGTACCATCGGGATTAATCGCATAAAAAGATGATATACCATTAATATCGATGTCACTGGTTGCAATTTTGCCGTTAGTATTAGCCTCTTCTAATTCTGCAACACTGACTCCATAATAATTACCACCAAAGCAGTTTACCTCGATAAGCCCATGATCTAAGAGTAGGTCGGACATTTGATCAACCGAAACAAAGTGATAATCGATGCCGTCTTTCTCCGGAATTCCATTATTAATTCGAGGTTGTCGAGTTGTGTGAGAAATAAGCCTATGGTAATCGCCGGTATCAAGCAACTTGCCCACTATCGTATCTTTACCAGCTGATGTAATACCTGCAATAAATGCGGTTCGCGACCTTTTAACTGCATCAATTCCAGATTGATCGACTTTATAATTTTTGGCGAGTTTCTCAATATCCATATCCAACATATTACCAGTTTAATTGCGTTTTAGCATCACCGTAAAAGCCTCGGACGGTATATCAACTTTGCCAAAACGCTTCATACGCTTTTTACCCTTTGCTTGTTTAGCCAATAATTTCTTTTTACGGCTTACATCGCCACCATATAGATAACCCGTAACATCTTTACGATAAGCCGATAAATCCGCCCTGGCGATAAACTTACCACCTATAGCAGCCTGCAGTGCAACTTGGAAATTTTGACGTGGAATAACTTCTTTTAAGTTATCGACAATCTCGTGTCCTAAGTGCACCGCCTCGCTGCGATGAGCCATAACACTAAGTGCGTCGACAATATTACCAGCAACGTAAAAGTCGACACGGACTAAATCCTCGGATCGGTAACTGTCCAATTCATAATTAAACGAACCATACCCACTAGTAATCGATTTTAATTGGTCATAAAAATCGGTTAGCAGATTCGCTAATGGCGCCTCGAAGCTAATTAGAGCTCGCTCATCAATATAGCTAAGATTATTTTGGCGACCACGTTTATTAATAATCAATTGCAAAACTCCACCAATATAACTCTGAGGGACGACAATCTCGCCTTTGATCCATGGCTCACGAATTTCTTTGATTCTACTTGGATCTGGCAAATCACTAGCGCTTTTTATATCAACTTCTTCACCATTTGCCAGAACAACTTGATAATCCGTCGACGGATTAGTCACAATTAAATCTAAATTATATTCACGTTCTAACCGCTCACGAACAATATCTAAATGTAGCAATCCCAAAAACCCAACTCGCACACCAAAGCCTAGAACTGGCGAGTTCTCAGGCTCGAATTGCAGTGACGAATCGGACAAACTCAATTTTTCAATCGCATCCTTTAAATCCTGATAATCATCATTACTGACTGGGAAAAAGCCGGCATAGACAAAAGGCTTTACTAATTTATAGCCAGGTAATTGCGCTAGGGTATAAGCGCGTTTAGTCGTAACCGTATCGCCAACTCGCGCATCATGAGTTGTCCGTAAGTTAGTCACGATATAACCAATTTCGCCAGTCATTAAATCTTCACCAGGTTTCATAGTGGGCTGCAACACGCCAACTTCCAGTGCGATTCCTTCTGCGCCAGTCGCGACCATTTGGATCGTGTCACCCTTTTTCACAATACCATCAACCACTCGGATGTACAAAATTACGCCACGATAATCATCATAATAACTATCAAATATTAAAGCTCTGGTTGGCGCACTCTCCACCCCCGATGGTGGCGTGATTCGATCAACTACCGCATCCAGTACTTCACCGACGCCTTGACCAGTCTTGGCGCTAATTTTTAGTATCTCGTCTTCTCTACAGCCCAACAAGTTAATAATTTCGGCACTAACCCGTTTAACATCGGCAGCTGGCAAATCAATTTTATTTAGTACAGGAATAATCTTTAGATTCACGTTCATCGCTAAATAAACATTCGCCAGAGTTTGAGCTTGTACACCTTGACTGGCATCAACGACCAAGACAGCGCCCTCACAAGCCTGCAAAGATCGACTAACCTCATAACTAAAATCAACATGGCCAGGTGTATCGATTAGGTTTAAGTCGCAGCCTTTGTAACTCATACGAACTGGCGCCAGTTTGATGGTAATACCCTTCTCGCGTTCCAAATCCATACTGTCTAGCAACTGCGACTTCATGTCACGCATCTGAACTGTTCCGGTCAACTCTAACATACGGTCAGCTAACGTCGATTTACCATGATCGATATGAGCAATTATGCAAAAATTACGGATGTGAGACTGGTCTATTTTCACTTATGCCCACCGTGAAATACTTGTTTAACACGTGATGTTATAAAATCAGTTTCTTGAAGCTTTAGCCTCCAACTCATGAATAAATATACAATCGCGCTGGCTGCAACTATAATCGCAAATTTTGGAAAGCTTACAAAGAAACTACGGTCGGTTGCATTTAATGACAAAAACGACACGAGTATATACGTCACAATCGACATTATGACAGTAGATAAAACCATCCGTGAGATGGCATGCAGAAACTTAATATCAAACAGACCTTTTATACGATGGCTCATAATGACAAATAATATGCCGACTTCAAGTGCCGATACAATCGCAGTCGCCCAAGCTAGCCCGTAAGCACCTAAATTTAGCCCCAGTGTAAACCAAATGGCTAACGTAATATTTAGACCAATTGAAAAGAATGATATATATAATGGGGTTTTAGTGTCCTGTTGTGCATAAAAGCTGCGAGCTGAAATGTGATAGATTGATCTAAACAGAATGGCGATTGCAAGTATACCTAGAATGCTCGCCATTAAAACATCACCACCGATTTTAATAAAGTCAACCAAGTATCCACGACCAAAAAAGGCGATTGCTGCTACGGGAAGTGCTAGCCAAATAATTACTCTCAGTACTGTTTGCAACTCTTTTTTGAATAATTCAGTCTTGCCCTGGCCTAATCGCTCCGCCATCTTTGGAAAAGCCGCTGTACTGATGGCAACACCAATTAAATTAATCGGCACATAGGACAACGTCGAGGCTTGCTGATAAGCACGAATCGTACCAGCCACCATCCTTGACGCCATATTAGTCTCAACTATGCTATTTACGTAATCTATACCTTGGTCCAGCGATCGTGCCGGCAATAAAGTTAGCACTTTACGAAAACCTTTATTCTTCCAATATATCTTGAACCTGTAGTCAAAGCCCATTCCAAATAGGCCAATACAACTAATCAGCAGTTGCATGATTGATCCTAGGACAACACCTAAGGCTACGCCTAAAATACCACCACTAAACACCTTCCAGCCAAATATAGTTATACCATTAGTAAAGAACATGGCTCCAATGATTATACCGACATTATAGACAGCTGGCGCTAATGCAAAGAAAGTGAACCGTCCGACCGCCTGCTGCATACTAGCAACAACCGTTGCAATAGCAAACAAGAATGGGTTAATCGCAATCACGCGCATCATACTAGCCGCCAAAGCTCGGCTAGATTCATTTAAACCTGGCCCAACTACATAACGGACCAATGGATCGGCAAAAATAATTATCAATACGCTAGCAACTAATGTAACAATCGCCATCAGATTTAATACGCTGGTTGAAAGTTCCCAAGCTGACTTTTTATTGCCATCAGCCAAACGTTGGTTGAATACCGGGATAAACGTAACACTCAAGGCACCCGAAACAAGTATAAAGAACATGAAATCTGGTACCGAAAAAGCCACCGTATAAGCATCAATACCTTGTGGATAAGAGCTATAGTACAAACCGTTTAGTTGACGATCACGGAACAATCCTAGCAGGCTTGAAAGTAGTGTTGAACTAGCCAACATAGCCGCTGCCAGTTTGATTGGCAACTTTTTATTGGCTCTCGTTACGATACTTCCGATATGTCCCATGGTTTATTACCAGGCCTAATAAAGCTTAGCCTCCTTTGGCAAAGTGGTACCCTTCAAGATATCGGCTACTTGTTCTTCTTCGAGCGTTTCTTCTTTAATCAAAGCTTGAGCTAATTTATCTAGATATGCGCGATTCTTAGCAATAACTACCTCAGCCCTAGCCGATGCTTCTTTCATTAAGTCGGCAATTTCTATATCAATTTCCTTGGCCGTATCGTCGCTGTATGGTCGCTCGTGCGTCATGCGACCAAACATCATACCACCATCATCTTCGTGAAATACTTGATCGCGTAACTTTGATCCCATACCCTGTTCGACAATCATATCGCGAGCTAGTGAAGTTGCATGACGTAAATCTGATCCGGCACCAGTTGTTATACGGTCAGGTCCATAAACTAACTTCTCGGCTACCCGTCCGCCCATCGCCCTGGCTAACATATCTTTAAATTCAATCACACTGGTATAATTACGATCCTCTGGAGGCAAGAACCATGTGACACCACCCGTGTTGCCACGTGAGATAATCGTAACTTTGTGGACTGGATCACTTTCGGGCATAACGTGACCAACCAATGCATGGCCAGCCTCATGATAGGCAGTCATTTCTTTCTCTTTGTCGGTCATAATTCTAGTTTTGTGCTCTGGGCCAATTGCAATTTTTTCAAAAGCAGCCGTAACATCGGCGTTGGTAATCTTTTTGGCATTGCGCTTAGCTGCCACAATAGCAGATTCGTTAGCAATATTAGCCAGATCCGCGCCTGAACTTCCAGCTGTTTTGGCTGCAAGTGTATCGAGGTTAACAGTATTATCAACTGGTTTTTTATTAAAATGAACTTTCAAAATTGCTAAACGATCATTGCGCTCTGGTAAAGCAATATTCGTGCGACGATCAAATCGTCCAGGACGAAGCAATGCTGGGTCCAAAACATCGACACGGTTTGTTGCAGCCAGAACAATCACGTTCGAACCTTGCTCAAATCCATCCATCTCGACTAGTATCTGGTTCAGGGTCTGTTCACGTTCATCGTGGCCACCACCCATTCCACTACCACGACGACGCCCAACAGCATCAATTTCATCGATGAATATGATTGCTGGGGCATTCTTTTTCGCTTTAGTAAACAGGTCGCGAACACGACTAGCTCCAACACCAACAAACATTTCGACAAATTCCGAACCAGATATTGAAAAGAATGGCACGTTAGCTTCACCAGCCACAGCTCTAGCTAACAATGTTTTGCCAGTACCAGGATTACCAACCAACAAAACTCCGCGTGGAATCTTGGCGCCTAGTGCTTCATACTTTTTAGGATGTTTTAAAAAGTCAACAACCTCTTGTAGATCTTGTTTGGCTGAATCGTTGCCAGCTACATCATCAAAAGTAACCTTTTGCTTATCCATGCCATATAGTTTAGCTTTTGATTTACCAAATCCCATAGCTTGGTTGTTTTGCCCCTGAGCCTGACGCATCATAAACATGAAAAAGCCAGCAATAAATACCATCGGCACAATAATAATAGCTAAGTTCCATATGGTGTTGCTTGTAGTAGACGGCGTTAAAATCTTGATTTGAACATCGGCATCGCTTTTTAAGCCTTGTTCTTGGATGCTGCTGTCACTCTGTTTGACGGTTTTTTCGGTCGGTTTAGTACTGCCCTTGGGGGTGACCTTGACATCGTTACCCGTTATTTCTAACACAGATATTTGACCAGCGTTAGCACGTTTAATGACGTCTGATATTGCTACATCTTTTAAATCGTCAGCTGGTGACAAAAACGCGATTCCAATAAGAACGCAAAATGCGATAGTTACCCAAAACAATATTAGTCGAATAATGTTGCTTGGTTTCTTGTTAGAAACGACTGGTTTAGGTTTAATTGCCATAGATAATGTGTGCCTTTCTGATTCAGCTGGTTTTGATTATAACTATTTTAACAGTTCAACCGTGAAATTACGAGGAGTGAAGAATATTTTTACACCATTTCCTGCTTCGTATGTCTTTTTAGCCGGCATCACTTTGATAGATATCAACAGACTAGCCAGCTGCGGACGTGTTAGTAAACCCTTGGTGACATACCTCAGACACTCCATCGCTGGCTCTGGATTGATACAAATAAAAAAATGACGACTGTATGTATTTTTGTCACTTAACATATCTGCGGTTTCTTGGTTAATCTGTTTTTTTAACGATTTCTGTTGCATCCATAAACCTAACAATTGGCGTTTCGAGTCATCGTTTAGGCTGACCAACCGCTGGCGGATGCGATTACGTAGATACGCATCACTTTTATTAGTACTATCTTCGTGCCACTTCAGATTGTGCTTCTTTGCATAATTTATAATCTCAACCTTCGACATGTGCGTTAATGGCCTAAATATATCTGAATCCAAGACTGCCAAACCACGCCATCCAGTGCCTCGTGACAAGTTGATAGCAATTGATTCGATGACATCATCAGCGTGATGGGCGGTGATTAATTTGGCATTGTGTTTTTTTGCCACCGATCGCAAAAAGTCATAGCGACGGTCGCGGGCCAATTCTTCACTAGCGTATTTACCCAAATCTTCACGCTTGGATTCAAATCCTAGACCATATTTCTTGGCCAGTTCGGCTACAAATTTGGCGTCATCGGCTGAATCATCACGAATACCGTGATCAAAATGCGCCACAATCAGTTCCATGTCAGGCTGACGCGTCAGCAAGTCTAATAAGACCACCGAATCAACACCACCGCTAACTGCCACGACATATTTGCTCATATTACTAGTATACGGATTATTAAATCTCAAACTCCATCAAATCTTTGGCACGAATTACTGGGCCTGAATATTTTTCGGCTATTTCGGCTACCAAATCAATGCCGTCAGTCTGTGGATAAAAATAAAAAGTGCCTATCCCAAAGATTGTAACTTTCATATTTTTCCCCTTACACTAACTTTTTAGATATCACTACACCGATCCAAATACCGACAAAACCACCTATAACCCCACCCAAGATACTCCAGCCACTCAGCATGTCGACTTTGAAAATTAATACTGGCAAATAGCTGCCAATCAACTCAAAAATGACCAAACACACCATAATTACTGTTTTATTCATTATGTAGTACAGTATACAACCTAAAGATATCTAGTGCTACCGAATGGAATTTTAGCTTTAACTATCCGATCAGTATCAAGTGTTGCAGCAGCATGAATCATACGCTCACCGAAATGACGGTTTATGTCGTCCACCGCTTCAATCAAATGCTGTTCGCGCACGAACTGATCGTTGAATATACTAATCTGATCATTATCACCAGTAGTCAGATTATAGCAGTGCAGCCCTATCTCAATAATGTCCGCTGGCGCTTTACTAAATAATTGTTGAGCGATGGCATTGATAGTGGTGTCGCTAAAGAATGGTAGTTGGTAACACCTGCAAGAATGCCAGTAATTATGACTGGTGGTTTTGGCATAAACATACAATCCTTTGGCGGATTTTTGCTGGGCTCGTAGTCGCGATCCGACTGATTCGCATAGATTATATAACCTGGCTTGAATCTGTTGACGTGTCAGGTTGCGATCCTCCAAGACATATTGCCGTCCAACTGTCTGAGTTTCAGACTTATAATCATCTACCTCATGGCCACGTAACCGCTCGAACCACTGTCGACCACAGATACTCTTAAAAACTATTTTCTCTAAAACAATATGTTCAGCATCCAGAAATTGTAATGGTGTATTAATACCAACCGCCCGCAATCGCCTTTCCAGATGTTCGGCAATTCCCGTCAAATCCGTAAGTTTTAGCGTTCCATACACCTGACGTAAGTTTTTGAAATCAATTAGATCCAGGCCATCTGGTTTATGTAACCCAGCAGCGGTCTTTGCTAAAAAACGATTTGGGCCAATACCGATATTACAGCGCATATGGCAGCCAATTTCTTCGCGCAGCCGCTTTTTGATCTCCATAGCGATATCAGTTAGCGGTGGCAGATTAGGAATGCCATGAAAATCTATCAGACCCTCGTCAATACTTTTCATCACAACATTCGGCGAATAGTCGTTCAGTATCGACATTAACTTATGGTATACAAAGCGATATTTAGCTGGATCACTTTCGATGCCAATCAGACCCGGTGCCAATCTGGCCGAATCACGGAATTTCATTCCAACTTTTACGCCCATGGCCTTTGCCTCATAACTGGCTGTCACAATAGCTGTATATTCGTTATTGCGATTTACTATTGCCACTGGCTTGCCACGTAACATCGGTCGCGACTGCTGTTCGATTGTTGCGAAGGCTGAGTTTAAATCGACATGCATTATTAGTGGCTGTTCGGTGTTGTAGGTATTACGCAACATAATGATCGGCCTCTCGGGTTAAGGCCCATGTCAATCGTTCGGCGTCAAATTCTAACCGATAATCAGCTACACCATCCGTCACGTCAAAAATATGCAACATTCGTTTGCCTTGCATACTGGGGTGACGTAAGCCAACTTCTGTAATATCAATTTCACGACCGTTTTTACGCTTAAGTTTAAGAGGCTGACAGATATCAATGTTATCGCCGAAAACTACCACAACTTTGACTGGTTCATTCAAATAAAGTTCGTCATTCATATCAAAATCTCCTTAGGTTTATTAAGGAAACGTTCGAATAATTTTTTGCCCGTCTATCTTGCCCGTTTCAACAGCAAAACATCCGAAGACAAATGATATGATATGACCTTTCGTGAGGGACGCCTGATATTAAATCGGTATGTATCACGTGGTATGCCTATATATTATAAACTTTGTGACTGGAAGAATAGTATATTTTTTGCTACAATTATCCCTACGATTGCAGATTGAGATTTGCGATTGTCCAGTTTTTTAAACCAAGCTTTAGCTGTTTGAAAAACTGAGAGGAGGAACCGCTTGATAGACGAAGCCTTTGCCGCTTGCGGCGAAACGAGTACAGAAAGCGTGTTCCGACGAGGTAGCGTAGCTCAGTTGGTTAGAGCGTAGGACTCATAAGCCTAAGGTCACAAGTTCGATCCTTGTCGCTACTACCA
>CAZHGY010000011.1:0-20771 GCA_964532235.1 uncultured Saccharimonas sp. (SeqCode) | reverse complement strand
CCCCTGCCAAAAGTCCATTATTGCAATTTATTGCACGAAACAGCTCATTTACCTCTGGTAATTGGGCTGTTTTTTGTGTTCCATCTTTAATTTCTTGATAGGTTGGAGCTTGATCAAACAACACACTAAAATAGTTGGTTTATTTGACTGGATTACAGAGGTAAATAATAAACCAACCCGAGTGTTCCATCATGAATATTATTATTTGTAAATATAGGCATATATCAAACGCGAATAACAACTGATATTGTAGTATCTAAGCAGCGCGTTTATAATAGATTATTAGATAATAAGTGATGGGGGCTCATAATGACAGAAAAACCCAAACAACAACCTCGATTAAATAATTACAGCGCCGCAGATAAGTTGACAATTTATGTATTTGTTGACGCCTCTAATCTATGGCAAGCGCAAAAAGCTAAAGGGCGTTTTTTGGATCTTGCAAAACTTAAAGAATATCTTGTCAAAGAATACCAAGCTAATGACCTAAAAGTATACTATTATACCGCCTTCCCAAAAGAAGGTACCAGAGAATATAGCACCGATGGCAAACATCGATTCTTTGCATATCTTAAAAAAGGGCTAGGGTTCATTGTACGTAAAAAAGAATTAAAACAAATAAAAGTAACAACAGATCTCGGAACAATAATAGAAGAAAAAGGCAATATGGACGTAGAGATGACGATTGACGCAGTCAATTTAATCGATAAGTATAATATGGCGATTCTATTTACAGGTGATTCTGATTTCCTATCATTAGTGACTTACATTAAGAACAGAAAGAAAAAAGTATATATCTATTCTACCCAGAATAATATTTCTTCAGAGTTGCGAACTGGTAGCGATGGCTACACTGATATATTAAAAATCAATGAAGATATTTGGCGCGACGAAGTAAAGCACAGAGACCAAAAATAATAAAACGACCCTCGATTAGGAGGGTCGCTCTTGGATGTGATACCCCTATAGTTGATGGAACAACTAATGGATATCTAAATTATAGCATATTACTAAAACATATACAATACATATTTGTCAATTACTTAGATTTACCCCGCTGACAATATGCGGATGTGATGTGATTATTACCAGGGACTTTTTTTCTAAGGATGAGCAGAAATATGTAACGTCATACCAGGTAACAGGCAGAGACATCAAAGATGTCTTAAAAGCAGTGAAGCATGTGGAGAAATTAATCCTCGGCAGAACCTATCGGCTAAAAACCGAAAAAGTCGAAACTGAGGTCATTGAAAAGCCAATTTTCAAGTTGAATAACTGGCTGAGATCCATCTTCGCAAGACTTTGCATGGCATACAAACAGCGCACCAATCGGCAGCAAGACGCTATCGACAATGGTGCGTAAAAAAACACTAATAGGCACTTGGGCGCATCGAATGATGCGCCCTTTTAATTTGTTTATAAAATATGTTCTATATACAAATACAAGAGGCTTCAGTCATTCATTCTTATTTCTTTAGCTTTAGATATTAAACATAAATTTTAATATTTTTCTAACAAATTTAAAGCCCCCGATAAACGGGGGCTAGGGCATAGTAAGTACCAAGGATCAATACCCGAGGAAACTTAAAGACCGAACATCCAAGAATTAAGCACTACCCTAAACAAAAGAAGGCTGGGCATAGAACTGAATGACAAGGCCAGAGCTGTACGAGCGGAAGCACGCCTTGCGATCGACCGAGTTCCAGTCCGAGCAGAAGGCCTTAGAGCCGCCATCGCCAGAACGAAGTTCTGCAATGTCAAAGTAGGGCAGATTCACGCCATCTAGAGACTGGTATAATTTTGGATCTTGGAGAGCGTATGCTCCGACAGCGACTAAACCAGCCAGAGTAATGCCGCTAGCAGAAGCCTGCTTACGTGTATTATCAACTGAGCTGCCATTCTTTTTGTTCCAATAGGCCGCAAGATTGATACGTACCCTGTATATACCAGGGGTATCGTACATTGCCTTGTCGGCCGTACCGTCAAGATAGGTACCGTCGATTCCATTATCAAAATCTGTCGAGCGATAAATGGCGGGCTGTGTCAGTTCAATCAGCTTGACTTGAAACTCTATGGTGTCTTTTAGCGTGCCAGTTGGCACAACAAAAAACGTTTCAAGACTCTCAAACATTTGAACATGGTCGCTATTTGTATCCAAGGTGTCAATCCATGAATCAGGAACCCGCATATTCTTCGGCATCTTCTCGTTTAACGCTTTAAGCGTTTTTTGTTGTTCGCCAAGAGTCCGAAGAAGTGGGGCAAATTGCAGGAAGTTATCAACGACGACGTCCGAAGACTTTCCTTCGATGATACTCTGCGTACCCCTCAAAGCAGCTTCCATGGATAACCCGCCATTTTTAACACGACGAATTACCTCATTTTGTCTCGCAATAAGCGAGAACAGATCATTGACATTGATGATGTTGTTATCCTTCATAACAAACACCTCTTTCACCGTACAAAATTTTCACAGTTGCTTTACAACTGCGATTTCAACTTTCGTTGAGAACGGCGTACCATGTTCAGTGTTATCTAGATAAACACAAAACGCCGTCCTCACAGGTAGTACTAAATTGTTAAGGTTCAATACCTTTATATCACAATGTTGACTACTTGTAAATCGGCACCACTTTGCAAATTGACATAATTCGAGTTATATAGTATTTTGAATATACTCATTACAGTATTGTAAATTGCAGACTGTCGGGAGAATTTTGATAAAAAGGTGATAATAGTATATGGATAAAAAATTTTGTGGAGCCGTAGCCGCAGAGCAAAAAAGAAAGGCTGCGGAGCTAGCCGAAGCATCCACAACGCGAGAATTGTCGCTTCCATCCGTAGTTAAGGAGGTTCTAACTTTCTAATCAACCGTGAAGACAAGGCGTCATTAGATCCGCCCAAGCTTAGTATTAGGGTAAGATGTAAGCCTTGGCATAAAACCATACCTCAGGAAGTTACTTACGAAGGGTGGTATATCGGAGAAGGACCGATAACCTGCCACGGCGAATCTCACATTCTTTTGACAAGAGATGGAGAGGTAAAGTTTTTTAGACCCCACTATTTCGGTAATAGACACAGTCTCGTTAAGGGAAACACTGACGAAGCATATTTTTCTATCAGTGCGTTCGCAAAAAGAATATTCAACAACTAGCAAATAGTAAGAAAATGCCCCCAACAAAGTTGGGGGCTTTCACTCTCACCACTAACGGGAGAGAGTAATTATTTCCTCCGTCTGCCGACGGAGTTCGGCTATCTGGGCAGTTAATTGCCCGTTAGCCAGTGCCGTTATTATTTCAGCGGCGCTTTTTTTACTGATTTTGCCGCATATAATCGCAGCAAATAATTTTATAATACTAATGATCATATTTACCTCGATGTCACATAAATTTCAACTTTTGTTGAGAGCGACGTATCATACTTAATTTTTAGATTAAGCACACTGCGTCGTTCTCAAAGCATGGTTGATACATTATCAAGGTACAAATCTATTATAGCATAACATAAGCTTATTGTAAATAGCCAAGAAATAGGCATTTAGAATATATACGATTTAGAGATATCCCTGCAATCTTGTTTTTGGTATAATGCTTATTAGAACACGATGAAAAAAATATTAATTATCTTTTTAGTTATAGTTGCCTTAATCGGCCTAAGTTTATTCTCATCAAATTATATTTTTAACCAAGTCGCAAAATTGTTTAACAAGCCCGATATTACTGCGCCAACATTAACACTAAAAGGCACTCAGGTTATTAACATAAACCTATGGGATACATATACCGACGCAGGAGCACTCGCTATTGATAAGCATGATGGCGATTTATCAGCTAAAATTGTAGTAACTAATAATGTAAATACTAGTCGTATCGGTGGCTACCATGTAACATATAGCATCAAGGACGAGGCTGGTAATGAAGTCCAAACCCAAAGAGATATTAACGTTTTAGCACCAACAACCAATAATACCGTCGGGATTCCAATTTTGATGTACCATTTTTTCTATAACAGCGCTGCTGGCGAAACTCCGCAAGATGGCAATTTTGCCGACTCCGTCATTTTTGATCAACAAATGAAGTACCTGAAGGATAACCAATATTATTTTCCGACTTGGACGGAACTAGCCAGTTATTTAGACGGCAATCTGAACTTGCCAGAGAAAAGTGTCATTATCACTGACGACGACGGTAGTAGTACTTTTTTCAGCCTAGCATACCCAGTATTAGCCAAGTATCAGATACCGGCTACATCGTTCTTAATAACCAGCTGGTCAGGCGATCCGGCGCAATTTAATGTTGATCGTAATTTAATATCTTTTCAATCACATTCACACGCCATGCATACTGGTGGCTGCGACACTGGCCACGGCGGTCTATTTCAGTGTATAGATTACCAAGCAGGTTATGACGATTTGACGACGTCCAAAACAATTCTAGGTAGCAGTGATGCTTTTTGCTATCCATTTGGTGACTATAATGACTTTACGAAACAATTATTAAAAGATACAGGTTATAAAGTAGCTGTTACAACCGAATATGGTTTCGCCAAAATTGGAATGGATAAGCTAGCACTACCAAGAATTAGAATACAGGGAACAACTGATTTAGCTGGTTTTATTACGGCAATCGAATAGCCGTTTTAGTATTGACTATTTATAATACTTGTGATATAATTATTAAATAGTCATAAAAACTATAGAACGTTAATATTTAGATTATTACAGCGCATATCATATTTTAGAAGGGGGTGAAATTTTGCCGTTTTTCAATTTAATAATGGAGCACCCCGAGTGGGGTATGCCTGCCATCATTATTTCGGCAGCATCTCTTGGCGTGCTATTGGTGTTAAATCGCAAATTCGCGATTTTACAATAGTATCGTCCTGTCGGTCGGCCGCGCAAAGCGGTCGACCGACCAATATTTAATATGCGCTTATGTAATAATCTAATTATTTGCCAAAAGTCATAAAGTAGAATAGTGCCAATACAGCAATTGTCATTACTATTAGCGCTGCACGAACAAACAGGTTCGACAAGGCGCTATTTTTGTACTCGCCCATAATCTGGCGATTATTGCCAACTTGTGCAATCATCCATAATAATGGAACGGCAGCTATACAGTTAAATACAGCCGTAAAGATCAATGCTTGAATTGGATCAATACCAATAAAGTTAATTGCCAGACCAATAATTGTCGCCACAATTATCACAACATAGAAACCAATAGCATGCTTGAATTTACGATATAGACCCTCGCGCCAACCTAATGTCTCACTAATCGCATAAGCTGATGACCCAGCCAAAACTGGAATTGCCAATAATCCAATACCCATAATACCAACCGAGAATATCAACTTTGCTATCAGCCCAGCATAGGGAAATCCCTGAACTAGCGGCTCTAAAGCACGAGCGGCATCAGCGGCAGTATTAATAGTATAAACACCGTTCTTGAATAGAACCGATGCGCAAGCAACAACAATGAACCAAGCCGTAACAGTAGCTAAGGTCATTCCAAAAAAGTTATCCAATTTGATGCTGTGCAAAAATCGTTTGCTGATTTTTAACGTTTTGCCATTTTCGGTTAAGCGTCGATGGGCAATCTCTTCCTCTACAACTTCTGACGTATCCCAAAAGAAGCAATATGGCGAAATTGTAGTGCCAAATATACCAACCAGAATGTAAATCGTTTCAGCATTAATTTTTGGTATCGACATAAATGTACTTTTGAATAGTTCTAACCAATTTTGACCCACCAATATAGCCGTTATGGGGTAGGCTAATAGAGCTAAAGCTAACCACTTTAGTATCTTGGCATATTTTTTATAGTCAACAAAAACAACCAGCAGAACTATTACGACTGAGAAAAATATGGCGAGTATTGCAAACGGGATATCTATAAATAAGCGAGCCGTAGCTGCCATGGCACCAATATCAGCTCCGATATTAATAGTATTAGCCACCACGACCAATAAAACAGACATAAATAATAATTTTTTGCTGTAATTACTCTTGATTACAGATGCTAGACCCTTACCAGTAACTGCACCTATCCGCGAACACGATTCTTGAACCGCTAATAATAATGGATACATGACTGGAAAAGCCCACAAAAAACTAAGTCCAAAACCAGCACCAGCTTGAGAATAGGTTGCTATGCCAGATGGATCATCGTCAGCCGCACCAGTCACGACTCCAGGCCCCAAGATACGAATCAAGCGACTGAATCTGGCACGATGCGCCATGTGCCGGGCAATATTTTCGACATGATGACTTGCCTTGACGACATCTCTATTCGTTTTACGAACGCCTTTTGTAAACCCACCTAATTTCTTTGTCATTTCTAACATTTATCGCTTATGTTTAATAGACTTAGAATACTATAAATATAAATTATTTAATAGCTATTAGGTGTTTTTTCGTTGGATTGGCTGATATAATACAAATATGGAATCTTTGCAATTATCTAAGCCACATTTAATTATTATGGTAGGTATCCCTGGATCGGGTAGAAGCTTTTTTGCCGAACATTTTGCGGAAACTTTCAAAGCTCCAATTATCAGTTCAGACTTAATCCGCAGCCATCTACTCGGCACGCCAACATACAGTGCTAATGAAGATATTATAATCAACAAGACAACTAGCTACATTTTAAACGAGATTATGAAGACTAATCGAACACTTATCTTTAAAGGTCAAACTGGATCACGATCTGACCGCGCCAAAATAGCCAAGCTTTGTCATGAGTCTGGCTATGAACCATTGTATGTTTGGACCCAAGTAGACGACGAAACCGCAAAAAAGCGATATATCAAGAAGCTTCCTATCAGTAGTACGTTGGCAAATAGTCGTTTCGAACTTGAAATGAAGCGCTTTAGTTCGCCACAAGCGAGTGAAAAACCAATAGTAATTAGTGGCAAGCACACTTATAATAGCCAGCTCAGAATCGTATTACAACACCTAGTAGACCACGAAAAGACGGCCGAGACGTCGAGAGTATCCGCTGGGCAACCCGACAACCGACGCTATTTAATTCGCTAGGACGAACAATGCCAATAATTCAAGATGAAGAATTCGGCAAGATAACAATTCGTCGCAGTTCAGCTGCCACTCATGTCAAGGTGAGGGCCGCTCCAGATGGTACGCTGCATGCTTCTTTACCAATGTATGCACCGCTATTTCTAGTAAAGAGCTTGCTTAAATCATCCAGGCTCGAATTAAGAAAAATTGTTAGTCAAGCAAAGCCAGAATACGCGTACATAAATGGTATGCAAATTGGTAAAAGCCACACACTAATAATTCATGAGGGGGCGAGTAACCAACAATTATTAATTTCACGACATGGTCAACAAATTATCGTAAAGCTTCCGATTGGACTCGATATCAATAATAATAACGTGGCACGCGAGATTAGGAACGCTATAATTTCTGCTTTAAGACTGGAGGCGAAAAGTTATCTACCGCGCAGATTGTCGTTTTTAGCAAATAGACATGATTATTCATATAATAAGGTTCGTTTTTCACACTCTGGTAGTCGTTGGGGTAGCTGTAGCAGTAGTGGAACGATTAGTTTAAATATCGCATTAATGAAGCTATCTTTCGAGTTAATTGACTACATTTTAATTCATGAACTATCTCACACTGTTCAGATGAATCATAGTTCTCAATTCTGGGATTTAGTCCGTGTCGCCGATCCAGATTATAAAGAACATCGTAAAGCTTTAAAACTGCTGAGCCCAACTATATAAATATTTGCCGCACGTGTATAATAAGCATAAGATGGATGTTAAATCATACATGGCCAGGTACCGTAGTAGCAATAGCTACACCTCAAAGGCCGATAAAACAATTACACAGATTGGTTTTTTACTACCATATTCGTTATTAGCTTATGGCCTGTTAATACAATTTGGCATAGTCAAATCAATTAATAATAACGTCGACTTGGTTGGTTTCTCGATTATTATGCTATTTTGGATATTGATCGGTATTGCTCAAAAACTTAGGCCAGGCAACACCGCGGTTAGATCGACGATTCGGCTAATTGAATTTCACGCTATGTCGGGCGTCTATTTCTTACTTATATCTGGCGTATTTAATCCCTTTACCGCTTGTTGGCCAATATTAATGATAGCTTCATATACTTACTTTGACAAAGTTGGACTAAGAAATAATATTTTAGCATTCTTTGTAATTATCGCCATAGATATAATAGCGTTTCATCCTGGCGACATCTCCGTGATGATAACTGACCTCATAGTATTTGTCGCAGCGGTTATAACTGGCTTGGTAGTTATCGCTGTCAACCGTACGCACGAAGTTAGACGGGAGAGGTTATTTGAGAGTGTCGTCAAAGAATCTTTACAACGCGATCAAATTGCCACAATCGTAAATAATTTAATAGATGCAGTTATTAGCACCGACCCAAACGGCATAATTCAAGTACATAATGCTGCAAGCTTAAGCCTACTAGACACTAATACTAACCTTGATGGAAAAAATATCGACGATATATTAGTATTAACTGACTCGAATGATAACGAAATCAGCGTCTTATCGGTACTCAAGCAGTCTGTGTCCGTTGTTAGACGTGATGATTTATTCTATATATTTCCAGATGGTGAAAAGATTAGATTATCTACTACTTTCGCCCCAATTCGTAATGGTTACTCTAAGATTCAAAAAAAAGAGACAAACGACGGTTATATCTTAATTATGCGCGACATTACCAAGGAAAAAAGTCTTGAAGAGGAACGTGATGAATTCATTAGCGTGGTCAGCCACGAGCTCCGTACACCAATTACGATTGCCGAGGGAACGATATCAAATTTGCAAGCAATGATGAAAAGACCAGACATTAGTGACTCTATGCTAGCCGACTCTTTAGGTGTAGCTCATGATCAAGTACTTTTTTTGGCAACAATGGTGAACGACTTAAGCGCATTATCAAGAGCAGAAAATGATAAGTCAGAGAGTACAGATGATATTGACGTTCAGGAATTAGCACAGGATTTATTGATTCGATATAGTGATGAAGCTAAAAAAAAGAAGTTAAAGCTCGACTTAAATGCCGAACCAAACTTAGGTATAATCCGTGTTAATAGATTATATATAGAAGAACTATTACAGAACTTGGTAACAAATGCCATTAAATATACTCAGACTGGTGGTATTACAATCTCTGTTGAAAAGAAAAGTAAAAATATTATACTTTCCGTCAAAGATACGGGCATTGGAATCAGTAAAGCCGATCAAGAAAAGATATTTGACAAGTTCTATCGCAGTAAAGATTACCGAATCCACGAATCAAGCGGTACGGGTCTAGGGCTATATGTTGCTGCCAAGTTAGCCAAAAAGCTCGGTACTAGTATCAAGCTTGTTAGCCGACTAAATTATGGCTCAACTTTCAGTATTGTGCTACCAGAAGCTACCCGAAGCGATACCAAGATTAATAAGGTTACACCTAATGAATAAAGAGTTAGGTAATCCCTTAATCCCTGCATCCAGCGATATAATCATACGCATATCAGCGTTGATATCGCCAATAGTATTAATAGCGTACGCCATACTTGCGAATAAAGGCGTCATTAATGTCCCATACCAAATCAACCAAACTGGCATCATAATTCTGCTAGGTAGCCTGGTCTTTGCAGCAATCATCCAATTTTTTACCTCAACAACATCAAAAATCGATTTGATGTTTCGCTTTTCGGCTTTTTGGATTGCCTCTGGTGCATTTTTTATCTTTTATTCTGCTTTCACAAACCCACTGATAGTATTATGGATCGCTTTAATCGCATCATGCTACTCACGTCTTTCAACCTTTGGTATCCAATTAAGCTTTTTTTACGTAATTTTATCCATTGTTTTTGATTCTACCTTGTGGAATAAAGATAATCCTACATTAGTTGGCAATAACCTTGTTGTTGTATTAGGTATTCTAATTACTAGCACGGTTATTACATTAATATTTCACCGCTATCAAAAGAACACTAATCTGACGATTAATCAAGGCAAAGAACGAGAAAATCTTCAAAAAGACCGAGTGTTAACAATCGTAAATAACATGGCCGATGCTGTTATAAGTACTGATATAAAGGGTATAATAAATGTCAATAACGCCGCCAGCTTAAACTTACTTGATACGAATAAGTCGTTAATCGGTCGAAATATCAAAGACGTCCTACCATTAAAAGACAGGGAGGGTAATGAAGTTCATATCTTTGATGAGCTACAAACTGCTAAAAAAGTATCCAGGCGAGACGATTTAATATATTCTTTCTCAAGTGATGACAAGATGCGATTAGAAATTACGTACGCTCCAATCCGAAAAAGCTACTCAGATATACAGAACAATGAAGGCTATGATGGATATATTCTAATTATGCGTGATGTCACAAAACAAAAAAGCCTAGAGGAAGAACGTGATGAGTTCGTTAGCGTTGTCAGTCACGAGCTTCGTACGCCTATCACAATTGCCGAGGGGACAATATCAAACGTGCGAGCAATGATGGACCACCCCGATATTAAAGGCGCGATGCTAAAGGATGCTATCGACGTAGCTCATCAACAGGTGATATATCTTGCAAATATGGTCAATGACCTAAGCGCATTATCACGAGCCGAACGCGGCGTAGCTGATACACCAGAAGATATCGACGTAACTGAATTGGCGCATAATCTTTATAACAAATATTTAGAAGAAGCTAAGAAGAAAAAACTGAATTTAAATCTAAGTTTAACACCTAGCTTGGGTCATATTCTAGCTAGTCGATTATACATTGAAGAGCTATTACAGAATTTAATGACGAACGCTCTTAAATATACCAAAGAGGGCGAAATCGAAATAATTTGTGAGCAAAAAGGTGACAAGATTACTTTTGCCATTAAAGACTCTGGCATAGGCATTAGTAAGTCAGATCAGACAAAGATATTTCAAAAATTCTTTCGTAGCGAGGATTATAGAACACGCGAGACAGGTGGCACTGGCCTAGGATTATATATTGCAATGAAGTTAGCTCATCAATTAGGAACCAAAGTTGAGCTATCTAGCAGGCTAAACTATGGTTCTACATTTAGCTTTATTCTGCCAGTGTTTAATACAGAAAAGGATGCTAGCAAAAAGCCCGAGTAGACTTGACTAATAACAGAACGACGATTATAGTATTACTTGACAGTCTGCATCGAGCAGACTATTTAATTAGGAGTAAATAATGGCAGTAATCAGAATCAAAGCTGGTGCAAAATTACCCACTGACAAGGCTAAGGTCAAGTCGAAGGTTATTAAACCAGAAAAGCCCAAAAGAGGCATATTTAAGGTTATTAGTAAAATCCATATTTATTTTAAAGGTGCATGGGGGGAACTACGACAAGTCCGTTGGCCGAATCGCCAATCTGCTTGGGCGATGACAGGTGCAGTAATCTTGTTTACTGGCTTTTTTGTTGGCTTAATCATTATATTAGATTATGCGTTCGAGATGTTATTTAAATTAATCATAAAGTAAGATAAGGAAGATATATGTCAAACAATAGATACGACTCAACACGACAATGGTACGCCATCCATACATATAGTGGCTACGAGGATAAAGTAGCAGATAGCATCCTACAGCGCATTAAAGCTGTTGATATGGCCGATAAGATTTTTGACGCTATAGTTCCAAAGGAAAAGCAGATTGAGATAAAAAATGGCAAGCGCAAAGTTGTTGAGAAAAAGATATTTCAAGGATATGCTTTAGTCGAGATGAAGCTAACGGACGAAACTTGGTATATTATTCGCAATACACCAGGTGTAACAGGTTTTGTTGGCACCGGTACCGAGCCAACACCAGTATCAGAAAGTGAGATTGCAAAAATTAAGCGTCGAATGGGCGTCGAAGATCCAAAGCACTTTATCGATTTTAAGCCAGGCGAAGTTATTAGTATTACTGACGGACCATTCAAAGGGTTTGATGGGTCGGTATCTGAAATTGATTCTCAAAAAGGAAAAATTAAAGTTATGGTCAGCATGTTCGGACGCGATACGTCTGTTGAGCTTGACGCATTACAGGTCCGTAAGGTATAATACCCCAGTTACATTAAGCTTCTAGTTTTTATAAAATAATATAAAGGGGAAAACCGTAGGTTTGTCCTATTTCCGAAGGGATTATATGGCTAAAAAAATTATTGGAAATTTGAAATTACGAATTCCAGCTGGCCGTGCTACTGCTGGCCCTCCAGTTGGATCAACACTTGGTCAATGGGGCTTAAATATGATGGATTTTATTAATCCATTTAACGAAGCAACCAAGGCTTTAATGGGCAAAAATGTTATCGTACACTTACAGGTTTACGACAACCGAACATTCGACTGGAAGTGTCTAGGACAACCAGTAGATGATTTAATCCGTGAAAAGATTGGCATCGAAAAGGGAAGTGGTAAACCACATTCTGAAAAAGTTGGTAAGATTACCCGCGCACAACTAGAGGAAATTGCCGAAATCAAAAAAGACTTTTTGAACGCAATTGATCTAGAAGGTCGTGTTAAGATTATCGCCGGCACTGCCCGCTCAATGGGAGTCGAAGTCGAAGATTAACATTGTAAAATAATAAAAATCGCGGTTTGTTTATAACCGCGATTTTTTATTAATGTTATAATTATTTTATGAGCGAAGATCAATTTACGAAATTATTTAAATATGTCGAATAATTTCGAAAAGAGATGAATTCTAAACTTGATGAAAAAGCATCTCAAGATAGCTTAGATAGATTAACTAACACGATTGATAGTTTTATAAAAAGGCTTGGTGATAGCGAGATAGAACAGGCTTCACGAGATTTACAGTTTAGCCGCCTGCTAAGTTAGGCAAAACAAGTATCTAAGAAGACCGGCATTCCACTTCGAGACCTGTAAAAAAATACTATTCAATTTATAGAATAAATGCTATAATAATCATATAACAATCAATGTTGGGAGGCGTAAGCCGTTATTACCACAGAAAGGATTCATTTTTTATGGCTAAAAAAGCCGAATTACTTGAACAAGCTAAAAAACTTAAATTAGACGTAACTGCTCAAAGCACTATCGCCGAGTTGGAGACAGCTATTAAAAGTGCCAAATTAACACCTGAAGTTGCAAAAAAGGTTGCAAAAATTATTAAAGAGCCAATTGCCGATGTTACACCCGAGATCGATAACGAGATTAAACTTGCTAAAGCCGGCAAACGCAGCGAAAAGCACATTAAGGAAGTTGAAGAAAAAATTGCTAAAGAAGACCGTAAAGAGCACCACGACACGACTCAGATCTCAGAATCTAGCGCCGACTCTGGTACAAAGAAAGGCCCAAAACCAGTTACTCGTCCATTAATTGAACGACGTGGCAAGAAATACCGTGAAGCCGCAAAGCTTATAGATAAGGCCAAAGCCTATTCTCTTTCAGACGCTTTGGCACTGGCTATACAAACAAGCCCAGCAAAATTTGATGCTAGCGTCGAGGTTCATATTAAGTTAGGCGTAGATCCACGCCAAGCCGATCAAAATATTCGCGCTACTGTATCTTTGCCGAACGGAACTGGCAAAACTGTTCGCGTTGCCGTATTTGCCCCAGAGACGGAGCATGCTGCTGCTAAAAAAGCTGGTGCAGATATTGTTGGTGATGAAGCTTTCTTACAACAACTAGATAAAGGCGAGCTAAACTTTGACATTTTAATAGCAACTCCACAATATATGCCAAAACTTGGTAAATATGCCCGTTTGCTCGGACCAAAAGGTTTAATGCCTAACCCTAAGAGCGGATCAGTCGCTGCAAACGTTGCTAAGGCCGTCCTTGAGGCCAAGGCGGGCAAGGTTGAGTACCGAGTCGATAAACAATCAATCGTTCATTTAAGCATCGGCAAAGTTTCGTTTGGCATTAAAGACTTGGAGACAAATGCTCAAGCATTCTTTGAAAGCTTAAAGTCACAAAAGCCAACTAGTTTGAAGGGTACATTTGTTAAATCGACCTCAATTAGCACTACTATGGGACCTGGCATAAAAGTCGAAAACGTTATTAGTTAATTAATTCCGTTCATAAACCACAAAATCGTAGTTATATTGATTCTTTTCGTCCGCTTGATGTTTCTCACGGCCAATCTCGCGCCATGCTGTCTTATTAATTGCTGGGAAAAATATAGAGGCATTTTTAAATGTGGCATCTACTTCGGTTGCATAAATTCTATCAACAGTATCAAGTGCCAAAGCAAAGATCTGACCGCCACCAATAACGAACACCTCTTTATCATGACCAGCGATATCGTAAGCAGCCTGTAAGCTACTAACGACACAGACACCATCAATTAATTCATCCTGATAGCTCATGACAATATTTTGACGATTAGGCAAAGGTCGGCCGATAGACCTATAGGTGTTTAACCCCATAATAATTGCGTTTCCAGTCGTTTTGTCCTTAAAATGTTTTAAATCAGCTGGTAAATGCCACAGCAAATCATTATTTGCACCAATTCCGTAATTCTTATCATATGCAACAATTATCGATTTCATATAAATAGATAATAACATATTTGACGTTTACAAATCACAAGACTACGTCTAGAATATATAAATAATATAGGTATAAGGAGAAAAATTATGGCAGAAGATAACACACAAGCTGACGGATACTACAACGATGATGCAAACGCTTCAAAAGAAGATTTTGATTTAAGCTTTTTAGATGACGATGAATCTAAAGAAGAAGAATAAAGTCAGAGTCGCGCTAGTTGTTCCACATATTTTTTTACACCGCGATATCCTACCTAATGTTATTTTTGCACCAGGCACACTTGCACTAGATCTTGCTAAAGGCTTGGCGGATTTTGATATTGACGTTACTTTATTTTCGCCTGGACCAGTTGATACATTGGTTCCAAATATCAATGCTGACATGAGCTATTTTGAAGCTGAGTTAGCCTCACGTGGCGATAATTATATTGATCTACTAAAAAAGCATCCTTTCACATTTGTTTCATTAGCAAGACAAGTTCAAGCCGAGCTAATTGCTAAGGCCTTTTCGGACGCAAACGATGATAAATTCGATTTGGTTCACATCTATACAAACGAGGAAGATATCGCATTACCTTTTGCTAAATTATGTAATAAACCAGTTGTTTTTACGCATCATGATCCGTTTAACTTTTCGGTGAAGTACAAGAATAATTTCCCAAAATATACTGAGCTTAATTGGATATCTATCTCAATGTCACAACGCGCTGGAATGCCGAAAAAAACAAATTGGGTTGCAAATATATATCATGGAGTCGACCCTAATATTTTTATACCGAACTTCGATGCATCAAGCAACTATATTGCATACATTGGCAGAATTATTAAGCCAAAAGGCGTTGACTTGGCTATCAAGGCAGTCAAAAAATATAATAAAACTGCAAAAATCCCACTTAAACTAAAAATTGCTGGTAAACATTACGCCGATGGTGGCAAAGATGAATATTGGCAAAAAGAGATATTACCAAAACTCGATAACGAGATAGAATATGCTGGATTCATTAATGATATTAAATTAAAAAATGAATTTCTCAATAATGCCAAAGCACTAATTATCCCATCCACTTTTGATGAACCATTTGGAATGGTTATGATTGAAGCATTGGCAAGTGGTACACCGTTAATCGGACTTGCGAGTGGTGCTATACCAGAAATCATCACCAAAAAGACAGGTATATTAGTAGATAAATTCGAAAGTGAAGAGAAAATCATCGACGGTCTTGTAGACGCCATTAAAGAAATCGACAAGATTGATCGTAAAGCATGCCGAGCCGATTTCGATAATAGATTTACTATTAATCACATGTGCAGCAATCATGCAGAAGTCTATTATAAGCTTACAAGATGACTAGCGGCGCCTTGATATGCGGGTGAGATTCATAATCGGCTAATTGAAAATTATCAATCGTAAAACTATCAATATCCTTAACATCACCAACGATAGAAAGCTTTGGAAAATTATAGGGTTTTCTATGAATTTGTTCTTTAGCTTGTTCAATATGATTAGTGTATAAATGCGCATTTCCAATTGACACAACTAACTCACGAGCCTCTAGGCCAGTAACTTTTGCAACCATCATAAGTAGCAAAGCGTATTGAGCAATGTTGAACGGCAAGCCTAAAAATACGTCCGATGATCGTTGATAAAGCAACATCCTTAATTTTCCCTTTGTCACATCAAAATGGAACATCGTATGACACGGAGGCAAACGCATTTCCTCTAGATAGGTCGGATTCCAAGCACTGACAATTATGGCTTTAGAATCAGGATTATTCTTTATTTGATCAATTGCCCATGCGAGTTGATCAATTTGGCCACCACGACCATCTTGCCAATGACGCCATTGAACACCATAAACCGGCCCTAAATCCAAATTCTTATCGGCAAATTCATCCCAATAGTGGATGCCATTTTCTTGCAAAACTTTAATATTAGATGACCCTGAAACAAACCATAACATTTCATTTGCTAGAATCTTAAAAGGCATTTTCTTAGTCGTAAGTAACGGAAATCCATAGCGTAAATCGAATTTCATCTGATAACCAAAAATTGATTTGACAGGGCATATGCCCCTAGTCGGCTTCGTCTTACCATCTTTTAGTATAGTGGCGAGTAATTTAAGATATTGATATTCAGGATGCATAGCTTTCCTCCGTTCTTAATATGCTATCAGAATCTATTAATCGCGTAACCTTTTTGCCAGCTTTTTCGAGCAACGCAACTGCATAACCACCAGAATGATCAATTGAATATATTACTTCATTTATATCAGTCTCGCAAAGCATTCTAGCGCAATTTGGACACGGTAATAGATTAATAAACAGTACGGTATCTTTTAAGCTTATCTTTTCTTTTTGCGCATTCACTAAAAGTAGAACCTCGGCATGAATCGTATCGTAGTAGTTCAAATCCCCAGCAACACATAAATGCCGCTCTCGTAGTGGACCAAAGTGCCAGGCAAACGATTGATAGGGAACTGTTTTATTAAAAGCTGTCAGAATTAGTTTGTATTTATCGCCAGATCTCTTGCCCAACGCAACGCCTGTCTGAAAATTATTATCAAACGAGTTTATCGCTGATAGATTTGCTATATTAAACATTTCAATTTCGGTAAGCAATTTATCACTTTTATATTGTCGCACCTCGAAATCATCAGCGTATTTTTTGGCCTCCACTTCGTCAGCAAAAGGCGATACAAATTCGAATGGTATATTATTTGAAATTAGCGTGTAATATTCAGGTCTCGTATGAAAGGAGTTTTTCCATGATCCATTGACTAAGATAACTTGACTAAACTTTACTTTATCGTAAATCTGGTTCATGTCAGATTGTTTGCAATGTAGTAGCGTGATCTTATGTGGACTCGGTGATTTATTGACTTTACAAGAAATATCTTTAATTATCTCTGCCGACAGTGTTCTAAATTGAGGCTGACCTTCGAATCCATCAATATACGACTCTTTTGAGCAAGCTATGACAATATTGCCGTTTGGAAGATACTGTTTAACTAATTGAGTGAGTCTAACAATTGACATTTCCCTTGATGGTGCAATTAATACTGCTTTTAATTCGCGCAAGCATTTCTTGCTACCAAAGACTATATCCGACCAATCAATCTCGTAATCATTCATCTTGATACTTCTTGCTAAATCGTTTTGCTAACTTCTCAATTTCATTAGATTTTTTTCGATAAAGCTCAGCATTCTCAACTGGTGTATTATTAAGCTTTCGATAGTTCCAAACTGTTAAGTCAGGCGAATCGAACGGGATACAATGAAAGTGTAGATGCTCCACCGTACTTTGAGCATCAATACCATCTTTTTGGATAATCTGCATTCCTTTTATCCCATAAATTTCACGAATCATTTTTTTTGCAATATACATGAATTTACGCATCGTTTCCCATTCAATTGAAGTTAGTTCTTTAACGGAATGGACATGACGACGAGGAATTATCATTACATGACCATCAATATACGCAAACAGGGCAATCGTAAGCACGATACCATTTTCTTCACGAATAATATATTTGTCATTTAGATCGCAAAAAACACATTTTCCAACTGACTGCCAAATCGAATCATATTCGCCAGTTATTCTAGCATCACGATATTTCACTTGTTTCTTTTGTTCGGTTTCGTCCATTTATTTTTCTTTTATGGGATCTTTGCGATATTGCATGAAGTCCTTTAAGACTTCACTTAGGTGTCCGCCTATGGCACGCTGGAGAATCTGAGTTGTGGAAACTTGCGTCGATTGGCGATCCACAACAATCACCTCACCACCATATTTGGTAACGGTTTTATACTCACGAGAATCTTTATAATTTTCCGTCCAATCTTCTTTGACGGTAATATAAATATCGGGTTTAAGCAGCCCTAATGAAGGTTGACAGCTAGGTTCTGGTAGAATTGTTACAAAATCAACAGACTTTAAAAATGTTAACATTTCTGCTCGAATCTTTTCATCAAGAATCGGTTTATTTGGACCTTTTACTTGCTTGATAGCCTCGTTGCTGCTAACGCCAACAACCAAAACATCACCGTATTTCTTGGTTTTTTCAAGATAGCGACATTGACCAGCATGGATCAGATCCCACGATCCTGCCGTAAAGACAACTTTTTTCTTCTTTTCTCGCAGCTTCTCACCAAGCACCATTAGATCACTTTGAGAAACGAGTCGACTCTTCCAGCTTTCCGACATATATACCTCACTAAATTATTACTTATATGATATCACACCGAATTTAACTAGCATATCCCTTGTTCTTAGATAGTGTTCATTTAGCGACAGTGCCTCATAGGGGTTATGAATCAAGAACTTATATACATCATAAAATAAAAACATCTCTATTAATTTATTACGTGTCTTATCATCGCCTATATCTTTATTTTTGCCACGCTTTTGGTATCCGGAGTATAGAAAATACTTTTGTACCTTACTGGCAGCTTTATATTTACAATCAACTAGCAGAAAGGCCATTGTACGCGCAATATCTACAAAGCTATGTCCTACAGAAGTTTTTTCAAGATCTAATATGCCCGATATTTTCGCATCTTCAAATAATATATTACCTCTAACAAAGTCCATATGTAAAACTTGCTGATTTGGTAGGTCACTTAATTCCATTAATAATCTTCGATACACATTCAATCTATCTATATCTACCGTAATTCGAAGTTTAGTACTAACTGCATCTATTACTGTTTCTTTTGAGAAATATGCCATCATCCTACCAATAATCTGATCATATTCATCATATACGGAAGGGAAGTTCGAGACTAGCATTTTCGATAGCTCAAAATGCATATCACTCATAGTCATACCAAGTAATTTGATACGCTTCATCGTATACGCTTCCCATGGAATTGTGCTACCTGGTAGATAATTGTAAACACAGACATTTACGATTTTATTACTATTCTCGAGTTTTAATATCCTATCATCATATCGAACTCTGGTTGGTAATCCACATTTTGCAAGATATTCCGATGCAGAGTTTGAACGATTAATTCGGTCGGTTATGCCTGGCTCTGATTTATAAAAGGTTATATTGATCATCTTGTTGTCAATTGTTTTTATTGGCCAGATTTCATTGCGATAGCCCTTTTGAGGATCAAATATATTTGCATATTTTATGCCATATTTGTCTAATACTTTTTCGAGCACCGATCTATACATATCACTAACAGTTTAGACCGATACTAGACTTAGGTAAAGAATGAAGTTCTTGCCGATTTAGTTAGATTTAATTTTTTCGAACAGTTTGGCTCCAGCAGTTGACAAATTAACAATATTCTTGATACAATACACGGCAGACATAACCAAAGATAGTAGCCGCAGCAATGCTTAATCCGCTACCGAGGAAATATTTTTTCGTTCGCTGTACAGCGAATCAAATCTTTGGCAGTGCGAGGTCCAAAGACTTTTTGTTTTCTTGCCACTGTCTAGAACGTTCACAATTTGGTCGAATACATAACCACTTAAACCAAAATATACATTTTTAATCACGCTAAATCGGCTAAAAAGCCCGTTTCCTCGTTCAGCTTATCGTTTAGATAAACTTCTTTCGGAGAACAGCCTTTTTAACTCGATTAAATCGCAATTAAAATCTGTATATTCCAGTTTTAAGGGGTTATAGAAAATATCAATCAAAGAAAGGATTTTTATGGCAATATCACGCGATAAAAAGAACACTTTGGTTGCAGAATTAGCTGAATTATTTGCAAGCTCAAAGGGTATTGTAGGCGCTGCTTACACTAACCTGACAGTTGCTGATATGCAACAACTTCGTGCCGCTGCTAGAGAAAATGGCGTCGTAGTAAAGGTAGCTAAAAACCGCCTTGTCCGCGTCACTCTAACTGCTAACGATAAGTTCAAAAATGCTGATACTCAGTTGCTAACTGGTCAATTAGTCTATGCCTTTTCAGACACTGACGAAGTTGCTCCAGCTCAAGTAATCGCAAAGTTTGCTAAATCCCATCCAGATTTAAAACTGGTTATTGGGTTTGACAATACTGGCGTATCATTTGACACTGCAACCGTAAATGCGCTAGCTGCACTTCCAACCAAGGATCAACTCCGCGGTCAGTTGGTCAGCGTACTTGCAGCCCCACTTTCACGTTTCTTGTCTGTCGCCAATGGCGCACAGCGTGGATTCGTTCAGGTGTTGGCACAGCATGGTGAGCAAATCTAATTTTGTAATCAATAACTAATATTTAAAGGAGAATTAATAATATGGCTGATACAGAAATCAAGCTA
>CAZHGY010000010.1:0-21426 GCA_964532235.1 uncultured Saccharimonas sp. (SeqCode) | reverse complement strand
GCTTCGATATTTCTTCTTTTGATAACGTACTGGCTTCGGCTTCAGTTATCACCCCAAGTATTACTGAACATTTTGTAACATGCGTATCGGGCGCAATATCAATAAATTCAGAGTTTAACAAATTTGCCTTACAATAACTATTTAGAATAAACGACCAGTAATTGAATATCTTTGGACCAGACAGATACGGAAAGCCTTTTTTATAATCCACCTGAAATGTCTGTTTTAGCTTTAGATAATCATAATTAACAGAGCCGAAAAGATTCTCGAACGAACCCCAGTTATCAAATACCGTTTGTGATATCTTTTTCCAAGTTGCAATATGTTTGTTCGGCTGCAGCGCAAGTTTATATTTTGTTAAATACTTGCGCAGTTCATCATCAGACATTTTTGCAGATTTTTCGATGTTAAATACTGCCCTAGTCTCGACATCTTTATATGTTTTTAGGGCCGCCTTCCATAAATCATAACTATTCCTTTGATAGTTCAGAGCCATTGGCAGTGAAAAATATGCAAAACGAAGTTCATTCTCGACATTAGAGAATCCAGGATTTGAATCTTCGGGCATAATCGTTTGCCCCAACTCCCCGTTTTTATATGCAGCCAAAAGTTTGCGACAATTTATAACTATCTGTTCGTGATTCATCTATAGCTATCATATCAGAATTATCTTATTAATGACTCCTTGCAAATTGCCTCAGCGTGATAGCCTTGATTGTAAGATTGGTCTATAATTATTTCATGAAGAAAAAAGTCTTAATTACCGGAGTGTCTGGCGTTGGGAAAACCACTGTTAGCAAGTGTTTACGAGAAATGAGATATGAATCTACGGATATTGAATACCTTGATGGCATGTTTCAGATGGTTCATAAAAATACAAAAAAGGTATTTAAAAGCTATACTAATGCTAACCCCGAGCATATAAAAAACGCTGATTGGATTTGTGACGTTGCAAAGCTGAAAACTTTTTTGTCCGCCCAGAAGTCGGATTTAGCTTTTTATTCTGGAATTGCATCAAATCTAGACGACATATTGCCTTTATTTGATAAGGTTATCGTTCTACAGCCTAATGCCGAGATACTAAACGGCAGGCTAAAAAATCGCGAAGGAACTGATTATATCGGCAACAACCAACAGGGTCGAAACACAGTTCTTGGCTGGAAAGATTGGTGGGAGAATAGAATGAAGCAAAAAGGCGCTACCATAATTAACGCCAATGGCAACCCAGAAGAGATTTGTAGAAGCATATTGAATGATAACCAAATTCGATCTTGGGATAAGGAGTTTAGAATATAATGAGAGATCAAAATCAAGATGAGATTCAACATATAATGCGAAGATCAATCATCGAACCGGTGGTTTTTGTCATATCCGTAGATAAAAACGGCAAGCCAAGTGGCATGACAGCCGGCTGGAATATGAAAGTGTCGTATGAACCGCCTATGATCGCAATCGCTATTTACGATGTGCAGAATACTAGCAAACTTATATTAGAAAGTAAGGAATTTGCTATCTCGGTCCCCAGCCCCGAACTTCGCGAAACTTTGGAATATTTTGGATCTGCTAGTGGCGCAGATGTAGACAAGTTTGCTGTTTCCGGTGTAAAAACCGAACCTGCGATCAAGATCAAGTCACCTTTGCTATCTGATGCGAGGATCAATTTTGAATGTAAGTTACATAGTTACGTAAAACCTGCCGATCACTATGTATTTTTCGGCGAGATAGTTGCGGCACATTTAAATGAGTCAAAAGAACAGCTTTTCTACACAGGAAGAATAAAAGACGGCAGCCGATCATTTGATAGCAAACCTGGTATCCAAGACAATTAAGTAATTATTAGGATTGTTTAATTTGTTAAGCCAGGCCGCCGACTCCTAGCCTTTTGACATCGCTATGGATTTCATTTCTTTAGGCAGTTTTTCGAAACTATTTCAAGTTAATTATCGCCACGGCAAAAAGCTCCGGCAAGAGTCATCGCTAAGTTTCTTCATTATCAAATTGGCATTTTCAATATCAACTCCTGCATATCCGCGTTGAGAAAGTTCATCAATCTTAGAAAAGTTCTCTAAACTAACTGCGATATCTGTCCCCTCACTAAATTCTGGCTGGCTATTTAATCGTTTTGAACCTGCAAGGGTAACAACATTTTGGTGCTGCTCATCAAGATTGATTGATCTACCACCCTGAAAAATAAATCCTTCTCTAATGTACTTTTTAATTGCTGGCAGATTTAAGGGATCAACACGCAGGCTAATCTTATCTAGACCCTTTTCGCGAGCATCATAATATATCTCTTCTAGCAGAGCATCCGATAATCCAATTCCACGATATTTCGGACTAATAGCTACACTCATAATATGCTGTTCTTTTTCTTGTTCCCCCTTCCCCTTTACGAAAGTTTGAGTTACGGCGGATATGTCACCACTGTCATTCTGCACAATAAAAAATCTATTTTTATGATTTATGCCGTCATTTATATCTTGCGCCGTCATAGAACCTGGGGAGTATTTTTCGGAAGTCGTTTGGCCAGGACCGTCAAAACAAAGTTTATCAAATTCAACCATTTTCTGAACTAATTCTTTACTTGGTGGATTATTTTGATCATAAACATCCGCATTAAAGCTTGAAAGAACTTCATTATTGTTTTCAATTAGATTTTTAATTTGTTGGGGTTCAAGATTAAAAACTGTCATAATACATATACATCACCACTACGTAAAACTCTAGACAAATAAACCGTTACCATATTTAGTTATAATAAATGCAATAATAGCAACAATTACTACAGCTAATGTAAATTTGTCATAATCTTTTTCAATAAACCTTTTTAATGTTTTTGTTAATTTCTTCGACAAGAATAAATTGTCTTCGCAAATATTATATCTGGTAACCGCCGTAAACATAACTAACGTTGAGAAAAATACCAATAGACACCATGGGCACAAGACCTGGATAATAAATGAGCTAATGACGAACAATGCAAAAGCAAACAGCAGTGCCCCAAAGGCGGCAAGTTGTGCCCCAAACATGAATCTCTTTGGAAGCTTAGCGCCCATTAGCGCTGCGATTGCTATCGTTACAAATACCGCTTCGCCAATTAGTCCAATAAAACTATTAGGGAAGCCTAGGATTGCTGAGTACGAGCTTTTAGCAACAGTAGCACAGTTCATAAATATGCTGATACTACAGCCCAATTTTACATCTGGGTTCTCGGCAATCTTAAAGGTATCAATCGACAACATAAATGCCGCTAACAAACTAAGTCCGGACGTAATTAGTATTACAATAAATATCCAGCGATTAGCCCGTATCCTCTTGTCTCTATGTTGAAAGAAATTACTGATTTTGTTGAGCATAATATTCTACCTCATTTATTGTTGGTAATGGCAATCCATCCCATGTATTCTGCATACCGCCGTTATCACTTAATGCAATAATGGTCGGATATTGAACAATATCATAGGTGTTACAAAACTGAGTACCATCGGCTGTATCAGGATCGATAACTTCCAACTCGTGACCCGTCTGGTGATTGAAGTCTCGCAAAAAGTCAGCCACCGTGCGCGAATAATCATTATTATCTTTCGTAACCACCACTACTCTCATAATACCCCCTACTTTTTTCTTTGTTCGCGACGTTGTTCCAGAATCTTTACGAAGTCATCCAATGTTTTGAATTTATGATATACACTAGCGAATCGGACATAGGCTACCTCGTTGCGCAAAGCTAACTCATCTAACACTTTATCACCAATTTGTTTCGATGTTATTTCGTTTTCGCCCAAAGCATACAAGGAATCTTCAATGTCCGTTATCATCGACTCGACTTCAACTTCAGATGGGAAAAATTTTCCAACTGAACGCTTAATAGCAATTGTTAACTTATCTCGATCAAACAACTCACGTGATCCGTCCTTTTTTATGACTGCCAAGTTAGGACGTTCAATTCGTTCATATGTCGTAAATCTGGTACCATCTGGGGCCTCGCGACGACGACGAATTGTAATACCGTCGCTGACTTCACGCGATTCAATGACTCGACTATCGCCAATATTATATTTGGCCATAATAGCTGCTATTTGTCCTTGTCGTTATGTTTCTTATTCTTCTTGCGTCGGCGCAAGAATGATGGTCGATCGATTTCATCTTCATCTTCTGGTGGTTGTGTCCATATATTCTGAGAATATTCCTCGGCAAATTCTGCAGCTGATTCGCTGTGGTCTAGATCCATGTCAATTTCATTAACTGTCTGATCGATATTATTGACTGCTATATCTTGGACATCGGAATCATCACTTATTTTTTGTGGTTGCTTGTGAAAGTAAGCTGAATCAAAACCAGTAGCAATCACTGTAATTATTAACTCATCTTCCAATTCGGCCTTAAGCGTAGCACCAAATATGATATTGGCATCAGGTGAAACTGCACTTGTAATAATCTCGGCGGCCTCTTGAATTTCGCTCATACTCATATCGTAGCCACCTGTAACATTGAATAAAACGCCCTTAGCGCCGTCGATCGAAACTTCAATTAATGGAGATTCAATAGCCTGTTGTGCGGCTTGAGCAGCACGATTGTCGCCACTAGCGCGACCAATACCCATCAAAGCAGATCCGGCGTTGCTCATAATCGCACGAACATCTGCGAAGTCTAAGTTAATAAGGCCGTGTTCGGTAATTAGCTCTGAAATGCCTTGGACGCCTTGTCGTAAAACATCATCAGCAATTTTGAAAGTTTCTAATAATGGCGTGCGACGATCAATTGTCTGTAATAATCTGTCGTTAGGAATAGTGATTAGTGTATCGACATTTCGACTAAGTTGAGCAATAGCCCATTCCGCATTTTTGCGACGCTTTTCGCCTTCAAAGCTGAATGGCTTAGTAGCAACACCAACAACTAGAATCCCTAGCTCCTTAGCGATCTCGGCAACAATGTAGCCTGCACCGCTACCGGTACCGCCACCGGCTCCGATAGTCACAAATACCATATCAGCGCCATTCAAGGCTTCGCGGATCTCATCACGCGATTCATTAGCAGCCGCTTCACCAACCGCAGGGTCAGCACCTGCACCAAGTCCACCTGTCGTAGTGCTACCTAGATGTATCTTAATGTCGGCCTTGCTATTGTGCAACGCTTGAGCATCGGTATTCATTGCAATAAATTGAACACCAGTAAGCCCCGCATCTTTCATGCGGTTTACTGCTGAACCACCAGCCCCTCCAACACCAATCACTTTGATACTAGCAAATGTTTGTATGTCGCTTGGTTTTACTTCAGGCATCTTCGATAGTCTCCCATATTCTTATTCAAATCTATTATAACACTTGAATAAAAAAATGCTACGACCTAAAACGATTCGCTAATTTGGTGAGCACTTTCAGCCCCTTGTTTTTAGTCTTTTTATTATGCTGCGATGCTTGGCTAGATTCTGAATCAATTAACATCAGACCAATTGCCGTCGCAAACTGAGGCTTATCAACATCATCCGCCATTCCTATGTAGCTAGTAACTTGACCAATCCGTGCAGCCATTCCCAGATATTCTTTAGCATAATCTGCAATGCCCTTCAACTGGGATGTACCACCAGTAATTATTGCACCACTTGGCAGTTTACCGACTCTTCCAGCTCTTTTAATATGTTGTGTAATTACTTCAAAAATCTCCTCAAGCCTAGCCTCGACAATTTCGTCAACATCAGACATATTAAAGTTGTACATTTCACTTTTGTGTTCAATGCTAAACCCGACAGAGTCGCCACGATTCATAGCCGAAGCTTTCTCGACTTTTATCCTTTCAGCAATCTCTGGATCGACTTTTAGACCAATCGCTAAATCATTGGTGATATTTATTCCACCAGCTGGAATAACAGCGGCATATTGCAAGTCACCTTCTTCATAAATTGCTATATTCGTAGTGGCGCCACCAATATCAATCAAGATGACTCCATTCTCGATCTGCTGTTCTGTTAGCACCGCCCTTGCAGCGGCAATTCCAGCAACAATAATCGAGTTAGGTGCAATCTTGGCCGCTTCGGCTGCCTTTTGTAGGTTTGATAAGTGTGGTGCAAGTACAGAGATCACATGAGCGTCAATCTCGAGCCTTGTGCCAGTCATACCGATAGGATTCTTTATATTATCTTGGCCATCCAATTTATACTGGTGTGGAATTACCTCTAAGATATCACGATTAGCTGGCACTTTGCCTAATGTAGCCACTTCTTCGATACGAATCAAATCACCATTGTCAACTTCGTGATTCGAAGCTGCAACTGCAATCATACCATCGGCATGAGTACTTAAAATATGAGATCCATTTATACTAATTGTTGCGGCTTCTATCTGATAGCCACTCATACGCTCGGCTTCACCAACAGCATTATCAACCGCCTGAGCTGGGCCGTCTAGGGTGACGACAGTGCCTTTGCGCATGCCGCTATTTGGGAAAACACCGACTCCGACTATTGCCGGGACACCTGTTGTTTCATCGACGTGACCCACGACGCATCTTACCATTGTCGTACCTATATCTACACCGACGGCATACTTTGAAGATTCTTGCATACATAAATTATAACGCTTGCGCATATATTTGGCTAGCACCAAAAACGCCGATTAAATCTTCGTTAGGATTTCGGCACCATTTTTTGTTATCAAAACCGTATGTTCAAAATGGGCTGACAGACTGCCATCACGAGTATTAATTGCCCAGCCATCATCGCCTTCCGTGATGGCCTCGCCCCCCAGAGTCGCCATTGGCTCGATAGCAATAGTATCACCCGGTTCTAGCAATGGACCACTGCCCTTTCGACCATAATTTGGTACTTCTGGTGGTTGCTGCATCATATGGCCAACGCCGTGGCCAACTAAGTCACGGATTATACCTAACTTACCATCGCTCAATACTTTTTCGACTGCTGCGCTGATATCGCCTACATGAACTGGGCCTTTTATGGCATCGATGCCAGCGTACAAGCTACGCTCCGTAACGCTAAGTAAATGTTTAACAGCGCCCTTTGGCTCTTCACCAACCACCATAGTGAACGCGCTGTCGACTTTCATGTTCTTATAAGTGATTACTAGATCAAAACTGGCGACATCGCCTTTCTCTAAACGATATTCATCTGGAATACCGTGGACAATCTGATCATTAATTGAGATGCAAATTGATTTAGGAAAGTTAACTTCGGCAGTTTTATATGTAACAACTGCGCCATTACGAAGTATCTCTTTTTCAACCCAAGAGTCTAATTCCAGGCCACTAACACCTACGACGGCTTGCTTTTTTAGGCCGCTTAAAATGCCAGCTAATATCTTGCCACCTTCTCGCATAGCCTCAATCTCTTGAGGTGTTTTTATGCAAGCTTGCATGCCACGAGCTCTTTCATGACCCTATCGTGGATATCTTTTAGGTCACCGACGCCATCAACATGAGCAACTTTTATCCCATTTAGCCTAAGCAGATCAAATATTGGGTCACTTTCGCGCTGATAGATAGCTAGACGCTCATTAATCGACTCTGGTGTGTCATCATCTCTACCGCGTAATTCCATACGCTTTAGTAATTCTTCCATCTTGACGTCAAAGTTAATGGCCAGGTCAATCGGTAAACCAATTGATTGGCATTTATCTAGCAACCAATGTGCCTGGTCTACACTTCGTGGGTAACCATCCATTAACAATTTGTCGTCATTCTTATGATCGTCCAGGGCTGCACTTAAAACTTCGTTTACCTTTTCAATTGGGACTAAAATACCTTTTCGTTGGAATTCATGAACATCTTCATCCGGAGTATCACGTAGTAACTGACCCATTGAAAGCCAGTTATACGATTCGTCATCTACCATAATCTGTGCTTGTGCACTCTTGCCTGAGCCGGCTGGACCAAAAAATAATATCATAAATATTCCCCCTTTTTATTATATTTAATTTAACGCATCTTTGACGAGTTTGGCAACTGTCGCGCCATCGGCTGAGTTACCGACTTCTTTTTTTACCGCACCAATCACCTGGCCCATGGCTGCCGCACTATCAGCGCCCATTTCACTAATTAGTCGGTTAATAATCACCTTCAACTCGTCCTCGGATAATTGTTGTGGCAAATAATTACTAATTATTTTTGCCTCAGCTCGTTCGTTGTCGGCTAATTCTGGGCGGCTTGCCCCATCATAGATCACAGCACTCTCGTTGCGCTTTTTTACCTCACGCGCAATTAGCTGTTCAACGACACCGTCATCCAACCCTTCATCACGCTTATTCTGAGCAACTTCCTCATCCAAAATTACCGCTTTTAAGCCGCGCAATACGTTGCCCGCAAAACGATCGCCGCCTAGTAGGGCGGCTTTTAAATCGTTATTAATTTGATCTTTGAGGGCCACCTTTAGCGAAGTCCCATACGTGTTTTATCTAATTTGTCAGCTTTTCGTTCTTTACGGATAATCGCCTTCTTGCGACGCTCAGTTTTGGAAATAGGCTTTTCAAATCGCATGCAAGCTTTTGCATCAGCCAACACACCACTTTGTAAAATTTTGCGGTTGAAACGACGAATTAAATTCTCGTTTGCTTCTCGTTCATCTTTTCGTATAACTTGTACCATATAGCAAGTATTGTAACAGAGATGTTAACTACATGCAACTTCCAAATGCAACAATTCGCCCTCAACCGATCGACAACCTTGCCATTCATTTACATTTAAGCGGTACCAGATGTCTACTTTATCACCAATATTAGCGTACAGATAATCCTGAGCGTTAAAAGCTACAAACTGCATTAATTTGCCAGCATTGTTTTGCAGATCCAGCTTCACGTGTTGGCCATTAGCGCCCATTGTTCGAACATTTTTCACCGTTAGCCCATTTGTTCTTAGTATTGGCTGCTGATTACCATTGCCAAATGGCTCTAATTGGCTTATTTGATTAACTACTTCCTGGGTTAATTCTTCCAGATCGGCCAAAGTATCCTCTATCGGTAGAAGTAACGCCTTTTGATTAGATAGTCCTAAACTTGAATAATATTCATTTACACGTTTTCTAAATTTACCAATATTTTTTGTCGGTAAAGACACTCCGGCAGCTAGCTTATGACCACCACCACTGGTGATTATGTCGTCACACGAGCGGACTGCATCCGCTACACTGAAATCGCCATAGCTACGAGCCGAACCACGCGACTGGGCACCAACCTCTTGCAAAATAAAAACTGGCTTTTTATATTTTTCCAATATTTTTGACGCCACTATACCGACTATTCCATTATTCCAATCGGCAGAACTCAGAACTAGTACGAAATCATTCTGACACTTCTCAGACTGAGTTATAGCTTCTTTAGTTATCTTATCTTGTTCTGCTCGTCGAACTATATTCATATCATTTAGTCGCTCAGCTTTTGCCACAGCTGTGTCAAAATCAGTGGCCATCAATAAGTCCAGTGCATACTGAGCGGTTTCTAAACGACCCGCGGCATTCATACGCGGCCCTAGAGCAAACCCTAGCGAACGAGCGTTCAATCTATTCGGACTTACGTCGGCGACTTTTATTAACGACTTCAACCCTATTCGTTTCGTTTGTGACATCACAATTAATCCCCAGTGAACAAATATCCTGTTCTCATCTAGCAAGCTAACAACATCACATACCGTCCCAAGTGCCACCAAGTCTAGCAGCCACTTCTCATGACCTTTCGGAAGTCCGTCTAATCTTGTCTGTAAAGCCTGAACTAATTTATAAGTGACGCCAACTCCAGCCAAATCAACAAATGGATATTTATTATCTTTTCGTTTTGGATTGACGACTGCGATTGCTGGTGGCTGAACGCTAGCTACATTATGATGGTCTGTCACGATAGTATCAATATCGCGATTCTTAGCATGGATAATCTCCTTTTCGCTTAGGCTGCCACAGTCGACCGTCACTATTAACTGTGCTCCATCTTTTGCAATTTTATCAATAGCATCAATTGTTAATCCATAGCCATCAGTAAAGCGGCTAGGAATAATCGAGCTAACATTCTCATACCCAAAACTTTTGAATGCGTCCAGCAACAGGGCTGTCGACGTCAAACCGTCGATGTCGTAATCACCATAAATGACAATTTTTTCTTGTTTTTTCCTTGCATCTACTAACCGATCAACGGCCTCTGTCATGTCCGGTAGCAAGAATGGATCATGTAATGATTCGTAACACGGCGATAAAAAAGCCGTCACTGATTCGCTGTCTAGACCTCTGGCGGCAATAACTCTATCAAATAACTGCATTAAAATTCGGAAGATGAGCGCTTTGGACGACCAGCCTGTTGCTGTGACTTGATAACTATACCTTGCAACTCTTTAAAGATTGGAAACTGTTTATTGGTTGAATAAATTTTAGTATTACCTTGCTTTTCGCTAGTCAAGAAGCCCACCTTTTCTAGACGCTTCAACTCGCGTTGAATATTACCTGGGTCTTCTTTGATAAGCTTTGCCAACCCACGGACATGAGTGTGGAAATCTGGATATTTTGCGTATACAACAACAATCTTCCGACGAACTCTAGATGTAATAAAAACGTCTAACATACTCTCCCTTACACTTATATCATGCGCTTGTTAATACTAATCGTAGCACAATCTTACAACATTAAGCAACAGTTATTTCAGAATGGCTTCTATTTCCACTAAAATCTTAGCATTGTTATGTTAAATCTATTGTTGATTTAGTAGTGTCATCAAAACAGTCTTAAAGCCTCCGCTATTAGTTTTTTATACTGAAATGCACCACCATTCAATGCAATTACTGTACAATTTTCGTTTTATAAAGTTCCGACAGGTCAAGAATCAATATTCCATTTATCTCTGCGCGGGTTCACGAAATACATATTACATATTTTAGCAGTATACTGGTACTTATGCACTACTACGAGGTAGCACCGACTAAAATAATTCGCTCAGGCAGCGATTCATTTACCTATTCCTCAGAGCTAAGCTTACCTATAGGCTCTATTGTGTTGATTGAAATTGGCAAAAAACAATTAACCGGTGTTGTGATTAAAAAATCAAATAAACCCGCCTACGCAACCAAGGAAGTATTATCAATAATTACAGAGCAAGCTCTACCAGTGCCTTTAGTTAAACTCGCCTTATGGTTATCAGAGTATTATGTTACGCCACTGGCCGTTACTTTACGGGCTATATTGCCATCTGGAATACGAAAAAAGCGACGAATAACAAAATCCAAGCAAAACATCATCAAAAGAGACCGAACAAGTATTTTGTTCAATAAAGACCAGTCGAACGTGATTCAATCTGTCTCTGAATCTGATAATGGCACTTTCTTACTCCAGGGAGTCACTGGCTCTGGCAAGACTGAGGTTTATATTGACCTAGCCCGAAAAACAATAAAAGATAATAGATCCGTAATTATATTAGTCCCAGAAATAAGCCTAACCTCACAGATAATCTCTGAATTCTCAAATTATTTTGACGATTTATTAGTCACCCACTCGCAAATGACCGAGTCCGAAAGGCATATAGTTTGGCTAGAGGCGTTAAATAGCTCAAATGCTCGAGTCGTCATTGGCCCTAGATCGGCCTTGTTCACTCCACTGAGTAATGTTGGCCTAATTGTTATTGATGAAGCCCATGAACCAGGATATAAGCAAGAACAATCACCTAAATACTCTGCATTACGCGCCGCTACTATGTTAGGGCGATTCCACGGCGCAAAAGTTATTTTTGGTAGCGCGACACCAAATATTATTGACCGATATCTAGCCGAGCAATCTGTTCAGCCGGTATTAAAAATGACTGAGATTGCAAGAAAAAACAGCATTCCACCCGCAGTATCGCTGATCGACATGACCGACCGATCTAATTTTTCAGGACATCGTTTTTTGTCAAAACAGTTAATAAAATTAATTGAAAATACGCTGTCCGACGGTAAACAAGTGCTGATATTTCATAATCGGCGCGGGAGCGCCACTACGACACTTTGCAAAGACTGCGGTTGGACGGCACAATGCCTAAAATGTTTTTTGCCACTAACCTTGCACACCGACAAAAATGAGTTGCAATGCCATATCTGTGGCTATCACTCAAAGATACCGACCTCGTGCCCACTTTGCCACGAGACAGATATTGTTTTTAAGGGTATAGGCACAAAGCTAATTGAATCAGAGTTAAAAAAGTTATTTCCGAAGGCTAACATTGCTAGATTCGACGCCGATAACCATAATGATGAAACGGTAAATAGCCGATATAGTGAACTCTATAATGGGACAATAGATATCGCAATTGGTACACAAGTGGTGGCAAAAGGTTTAGATTTGCCCAACCTACGAGCCGTTGGTGTAATCCAGGCCGATACTGGGTTAGCATTACCAGATTTTAACGCTAGTGAACGCACCTTTCAGTTGCTAGCTCAGGTAGTTGGTCGTGTTGGTCGCAACGAGCATCAAGCCAGCGTCGTCGTGCAATCATATCAACCGCATCACCCCAGTGTCGTATACGGCTTGACCCAAGATTATGAATCATTTTACAAAGAAACCATAGACCAACGTAGAAAAGCCGTATTTCCACCCTTCACTCACTTATTGAAATTGACTTGCCTATATAAATCAGAGTCAGCGGCAGTAAAAAATACCAAAAAAGTGGCCGACGACCTTACATCTAGGTTGGGTAATAATATCCAAATCCTTGGACCAACACCAGCATTTTATGAAAGGCAATTCGATAATTACCGTTGGCAACTGATTATAAAAAGTTCAAAACGTGAATATCTAATAAAAGTTTTGGCGTTTATTCCAACCGAGCATTGGCAATTCGAACTTGATCCAACTAGCCTACTTTAACCACCACTGCTATAATAAAAAGTAATGAAAAAAGAAGCTATCATCGCCTTGCCCGATACCAGACTTCGCCAAAAATGTGCGAAGGTTATTTCTATTACTCCAGACATCGAAAACCTGGTCAAGAACATGACTGATGTAGCCCTGGACTGGGAAGATTCTCGACCGCATGAGATCAGCGCAGCACTTGCAGCTGCCCAAATTGGTGATATGCAACGAATTGTGATTATCCGCAGCAACTTTGACGACAAAGAGGACCGTGATTTTACAGCCCTCATTAATCCAGAGATTATAAAATTCGAAGGCCCGATTAGCACCGACTTCGAAGGCTGTCTAAGTGTGCCTGATATCTATGGTGCTGTACCACGACACGAAAAAATCCGAGTTAAAGCCATGGATATCCATGGTAACGAAGTCCGATTCAAAGCTGATGGCTTCTTATCACGTACGATTCAGCATGAGATTGACCATACTAATGGAATTCTATTTATTGACCACATCCGCGACCAAGAAAAGGCTTTCTTCCGACTTGACGAGAAAGGCGATCTGCAACCAGTTGATTATGACAAAGAAATTAAAAACAGTAGTATTCTTTGGTAGTGGTCCCGTAGCCGCCGCTTCACTTAGTTTTTTAGCTAAGCATTTTTTGGTTGAGGCCGTAATAACTAAAAATACACCAGCACATTACAAAGAAATTCCACCGGTCGAATTATTAGCAAATCGGCTGAACATACCAATGTGCTATGCCAGTACTAAATCCGAGCTTGATGAGATTTTTTGCAACAACAAATTCGATAGTGATTTGGGCGTAATAATTGACTACGGCGTAATGGTATCAAAAACAGTGATTGATAGTTTTCGACTGGGCATATTAAATAGTCATTTTAGCTTGTTGCCAGAGTGGCGAGGCGCCGACCCAATCACCTTCTCAGTTTTAAGTGGTCAATCCAAAACTGGTGTTAGTTTAATGCTAATCGAACCGTCACTAGATACCGGTAAATTAATCATTAGAAAAAGTCTCGCAATTAGCCCAGATGATACAACCCCAACCTTAACTGACAAATTAATCGAACTTAGCAATCAATTAATTGCCGATTACTTGCCAAGTTATATGGATGGGCAGACCAAACCAAAGAATCAACCACATCCCGATCGTGCGACCTATTCGCGTAAACTAACTAAAGAAGATGGATTAATCAATTGGACTAAATCGGCAACGCAAATCGAACGCGAAATACGAGCATACTCGGGTTGGCCAAAAAGCTACACCAACTTTGATGGCAAAAGGATCGTCATAACAAAGGCCCATGTTGCAGATATGCCTAATACTATTCTCGACTTCAAATGCGGAGATAGTAAATATTTATCCGTCGATAATCTGATAGCGCCAAGCGGACGTCTTATGTCAGCTCGTGATTTTTTGAACGGCTATAAAAACTAGTAGTTTTTTATTTCAGTTTTCGTTTAACTAGTTCGCGGGTAAATATCTCTAGCTTATCACCTTCTTCAATAGTTATCTTTTTGTTGGTCTTTAGACTCATACCGCACATATCGCCCTCATATGCTTCTTTTACTTCAACATGTTCACGTTGTATGTTTTCAATCTCAACTTCTGTAATCTGTTCTTTGTTGCGCATGACACGGGCCAATGTTTTTGGCATAACCTTGCCACTAGTAACTTCACCACCAGCAATTATTTCGTCTTTCATCGTCCTAAACACGCCTTTAATAGTCAATTTACCAATTTCAGTCTCGACTATTTCTGGCTCCAACATCGATTCCATAGATTCGCGTGCATCGTCAAGCAATTTATAAATAACTTTGAACATTCTGACTTGAATCTTATCGCGAGCTGCTAATTGTTTAACAGCATTAGACATATCAACATTAAAACCGTAAACAATTGTCTGGCGATCCGAAGCCAATCGAATATCATTCTCGGTGATATTACCCACACCGCTACCGATAATATGCATCGTGATCTGTCCGTCCGTATCAATCATACGTAGACTATCAATCACCGAAGTCAACGAACCCTGTACGTCAGCTTTCACAATGATATTAAGATCCTTCGAGTCAGACTGTTGATTCATCATTTTAAGCATATCAGTGCCAGTTATGTTTGTACTAGCGGCATTCTTTTCATTTTCGATACGAGCTGCAATAACTTGATGACGAGCATCTTTTTCGGTCTTTACAATTGAAAAGCCATCACCAAATTGCGGCAGCTCTTTAAACCCGGTTACCGTAACTGGAGTAGATGGACCAGCTTCCTTTAAAGTCTTACCAGAAAAGTCTTGCATTGTCCGAACTTTTCCATACGAAGTACCAGCAATTAAGAAATGCCCAGGACGCAGGACGCCTTGTTCAACCAACAAACCGACTACTGGCCCACGACCAGTTTCCATGTGCGATTCAATCACTAAACCTTCGGCAGGAACATCAATATCAGCACGCAGATCTTCTAAGTCAGCTATTAACAACACCATATCCAATAATTTGTCGACATTTTGGCCAGTTTTAGCACTAACTTCAACCATGACAACATCACCGCCCCATTCTTCTGGGTTTAACCCGTGCTCACTTGCAAGTTGGGCTTTAACCCTAGCTGGATCGGCGCCTTCGCGATCTATTTTGTTAATTGCTACGACTATTTTGGCATTAGCCGAACGAGCAAAATGGATAGCTTCAACTGTCTGAGGTTTTACACCATCGTCAGCCGCGACAACGATTATAACAATGTCCGTGAGGGCTGCACCATGCTGACGTAGGGCTGCGAAGGCCTCGTGGCCTGGAGTATCAAGTAATGTGATCGGATGGCCATTACGAACTGTCTGATAAGCGCTGATATATTGAGTTATACCACCTGCCTCACCATCGGCTACTTTTGTGTTTAATATAGCATCCAGCAGCGAAGTTTTACCATGATCAACATGGCCCATAACCGCCACAATCGGTGGCCTAGTTACGGCTTTGTCTGATAATTCATGTTTTCGATGCGCACTAAGAGTTGTAACGTCCTTCTTTTTCAGTTCGACGTCGGCGATTCCCAATTCCTCAACAATAATCGTAGCTGTCTCGAAATCGATACGCTGATTAATCGTTGCAGAGATACCGTTTTTGAATAATTCACCAATTAAAGTTGTCACAGACAGGTTAAGTTTATCAGCTAGCTCGCCTACGGTAATTGAGTCGGCAATAATAATGACTTTCTCGGTCATAACCAGCAAGCTCCTTTCCGCCCTTAATTGGGTCGATTATGTTTTTACTTTTTTGCTTTAGCCGTTTTCTTCGATTTATTCAAACTAAGTGAGATTTTTCGGTTTTCTTTTTCAACATCTAGAACGACAAATTCTTTGCGTTCGTTCAGTGTAAATACTTTTTCTGGATCAGCATCATCGCCATCACCTAGCTCACTTACGTGGACCAAAGCTTCAACAGCTGGGCTAATCTGCACAAATGCACCAAATGGTGTAATTCTAGTTACCGTTCCTTCGACCTTATCACCAGGCTTGAACTGATCAACTTCCTTCATCCAAGGATCTTCACTAAGTTGCTTCATACTTAGACTTAGACGGTCTTTGTCGATTGCAATGATTTTGGCATCAATTGTTTCACCAACTTTTACATAATCATTAGGGTTATTGACACGCTCCCAGCTAATCTCGCTAATATGAACCAAGCCCTCGATACCGTCAACATTAACAAAAACACCAAAATCAACAACGCCTGTTACTACGCCCTTGATGCTGTCTCCAACAGTTAATTTCTCAAATCGTGCAGCCAGTCCGTCCTTAACAGCTTCTTTTTCGCTAAAAATCAATTTGTTTGCTTTACGATCGCAGTCCAAAATTCTAACGATCAATTTCTTACCAATTAGTGAGTTTAAGCGCTGTAAAATTTCATCTTTATCATTTCCACCAACCCTAGGATAATGTTCGGCCGATAATTGAGAAACTGGTAAGAAGCCGCGAACTCCATCATATTCTACCAATAACCCTCCTCTATTAGCGTCATATGGTGATACCTCGATAATCTCACCTGCTTCCATTTTAGCAACTACACCATCCCATCCACGATCTTTAGCTGCTTTTCGAAGTGATAGCAAACTGTAGCCGTTATCTAGTTCCGACTCAACGATATTAGCTACAACTTCATCGCCGATATTTAATGTTCGATAAAAACCAACTTCGCGTCGTGGCACTAGCCCAATACCTTGAGCACCCAAATCGACTAATACTTCATGCTTACGAATTGATAATACTGTTCCAGTGATTGACTCACCTTGTGCTAATTGCTTGACGCTGTCATTCTCTACAGCGAGCAATTCGTCCATAGTTGTGGCTTGTTTTGCCATAAGGCTTACATAAACCCTTTCTTAAATTTAATATTATTTTGAGACACACGTAAAGCACATCTCAATCTACTTGCTATTATACCTCAGTTGATTACTATAGTCAAAGATAGCGTGCTAATGCACGTTTAGACACAAAGAAGCTGGCAATTGCCATAGTTAACAAAAATACGCCAATTGACTCAATAAAGACAGAGCCTGGGCCAGTGTTTGGCAAGTTAACGGATATACTTGACGTCGTTGTAGCTGAAGCAGTTGACTCTGTTGTAGCTACCGCTTCGGCGGCTTTTACTGTCGTTACTGCTTCGGTTTTATCATTTTCTTCCGCCTCTGTTTGTCTATCATACTCAGCAATTGCCTGATCCCTACGAGCTTGCTCCCCGTGTTGTTTTAAATATAAAATTGCCCCAAATAATGCTATGGTTAAGATTATCCCAACGACAACAAAATTAGCTACCGATCCACCCTGATCTGTTTTTGTCTCCTTACGCATAAGTTCACCTCTTCATTAATCTGTGCTTATTATGAATCTTTTTATTAATTAAATCAACTTAATATATATGATAAACTAATAACATGTTAGTTGTAGTTGATACGGGCGGAACAAAGACATTAGTCGCTAGTTTTGATAGTAAAGGTGAATTAGGCCAGCAAATAAAATTTTCCACTCCGAAAGACACGGCGGAATATACAAGAATTCTGCGCGGTCTGCTTATTGAAACTTATTCAGATCAAGAAGTCGAGGCTATAATTATTGCAGTACCAGGAATCGTAAAAGATGGCGTTGCTATATGGTGTCCTAACCTGAAATGGGAAAAATTTCACATTGCTGAAGCGCTAAGAGGAGTTTTAGGAAAATCACCTATATTTATTGAGAACGATGCTAATCTAGCCGGTCTAGCCGAGACTAAGATGCTAAAGACTAAGCCCGCACAATCCATATACGTAACTGTTAGTACTGGAATCGGATCTGGAATCATCACCGATGGTCATATAAATGCCGCTTTACGAAATAGCGAAGCTGGACATGCTCTGGTCGAATTCGATGGTATCGTTCGCGAGTGGGAAAGTTTTGCATCAGGTCAAGCCATATATAAAGCCTATGGCAAGTACGCTCACGATATTACCAGTTTGCGAACTTGGAACCAGATAGCCGACCGTATTAGCCGCGGGTTTTTGGCACTAGTCCCGATTTTGCAGCCAGACGTAGTTATTATCGGTGGCAGTATAGGTACTTATTTTGATAAATATGGTCAACAATTGCAGAATATATTAAAAGAAAAGTTACCCGCCCATATTCCGTGCCCACTATTTGTTCAAGCTCGTTTTCCAGAATTAGCAGTTATCTATGGATGTTATTATTATGCAATCGACAATACAAATATTAAAACAACTCAAAGATAGCTACCCACAGTATTCTTTCAAAAAAGGCAGTCGTTTTTGTTGGTCGGGCATGGACAAGACTATATATTATGATATATCGGCTAAAGATAGCAGAATATTGTTGCTACATGAATTGTCACACGCCCTCTTGAACCACACTAAATATGATTCCGATGTTCAGTTACTAGCTATGGAACGACAAGCTTGGGATCACACAATTGATCTAGCAAAACCATTTAACATATCAGTTTCTGACGATATTATTCAATCGGCTCTTGATAGTTACCGAGATTGGCTCCACGCCCGTAGTACTTGCCCCAAATGTAGTGCTACTGGCATGCAGACAGATGCCAAGACCTATAAATGCTCCGCCTGTAATAATATTTGGCAAGTAAACGAAGCCCGAACCTGTGCTTTACGACGATACAACAAAAAACGCACATAATCGTGCGCTTTTTGGTCTAATCAGGCTAATTACTTAGGCCTTTTTAGTTTCGACAGCTTTTTTGCGGCGGCTAATACGGCCACCTTTTGCACCGGCAATTCTAGCTAACTCAGGGTTAGCGGCGAATCCACCAGTATGACCACGTTGGCCACCCTTCTGACCAATCTTTGCATAAAACAAAGGGTCACGGGCCAAATTCTTTTTTGCGGCTAACATGCCGCCTGCTTTTGTTCCTGCCATGATATATCTCCTTTAATTAAAAGAGTTCCCTATCTGTTACCAGATCGGAAACCCTCATTGTTATCCCACACATGATATGTGTATGAGTTAATACTACCACAGCTTATGCTTTTTGTCAATATATACATAAACACTTTTTTATTTTAGTCTTACCATTGCAATTATCTACCCCGTGCGATAATATAAATAAGCACCTGTTTTTGAATCCAAAAATATATCGATTCTAAATAAAAAAACGGCCACATCTGCGAGATTGGCCGTTTTTTTGATGGTCGTAAAATATGGTGCCTTAGAACAGGTCCTTCGTATATTCTACCCTACGTTCTATGAAAGTCTCGTCACTGTGAACGATATCTACCTCTATATCAAAACTAGTAAAGATCTTAGACTGCGATTTAGCCACCTCTTTAGTCATTCAACTATTGCGACCGCCTTCAAACTCTTTGATCAATTCACCTTTCGAGTTGGTACAGTGAACCACAAAGAATATTTTATCTTCCAGCTGCTCACCCGTCTCGGAATTATATACCAGTTCATGATAGACACCTGCCAATTCATGATCAGCTGTTAGCCCTGTTTCCTCATACAATTCTCTCGCAGCTGTCTGAGTTATCGTTTCGCCCCAGCGAATTTTGCCGGTCGGACAGCCCCAAAAACCAAAATATGGATGTTTTAGGCGTTCTTGAAACACATATTCCGATTCGCCATCTTTTTTGCGCTCAATAACCAAAATAACGGCCGATTTGGGCTGTCTTTCAACAGTGTTGCTATCAGTGTCCAACTTGTTAGCGTATTCTTTGCCCCTTTGGGTCAGCGCATAAGTCCCTCGCGAAACTTTTTCGATTAGCTTTAGTTCTATTAGTTTTTGCAGATGAAAGTTAAAGTGATCACTGCCCATACCAGTGTTTTTTTGCAATTTTGCAAAGCTAACACTGGGATGAAATAATAAATCCCTTAAAATTGCCATCTGGGCATCGTGAACAACTACCTCTATACTCATATTCCTCCTTGGGTTATACTCTCTGTAACATTACACCCCAAGAGTACTCCAAAAAAATAGCTAAAAAAAGTAAAGTCGACTTTAGTGAGTTAAGCCTTTGGCTGCCAAAAACATAGTTTGTAGCCATCAGGGTCTTTGACGATAAACTCGCGGTTGCCCCATGACCAATCTTTAGGCTCGGTAGTTGGATAAATGCCATCTTTGACTAACTTCTTATAATAATCATCAACATTATTGACCCTAATGTAAACATACATGCCACGACCTTTTTCATATGCCATCGAATCTTTACTGAACTTGTCCTCATCACGCATTGAAACCAAGATAATTTCAAAACCACTTAAACCAACGGTCGATGTCGTGTCGTCTGATAGCTTTACTTCAAAACCTAGCTTTTTATAAAACTTTTCTGATAATTTGTTGTCTTGTGCCCAAAATAATATTCCTGATATATTCATATCTTTATTCTGACCACTTATCAAATCGTTTTCAAGGTGTTTTATACAACAATATCAAACATCAACAAAAACCCTCCTATTCGGAGGGTTTTTGTATAATTCGGCACCGTGCTAGTTTCCCGCTTTCGGCAGTATAATCGCCGCTACTGGGCTTAACTTCTGTGTTCGGAATGAGAACAGGTGTTTCCCCAGTGCCATGGGCACCGAAGTAAGGTTTAATGCACTTTCGCTAGATACTTATAGTCATCCGCGGGTGGGCTTAAACCTTGCTTCGACGTCCTTGAAACATGGTCACGGTCATTGAATGTAAAACTGTCTTAAAATTGACGCGCATAGGTGTTGATTAACACCAAATACTAGTTAAGTCTACCCTATCACCTCTATCAATGCAAGCATTAATATTGGTAATAAGGACATAAAAAGGCGATGGGACTGTTAGTACGCTTCAGCTGCACATGTTGCCATGCTTCTACCTTGCGCCTATCAAACTGATAATCTTTCAGTGTCCTCATAGGGAAATCTTATCTTGAAGTTAGTTTCGCGCTTAATATGCTTTCAGCGCTTATCTATTCCAAACGTAGCTACTCGACATTGCAGCAGGTGGCCACAATCGATACACCAGAGGTTTGTCCGCCCCGGTCCTCTCGTACTAAGGGTAGATCTCCTCAAATTTCCTGACGTCCGTACCGGATATAAACCGAACTGTCTCACGACGTTCTGAACCCAGCTCGC
>CAZHGY010000009.1:0-25535 GCA_964532235.1 uncultured Saccharimonas sp. (SeqCode) | reverse complement strand
AAAACCAAACAGATTAATGAGTTGTTTATCTATGGCTTTCGATAAATGTGTGAGCATGACCGGCAGCACCAGCACGACCGGTTCGGCCGATACGGTGGATGTAGTCTTCGTAGCATTGTGGTGTATCAAAGTTAATAACATGAGATACGTTTGGAATGTCGAGCCCTCGTGCCGCAACGTCAGTTGCAACCATCACTCGAACACGACCATCTTTGAATTGCTTCAAGGCGCGTTGTCGTTGTGACTGATTTTTATTGCCATGGATGGCAATTGATGGGATGCCAACATTATCCAAATGGTCACTTAATCTTTGAACGCCGAATTTGGTTTCACCAAAGACAAGAACCTTGTCATACTTTTGGCCGTCACTCAACATTTCGGTTAATAATTCAATCTTGTGAGCCTTATCACGCGCTTCAATAACGTCTTGTTCGATATGTTCGTTAGTTTCACTAGTACGAACCGAGACGGTTATTGGGTCGTGAGTAAAGATGCTGACAATTCCCATAATTTCGGGAGTAGTCGTTGCGCTAAACAATAATGTTTGTCGGGTATCAGGCGTCTGGCCAACGATAGCACGTATATCTGGCAAAAAGCCCATATCTAGCATTCGGTCAGCTTCGTCCAGCACTAATGTGCGGATGTTGTCTAGATGAATGTAACGACGAGTTATCATGTCTTTTAGGCGACCTGGTGTACCAATAATAAAGTGTGGGCGTCGTTTTAGCTCACGTATTTGTCGTTCGGCTGGTACGCCACCTACTACTAGAGCCGAATATAGGTTCAGGCCTTGAGAAAAGTCCCGGAATTCTTCATCGATTTGCTGAGCCAACTCACGTGTTGGTGCAATAATCAAGACACTTGGACGAGCTGAGTCGCCAATTTGGTTTTCGATGATTGGCAATAAAAATGCAGCCGTCTTACCGGTACCGGTGTTAGCTAGACCAATTACGTCCTTGCCTTCCAAGATTGACATAATTGCCTGATCTTGAATTGAGGTGGCGTTTTCATAGCCTTTTTTAGCGATGTTATTGAATAACTGTGCACTAAAACCAAAATCAGCAAACTTATGTTCGGAAACATAGGTGACTTCTTCAGCTTTTGCTACGGCATGGTTAATAAACTTGCTGGGGTTAATATATTTTTTGACTGGACCACGACGAGAACCACCGCTACGTCCTCTGTTAAAACTTGGACGATTGCCACCTGGGCGGCCGCCATTACGTTGTTGATATGCCATTATAAAATAGCCTTTCTGTTAGGTAATATTTGCAATTTGGAAATTAGAGATTAATTCGGTGGTAGCGCCTAAATATTACCTTTTATAGAGTAAAGGGTGCGCTCATCTTTGAAAGAGGCCCTAGCATTTCGAATGCAATATGATAATTGTATCACACTATGAGATAAAATGCAAGTGTTTAATAGTATGGTTGGTGTCAAACACTTCGTTTCAGCAGACCGTGCGTAGCAGCCGAACGCCACGTGCTGGCGCTAGCGCCACACGCAGAGTGTTCTGCAGAAACGAAGTGTTTGGCAACAACCTATAGCTTATTTTTTATTGCCTCAATCTGGTCACGTAACTCGGCGGCCTTTTCAAACTCCAGGTTGGCGCTTGCCAGCAGCATTTGGCTAGTTAACTCACGAATCAGATTTGGATATTCATCGCGTGGAATCTTTTTTAGATTTAGCTTATTAGAATCATCGGCTTTCTTAGGAATAATCGCACGCAGACCTTCACTGATTTCTTTGGCAATTCCAGCTGGTGTAATATTATGCTCCTTGTTATAGGCTGTTTGGATTGTGCGCCGACGATTTGTTTCATCGATCGCTTTTGCCATGGAATCTGTGACTCTGTCAGCATACATAAATACCTTGCCTTCAACATGGCGCGAAGCTCGGCCGATAGTCTGAATTAATGCACCAGCACTACGCAAAAAGCCTTCTTTGTCAGCGTCCAAAATCGCCACCATACTGACTTCAGGCAAGTCCAGACCTTCACGAAGTAAGTTAATACCGACCAACACATCATAAACACCCATACGCAGATCCTTTAATATGTCACCACGTTCCATTGTGTCAACTTCACTATGAATATAGGCGGTTTTTATGTCCAAATCTTGCAAATAGGCTGCCAAATCTTCGGCCATTCGTTTTGTTAATGTCGTTACCAAAACTCGTTGATGTTTACCAGTCCTAGTGCGAATTTCGGCAATCAAATCATCGATTTGATTTTTGGTAGGTTTGATAACTATTTCTGGATCGATTAGACCAGTTGGGCGAATAACCTGTTGGGCTGGAGCTGGACTGTGCGACAGTTCAAACTCACCAGGAGTAGCTGAAACATAGATTACTTGATTGATGTGTTTGTAAAACTCATCAAAAGTTAAAGGTCGATTGTCCATGGCCGACGGCAAGCGAAAACCATATTCTACTAATACTTCTTTGCGCGCCCTATCGCCGTTATACATACCGCGGACTTGCGGCAATGTCATGTGACTTTCGTCAACTAGCAGTAAAAAGTCATCTGGAAAATAGTCCAACAACGTCGCTGGTTGCTCGCCGGGTTCACGGTTAGTCAGGTAACGGCTATAATTTTCGATACCTTTTACAAAACCTGTCTCTTCCAGCATTTCTATATCAAACTTTGTCCGCTGCGACAAACGCTGTGTCTCGAGGTATTTGTTATTTTTCTCAAAATATTCTAAGCGCTGGGCAAACTCTTTTTTTATACCCTCGATGGCATGTTCGGTTTTGTCGCGTGGTGTGACATAGTGGCTGCTAGGAAATATAGTTACTTCGTCAGGTTCGGATTGAATTTCACCCGTCAGAGGGTCGATACGCGTAAGTCTCTCGACCGTATCACCAAAAAATTCGATTTTATATGCTGCGTCACTACCGGCTGGAAACACGTCAACTATATCGCCACGGACCCTGAATGTGCCACGATGAAAATCTACATCATTACGATGATATTGGATGTCAGTTAACAAACGCACAAATTTATCCTGTAGACGACGTTCACCTTTTTTGATATCTATTGACATATCTGAATAATCTTCGGGCGATCCAATGCCATATATGCAGCTGACACTGGCTACGATAATCGTATCTTTGTGAGTTAGCAGCGCAGTCGTAGCAGCATGACGAAGCTTATCGATCTCATCATTAATCTTGCTGTCCTTTTCGATATATGTGTCACTGCTGGCCATATAGGCCTCAGGCTGATAGTAATCAAAATAGCTGACAAAATAGTGGACCTCATTATCTGGGAAATACGCTTTGAATTCACTGTAGAGTTGAGCCGCCAAAGTCTTGTTATGTACAAGTACTAATGTTGGCACTTGTCGATCAACAATAATGTTGGCCATCGTGAATGTTTTGCCGCTGCCGGTGACGCCCAATAATGTCTGCTCTTTTTGGCCCGCATCTAAACCAGCTATTAATTGTTTTATAGCTGTAGGCTGATCACCAGTTGGCTGATAATCCGATACTAGATGAAATTTTTGGTCCATCTAGATTATTATACTTTAATTATCCCAGATCAGAAACACGACGTTTTATATTGTCGTCAGTACCATCATGCGTAAAGCCCACGTATTTTTTATCCAAAGCAGCAATAATCTTTTTTACCAAGCGCTCTGGATTTGTGTCGTATATAATGCTTTTTGCACCAGGAACTTCAATCTTTGTAATTAATTCAGGTATATAATCAGCCAGACCACCACTCCCCAACAGTACTCCAATTACTTTCTGAGCTTCTAGTGCAGTAGTCAGTTCATGTAGGCTGCCTACTCGACCGCCAACTGTGATTACAGCGTCGCTACATCGGATCAGATAGATATCACGACCCACATAATCCAGACCCGTAAAGTTAATATAATCAAATTCGACTGTCGGCAATTTATATCTGACAACATGCTCACGAAAAGAACTGGCCGGTGAAAAACCAACACAGGCACCGATACGATTCTTAACGCTAAAGGCACCCTTTGCAGCGCACCAAGGTAATCCAACCGTTGCGCCAGTAGTTAAGGTCTTGGCATTTTCAGCAATCGCCTTCCCCAAATCGAACGCCAACTGATGCGCAGCTTCAACCGTATCACCAGCTGCTGCACCCGAAACGCAAATCTGATATTTCAAGCCCCACTCCTTTTGCTTTTCGCAACATGATTATGTTTATAATTAGGATTATTATACCATGCGTCGGAATCAGGCAATAGTCCCATATCTGACGCTGCAGCCAATGCATGATACAACTCTAATCCATTAGTATCGTGAGGTGCTAGACCCAATTTTCGCATTACCTCATGCGATCTAGAGATAATATCGGCAATTAATTTGGTGTCGACACCCGACATGCCGGTCGATCTTTCAAGCTTTAATATACCATCACTGAATAATGGCATTCTCTCTAAGCCCAAAAACACTTGTATTTTATGCGCCATATCCAGTATTCATCCTAGAAAGGCTTCTCGCTTAATGGCATGGCGTGTAGTTTAATACCCTTTTGCAAGATTCCCGCTTTTGCCCCCACCTCCTGAACAACAGATGTTGAATTAGCGCTTGCAAAAACAATTGAGTCTTTTAATGATTTTCCATTAGCATATTGACTTAAAAAGCCAGACCCAAAAGCATCGCCTGCACCAGTCCTATCGATCACCTTCACATCTTCATACATACCAGCGCGTACAATAACTTGACCATCGCTCGCCATAACCCCATTAGGCCCATCGCTAATTATTACTACTGGTACAAGACATTCTAGCCGTCGAATCAATTCATCTAAATTATTTCCGTCTACAATTTGCATCGCTTCTTCACGATTCACCGACAACACATCAACGTCTTCTAACAGTGCCTTCAACTTGTCGAGTTGCTTTAATTCGCCCTTGCCTGGATTAAAGAATATTTTTATGTTATTCTTTTTAGCCGATGCAAACATGTAATCCAGCAAATCCATATTCCCAGCCATACTTGAGAGATATATCCAGTCAACCTTAATATCATCAATGATAAAGTTTTTTAAATCGTAGTGTGTCGATGCACCACGGTAAGTTAATATCGTCCGCTCTCCACTTGGCGCTAATAATAATACCGAGTAACCGGTATGATATCTGTCTGAATAACTAATATATGTAGTACCAACACCCTCTTTATCCAAGTCTTCTAACACCGCACGACCTGCAGGATCATCAGCAATAGTACCCATGAATTCAGTGTCTATACCCTGTCTCGCAAAAGTTACTGCAGCATTTGTAGCTCCACCGCCAGTGCTAAAGTTTATGTTGTTCACATCGGCCTTTGATCCCAATTCCAACTTCATGAACACTTCATCAGCTGATTTGTCAGTTACTGGCTTAAACTCAGGACTATGACTGAGAAAAACATCTTGGACGGCAGCACCAATAGTCAGAATCTTTAACATTGGACAATCGCCTTTCCTGCACTATTAAAAGCGCTGATTTTTTCTTCTACGATCGCCTGAACTGCATCATCAACCTTTGGCATCAATTTTACAACTGCATATTCATCTGGATTATCTTTTAAAACTTTATCTAAATTTGTCCGAAAAGCATATCTGAGGTCGCTATTTACATTAATTTTGCTTACACCGATTTTCACAGCATCCACAAAATAATGAAGTGGTGTGTCACTACCACCATGAAGACTAATAAATACTTTTGGATCTATTGCATCACGAACCTTCTGTAATAGCTCAAGATCAAGAATCTTTGGCACTGGATATTTTCCATGCAAATTACCAACTGCAGCTGCAAAAGTGTCTATACCAGTCTCATCAATAAATGTTTTTGCATCATCGGGTTTTGTAAAAGTTTTCTTTACCTCTTCATAATCAATATCTACATCAAATACGTCTGATGACCCGCCAAAATAGTGCTGTTCACTCTCGACTAGTGCGCCAGTGAATTTTGCGTATTCAACAACCTCTTGCGTACTTTTAACAATCTCTTCGCGGGTGGCATCGTGATTCGCCTGACTAATATCGATATGAATAAATTCGTAACCCGCATCAATTGCGTGCTTACAGTCATCAACCGTTGGGCTGTGGTCAAGGTTAATATACATCTCAATACCATATTCGGCTTTGTAATTATCAACCATATCACGCACATTATCGAGCCCCATTGATTGAGCCTCATTCTTACTGAGTTCCACCATAACTGGTGAGTTTAGCTTTTTAGCAGCCTTAGCAATCGCAATTAACGTCTCTTGATTATCGATATTAAAAGCCCCCACTGCAAAATGTTGATCACGGCTTCGCTGCATTAATTGTCGCGCCTTACTACAGTTCTCTCGAATTTGTTCAATTGTTAGTGCCATATCGTTCTCCTTAATACTCTCTATGATATTGTGGCGTTCGATTAATAAAGTCCTCAGACTTAGCTGCAATGTGCGGACCAGTCAGTCCAAAAAATTCGAACAATTCCATTGGCTCACCGCTTTCACCAAACCTGTCATTCATACCTAGTCTTAGCAAGGGAGTTGGCAATTTATCTGATAACAGTTCGGCAATTGCACCACCAAGACCGCCAGCAATCTGTGCTTCCTCGGCAGATATAATTCGTCCAGTCCGTCTAGCACTCTCCAAAATCGTTTGTTCATCAAGTGGCTTTATAGTCGGCACATGGACAACTTCGGCATTTATGCCCTTCTCGGCAAGTATTTTTGCAGCGACCAACATTTGATAGGTCATTGCCCCAGTACCAATCAAGCTCAGATCAGTACCGTCACGTAATATATATGCCTTACCAACTTCAAAAGGAAATTCTGGAGTGCTAATTACTGGTGACTTTGGGCGAGCTAAACGCAAATATGATGGCTTATCATTGTGTGCTATTGCCTTAGTTGCCTTTTCCGCCTCGATGCTGTCACCTGGGGCAACAACAATCATATTTGGCAAAACTCGCATCAATGCGATATCCTCTAACATCTGGTGCGTCGCACCATCTGGTCCAACACCAATACCAGCATGCGACCCAATAATCTTTACGGGTTGGTCATTTATAGCAATGGTTGCCTTGATCTGTTCCCAGTCGCGTCCAGGGTTAAAAGCTGCGTAACTACAAGCAAACGGTATTTTGCCAGCATGTGCTAACCCACTAGCAACAGCTACTAAATTCTGCTCCGCAATACCAACTTCAATAAACCGATCGGGATATTCATCAGCAAACAAGTTAGCCTGAACACTTTCGGTTAAATCAGCACACAAAGCGACGATTCGATTATCTTCCCGCCCAGCTGCTAATAATCCTCGTCCAAAGCCTAATCTAATCGGCTCCTGCAACACATCTTCATCAAAAATCTTTGGGTTTAATTGATAATTACTCATTTATTACTCCCTGTAGCTGTTTAATGGCAGCCTCGGCCTGTTCCTGATTTGGTGCAACCCCATGCCATTTATAATCATATTCCATAAAATCAACACCTTTTCCAGGGATAGTGCGAGCAATTATGACACTTGGTCGGTTAGTAATCGCCTTAGCCATATCAGTAGCATCGATAAGCTCTTCCATGTTATGACCATCGACTTCCTGAACGTGCCAACCAAAAGATTCCCATTTACCACGTAAATCCTCAAGCGGCATAACATCTTCGGTATTACCATCGATCTGAATATTATTACGGTCAATAATTGCAACTAATTGTGATAGTTTGTATTTGCCAGCAAACATGGCCGCCTCCCAAATATTGCCCTCATCCAATTCACCATCGCCCATAATTACATAGACAAAACGATGTTTGGTATTGTCTAAATATTGTAATGAGTATGCATAACCAGCCGCCTGCGATAAACCACTACCCAATGGGCCACTTGTATTTTCTAATCCAGGCAAACGATCACGTTCTGGGTGACCCTGCAGACGACTGCCTAATTTACGCAATGTCTTTAGTTCGTCCCTGTCAAAAAAGCCAGCTTCCGCCATAGCAGCATATTGAACAGGCACTGTATGCCCGTTGCTTAGGATAAACACATCTCGATCTGGCCATGTTGGGTCATTAGGATTGATGTGCATTATATTAAAATATAAAGCCGCCACAACATCGGCCAGACCAAGCGAACCAGCCGTATGACCACTGCCAGCAGCTGACAACATATTAATGATATCTTGGCGCATCGCATTTGCTTTCTGCTGCAATTGGGTTATATCTTTTTTCTCATACATTCTGGTTAAATAATTCCTTGTTTGTTAATTTCTACAATTAAGCTATCGTAAATCCCAGCTGGATCATCAGCGGCCGCCAAAGCTCCTCCAACATTTAAGACGTTTACTCCACCCTGCGATAAAGTAAATGCATTGCCGACACCGACACCACCATCCCAGCCAATCTCTACATTAGGATTAATCATCTTTATTAATCTAACTTTTTCAAGTTGCATTAAACTAGCCTTGCCGCCATAATGCCCTAGATCACCACTAAATACCAACACGTGGTCAACCGCTTTAATAACATCTGCAATAGTTTCGGGCACTGTCGGTTTCAATAATGCTACACCGGCTTTTATGCCAAATTTTCTAATCTTATCGATTAGCGGTAACAGGTTCTCTCCAATTTCGGCATGCAGAATAATTAAATGCGGCTTTAACTCGATCAGCCGATCTAGGTATTCTTCTGGACGCATCACCATAGCGTGAATATCGACTATCCAACCTTTTGGCCACCATATTTTATCTGGTGATAGTAAAAACACTGGCGCAAACTCGCCATCACTAATATCAATTTGCACCCTCTGGGCAAACTTTTGATATTTCTCAACAGTTGCTTTAAACTGATTTTCGGTTTCAACTGTAATACAAGGGGCAATTATGCTCATGATAGTTCATCCATTTGTGCATTTCTACGCCTAAACCTAGCTGCATTTGCGAAAGGAGTGTTAATCCAAGTTTCAAGTATGCCTTCCCATATCGCATCTTCAGCTTGTAGAACCCTAGCAGGCAAACATAGAATATTACTGTCGTTATCATTACGAGTCATTTTAGCTTCGTACGCATCCCATACGACACTAGCACGAATGCCTTTGAACCGATTAGAAGCCATTGCCATACCCTGACCGCCACCACATATCAATATGCCACGTGGGTCTTTGTCTAACGAACCAATTATTTTTAACGAAACAGCTTGAGCAAACTCTGGAAAATCATCATTAGGATCAAGTATTTGATCGCCAACATCCTCAACTTCATAATTATGTTTTGCAAGATATGCAAAAACTTTTTCTTTAAAATGGAATCCTTGGTGATCGCTGCCAATATATATTTTCATACTATCTAAAGTATAAGCGTTATAGGTGTGATTATGCAAGTTCTTAATAGCAGATGTTTTTATCTGTAAAAATGTATACAATATAGACATGGATAAGACCGAACTGTTAGCTATTGCAAAACAATATTATAATGACAATCAAGTACTTGATTTAGAAAATGCCATTGATGTTGCTTCTTTAGCACATTCTGGACAAAAACGCGCTAATAATGATCCGTATATAATCCATCCAATTGCGGTCGCTAATACTTTAATGTCATGGGGAATGGATATCGATAGCGTAATAGCTGGCGTTCTACATGATACTGTTGAAGATACCGATTTAAACTTAGAGAAAATCGAAAATATTTTTGGGCACGACGTTGCATTTCTAGTTGACGGTGTTACAAAAGTCTCAAAAGCTCGCGCTGGTATGAAAGACTTAACTAATTATTTACCACAAACCACAGATAATTTATCAAAATTATTGATTGCCGTTGGACAAGACATTCGTGTAATAATTATTAAGTTAGCTGATCGTTTACATAATCTTTCTACGTTACAATTCATACCAAAGGAAAAACAACAGAAGATTGCTCGTGAATCACTTGAGGTTTTTGGCCCGATGGCAGATCGCTTGGGCATGGGTCGTGTCAGGATGCAAATCGAGGAGATCGCTTTCAGTTATTTGAATCCTGTCGAGTATAAAAAGCTAGAGATCATGTTAAAGAAAAGGCTTGGTAAAAGCGCCAGAAAAATCGGCATTATTCGCAACGAAGTCGATGTAGCTCTAAAAAAGCACAACATCAAATTCGAGATAAATGGACGAGTTAAAAGTACCTACAGTCTATATAAGAAGCTCGCAAAAGCTGATGGCAATATCAACGATATATACGATTTAATCGCACTTAGGATAGTTGTCGACACAAAAGAAGACTGTTATCGAGTTTTAGGAATACTGCATAGTCTGTATCAACCAATGATTAGCCGAATCAAAGATTATATTGCTGTTCCAAAGCCAAACGGTTATCAAAGTCTACACACAACCGTAATTACACCAACTAAACAAATCGTTGAGTTTCAAATTCGCACCTACGAGATGCATGATTACGCCGAACGAGGCTTAGCAGCAAGCTTTCATTATAACGAACAAAAAAAATCGAAGAGATACAAGAATAAGACTGGAACTTCAACATTACCCGCCAATATGCAATGGATTACTCAACTACAAGAGATCGCTATACGGCTAAAAGAAGGCGAGGATATCTCAAAAGATCAGTTAAATATCGATTTATTTAAAAACCGCATCTTTGTATATTCTCCAAAAGGTGACATCTACAATTTACCCGAGGGAGCATTACCTTTGGATTTCGCTTATTTACTACACAGTGACCTTGGTAGTCACGCATACGGTTTTAAGGTTAATGGTAATATCCACTCATTTGATAAGCCATTAAAAAATGGTGACGTAATCGAAGTGATGACTCGCGTAACTTCTCATCCAAAATCTGACTGGCTAGATCTAGTTACTACTATGCATGCAAAAGATAAACTCCGAGCATATTTAAACAAATAGAGACAGCTAACTATTCTGATTACGCCAACTTTTTATCGAATCAAAAATCGTCGCCTTTGCGTCATCAACATTACTCCAGCCCAAAACTCTCGTGATGCCTGGATGTAAGTAGTCCTTATAATGATTGAAGTAGAATTCGATTTCATCTTTATTAATGCTAAGTATTTGATCTATAGCTTTCGTCTCATTAACTGGAACAGTGATAATCTTATCATCAACCTCACCGCCATCAATGAATCTCATGACACCAATTATCCTAGACTTAATTACCGAACCAGTTGGTATAGAACTAGTCGAAATAATAATCGCGTCCAAATTATCACCGTCACCACCCGTCGTCTTTGGTATAAATCCATAGTTTACCGGCTCAGGAAAAGTAGATGGCTCTCGCCTATTGACTTCCATCTCCATATTAGTGCGGCTCCATTCGATTTTTTCAGTACTGCCAAAAGGAATTTCGACAACAACATTCAGTACGCCGTTTTCGTAATCGCCCGATTCATAGTCTTGATTATAGTCAATCATAAGCTCCTATTCTCTAACAAAAATTATAATCGATTATCGATTTTATTAGACGCTAGATACTCGCGAATGCTAATTGATGCCGTTGCACCTTCGCCAACCGCGCTTGCAACCTGCATTGTAGCGCCACTTCGTACATCACCACTGGCAAAAATTCCTGAAATATTAGTTTGCAAATGACAATCAGTAACAATGAATCCTCTTTCATCCAGATTAATTCCACAATCTTCTAAAAACTGCGTATTTGGTTTTAGACCAATGAATATAAACACTCCATCAGTTTTTATCGTTATCTTTTTACCATCTTTTATTGCCTCAACACCAACTACCCTGTCATTATCTGCAATAATTTTATTGGTAGCAGCTCCCGTATGAACGCTAATTCTGCCATCAGCTATATAACACTTTAGTTCTTTCTGTAAAACTTCGCTTGCAGTCAGCTCATGTATTGATATTAGATCAATGTGGTTTGCAAACTTCGTCAGAAACATCGCTTCTTGAACTGCCGAATTGCCACCACCGACGACAACAGCGCGCTTATTCTTATAAAATGCGCCATCGCATGTTGCACAATAATGAACACCTCGACCATAATATTCGGCTTCACCAGGGACGCCAATTTTGCAAAAGCTACTGCCAGTCGCAATCAAAATCGCTCTAGCTTCCAATTCGGTATTATCTGTGATAATCGTCTTAGTTTTACCATTATTACGAATCGCAGTAACCTCGCCAAATTCAATCTTTGCTCCGAACCGCTCAGCTTGTTTCTGCATTTTATCAGCAATATCATAGCCAGCCACGCCATCTGGAAAACCTGGATAATTATCAATCTTGTCAGTGATTGCTGCCATACCACCAACAGCTGACTTCTCGAAAAGAATCGTTTCTATATCCTCACGCGCTGAGTAAACAGCCGCCGTCAAGGCACTTGGACCAGCACCAATTATCACTAAATCATGGATCTTGTTGCCGCTCATTACTTATGACTCCGTAGTAGATGAGTTATCTATGCTATGAATTTTAATAATAAACTGTAACGGCGAGTCGGCGCTAATAATACCAGAGCCCGCCGTTCCATAAGCCTTATCAGCTGGAATCGTTAGCTTTACTACGCTACCAACCTTGAGGCCAGTTAAGCCTTCAGTCCAGCCAGTTATTACCTCACTAAGTGCAAAAGTTGCTGGACTATCGGCAGTAGCATCTTTCTTTTTACTGCTATCAAATATCACTCCGTCTGCCGTCCAGCCAAAATAGCTAACATTAACAGAATCTGTGGCGCTCACTGTTTCTCCAGTACCCTGAACTAGCGTTTCTACTTGTAGTTCGGTCACACTAGCCGCATCAAAAGCCACGGCAGAATAATCGCTTGAGAATGACTCGGAGTTATCAGCATTAGTCTGCGCTGATTTTTTCTGTTCAGCTAAATACTCTGCATATTGTTTTTGATATTCAGCATTATCAATTGCCTGGTTTTTTATACTAAGTACCATTACCAAGAACGAGCCCAGGGTACCAATCGTTAGAACAATTGCAATAATCCATATTCCTATTCTTTGCGAACGCGGTGTCGCCATAAATCCCCCTATAATCTTTTAATTCAACTAATTATATCAGATTACCACGGCATTTGTGGCCGCAATAACAAGTGATGAAATATTTTTAATGATATCAGCTACTTCTACACCGTTCAAAGTATGGTCAAGTGCCGTAATATTTACATGGATCGTTACATTCTTTGTGTCGCTTCCCTTAGCTTGATAGATATCAGTCGGCTCAACACTAATCTCAATATTACTCTGAATAGGTGCACTTTTAACTGCGTCAATTATTTGGCTATACTGAACATCCTTCGAAACCTTAAAACAAATATCTCTTTCAGTCTTAGGATATCTTGCTTGCGGTTTATAATGGCTAGTAAGGTTTTTGCAAGCATCAAAAAGCACGTCAGCATTTATCTCAAAACCAGACGAGTATTCTGGCAGTTTGAAACTGTTTATAACTGACTTTTTATATTCTCCAACGACACCGATTAGTTTACCAGACCTTTTATCAACTACCATAGCGCTCCGATTTTTCTCAAAAGGTGCAAAAGCCGAACTAGAGTTGTCTGCTACTAGTTGATATGCACCATCGACTCCTAGTGACCCTAATATATAATCTAGCACCTTCTTTGCTTGATAGTACGGCGCCGAGCCATGCGAGTTCTTATCAGTAAATGTTAATGCCACAGCATTTGATTCAACCGGAACCGAATCATCGCTAAGCCCATCAGACCTATTATGTATTTTATTAATTTCATAAATTGCAAAACGATCAAAGCCCTGCTTGATGTTCATATACGCTAAAGTTATCAAGCTAGGAGTTAATGATTGCCTATAATATTGGAGCTCTGGGCTAATCGAGTTTATTAATCTGTATGAATTTTCTACGTTCAATCCTACTTTTCTCAGAATATCGCCATGAACGAAGCTGTAAGATAATGTCTCGTTTGCACCAGCTTTTGATAATAGGTTGCGTAATCTCATTCTGAACAAGTCAAAATCGCTTGGCCTAGTAGCGACAAAATCCCTCTTTGGTAATATCGGCGTTATATTATCAAAACCGACGATTCTGCCAATCTCTTCAGCAAAATCCTCGACTATCGTTAGGTCACTTCTCCAATACGGCACAACTACAGCTAATTCTTCGGGCCCAACTTGTGACGCAATTAGATTTACTCTTTCAAAGATTTCTTTAGCACTATCGATCGAATAATTTGTACCTAAAACATCATTAACGTTTTCGACTCGAATATTCAATGGTTGGCCAATTATTTTGCCTGGATAACTCTCGATAATATCGCTAACCTGTTTAGCTCCAGTCAATTCTATAATCATCCGTAAAGCCTGACGGATAACTGGTAGAGTCAATTCGGCTGGCTGGCCTTTTGTAAACCTAGTAATCGCTTCACTGAAAATACCATGGCGCATTTGCGTACCGCGTAGATTATATAGATTAAAGGAGGCGCTTTCAATTGCAACTCTTGTCGTATTATCATCAATAGCCGTGCTCCTTCCGCCCATCGCACCCGCTAAAGCAACTGCTTGTCCGTTTGCTGCAATCACAATATCATTAGCTGACAATTCAATAGCCTTTCCATCAAGCAATTCCAATTTTTCGCCATTATTCGCAGCTCGTACATCGATACCAACATTATCACCACCACAAATCGCCATTAGTTTGTCATAATCAAATGCATGAAGCGGCTGACCAGTTAATAGCATTAGATAATTAGTAACATCAACAATCGCACTAATAGGCCTGATGCCCGAACGTGATAGATAAGTCTGAATCAATAACGGCGATTTAGCCGCCCGATCCGCACTATCTAAAACAACTACTTGATAGCGCGGCGACAGCTCTGGATTATTTATATCGACACGTAGCTTTATACTATTTTCGATTGGGCTTGGATAGGTTGAAATATCATCCAACCAATCTGGTGTTACAAATTTATTTCCAAGGATTGCCGAGACTTCCCTAGCAAAGCCAATAATTCCAAAACAGTCAGGGCGATGAGTTAGTGACTTATTCTCAATGTTCAATAGATAATCATCAAGTTCATAAGCTTTAGCAAATAATGTGCCTGGAGCTATATCATCACTCACCTCCAGAATGCCAGTATGATCGTCTGATATGTCTAGCTCCCGTGCGCTCGCAACCATACCGTTGCTCTTTACGCCTCGCAGGTTACGGCTATCTAATTTAAACTCCTCAGCCGTTCCATAAGTACTTGGAACAATAGTATTAGGTGGCAGCCAGACAATCGTAATTCCAGTCCTCATGTTTGGAGCACCACATACAACTTGTACGTAGCCATCTTTACCACGTTCGATATCAGCAACAACGCCACCATCGTCTAATTTGACAATACTTAAATGGTCTGAATCTGGCATTTTTTGTGAATCAATTACTCTTGCAATAACAATGCCTTTATATTTGTCGCCTAGATTAACAACATTCTCAACCTCTACTAAACGCGCACCAATTAATTCAATTAGCTCATTGATACTAACATCAATGTTAGTAAACTTTTTTAACCAATTTAGTGAAATTATCATATTAGAATTTCCTCAAGAAAGTTAATTTGCCAGATTCAAATAAACGCAGGTCTTCGATTCCATATTTCAACATTACCAAACGTTCGATACCGCCGCCCCAAGCAAATCCACGATATTTCGTCGGGTCAATACCAGCCGCAGATAAGACATTCGGATGAATCATACCGCAGCCCAACATCTCAAGCCATTCACCAGATTTGCCACCGATAGAAGCTGGTTTTTCAATCGCAAACTCTAGCCCTGGCTCAACAAAAGGAAAATATGCTGGCTGAGTTTTCGTCTTTAGCTTTTGCCCATAATATACCTCAAAAAAGCTACGTAAGGTCCCAATCATTTGCCCTAAATTCGCATCATTGCTGACAAATACACCTTCATACTGATAGAAAGTATGCTCATGTGTAGCATCTAGATCTTCGTTACGAAATACTCGACCATAGCTGACTGCTGCAATCTGGCCACCAGACTCTAACTTAGACTTACCCTCTTTTAATATCCGATTCTGCATTGTACTAGTATGGGCTGGCGGAATAAAACCTTCTTCGGTTCGGAATGTATCATAACTATCCCGTGCTGGATGATCTTTTGGAAAGTTAAGCGTATCAAACATATGTATCTCATCATCAATTTGGCGCGACTCAATAGTCTCAAACCCCATACGCGTAAAGATATCAATAACATTTTCAATTTCAATTGTCAGTGGGTGTTGGGTTCCCTGCTCGACTGGTAATAATTCAACATTTTCGGAGTTAATATCCCATGGTGCTGAGATATCGATGGGCTCAACTTCAGAACTCTGCAGTTGAGATTCACGTTCAACTATCGCAACCTCCAGAATGTTTTTTAACTCGTTAATTTTTCTACCATAGTTGCCACGTTCCTCGGTCGGCAAATTAACAATTGCACCATATAATTGTTTTAGTTCAACCACTTTTAATATGTCGCGAGGTGATTCACTCACTGCGATCTTCTCTAAAAGCATTCCCTGTATATTTTCAATACTTTGCATGACTAATAGATATTATACGCTAAAACTGTCTTAGCGCACCACTCCAATTGAAATCAGCCAAATAATAAGCGCTATCGCAACAACTATCAGCAGCGCCCATATCCACGCTAAGCTAGTCGTAGCCTTGGTATTTTTAATATACTGCGAATCAGAAACACCATCGGGTTGATCGGCTAATTTTGCGCGCTGTCTCGCTTTCTCTTGCAACTCAGTTGCTAAACGTTTCTGCAGTTCAGTTCTATCATTTTCTTGTCCAATAAATAATGCCATTTTCTATCCCTTCAATATAAGATATTATATCACTCGTGTTTATTTTTATTATATTGTGTTATACTATTTTCATATTTCACTTTAAGGAGGAAAAAATCTATGGCAACTAAAACAGCCAAAAAATCGACTAAAAAAACGACAACCAAAAAAACGCCTATCGTTGAGGTATCCAAAGTCACAGCTTCGACAGCAAAGAAAACGGCTCTCACAAAAAGCCAAGAGTTTTTTAAATCACATAAAATCGTAAATGGACGATTTATTGCCACCTTAGTAGCCGAGTTTGTTGGCACATTTATCTTTATAGCATTCTATATGAGCACTCAGGGTGATCCACGATATGCTATGTTTGCATTAGTAGGTATTGCACTTTTAATCGGTGGCATTTCTGGTGCAGCAATTAACCCGGCTATGACAATTAGTGGCTGGATAACCCGAAAGATTAAGGCAGCCCAGGCAATCGGATATATTATCGCCCAGGCACTTGGTGCAATTGCCGCTTGGTCAGTATTATCAGCATTTGCAGGTGGCACATCATCTTCCACTTCTACATCATCATCGATTTTTACCGCAACATCAATTACAGCTGGAAAAGAATGGTACGTATTCTTCGCAGAGCTTCTTGGTGCTGCAATTTTGGCATTTGGACTTGCAGCTGCACTAAAATTCCGCAAGAATCATGAACCTTCAATTAACGGTGCATTAGCTTATGGTTTTGCATTATATGTAGCTATGTTTATAACTTACATAATCATATCTCCATTAGGAACTGGCTTAGTATTCTTTAACCCAGCAATCGCATTTGCATCTAGTGCAGTAACATTTAAATTATGGCCAATTGCAATTTACATAGTTGCTCCAATCATCGGTGGCGTGCTAGGATTTGTACTACAAGACATCCTACATTCTCAGATCGAGATTTCTGTCAAAGAAGAAAAATAATACATTCAACAGACAGTTTAATACCCCGTATTTCGCGGGGTATTAAAATTTAGTTTCAATGATTAGTCTGTCTTTATTTTTGAAGGATCCCAACGAATTACCATAACCTGACTATCCTCCAGCGCTTCATTCTCATGATATTCGCCAGTGTACGCCAAATAGTCGCCAGGATTACTCAATATAATTTCCTTTGATTCATTCGGAAATCTAGTCAACCAACTGCCAGATATTAAAATAACAACTGAACGAACATCGCCATCAAGTTCTACGCCAGATACTTTCTTTAAACCCTTTGGATGCTTGGCCCATTTAATTTCACAATTCTGTGAAAAAAATAAGCTTTTTTTATCTGCCTTGCTACCGATAAACCAACCGACATTTTCTAAATTACCAGTCTCTACCTTCATACATACCTCCACGAAGTTTGATATGTTCTATTCATCATCATGTGGCTTATCCAACAATAGTGGATCAACACCAGATTCGCTACCAGCAATCTTTATAACATCCTTATCAACTTTACCTAATTCTTTATGAGCATCGTTAAAATGGCCAACTGTCTGTCCTAAAGATCGCCCTAGCTTGTTCATATATTCATCAAATCGACTAATGTGTTGGCCCAATTTACCAACACGAATTTGAATATCTTTGGCTTGCTCTTCTATCTGGAGGCTACGTAAACCCTGCAAAACCGTCTGTAGATATGCCATAAAACTAGTTGGACTGACAATTATTACCTTTTTATCACGGAAGGCATATTCAATTAAATCGCGCGCACTCGAGCCAGTGCCGACGTCACCGATCAGCAGATCATAATACAGTGACTCACTTGGGATAAACATAAAAGCAAAGTCCATTGTTTTCTCGCTCGGGCGGATATATTTACTGGTCTCATCAATCCTGGTTTTTAAGTCCGACCTAACCTTTGCCAATAACTTTTCACGATCCGGCTTTTTGTCCTCGCCGACCATTCGGTTATAGTTTTCCAGACTAAATTTACTATCTATTGGCAAGATCTGACCCTTATCCAAAAAAACGACGGCATCGACTATCTCACCATCCCTAAACTTATACTGCATTTGAAAATTCTTTGAAGGCAAAATATTTTCCAACACTGATTCCAGATAATATTCACCAAACACTCCGCGCTGTTTTGGATTTTGCAATACATTCTGTAATGTCTTTAATTCATCTGCCACATCTATGACGCGTTTATTAGTATCATCTAATTTTGCCAAACGTTGAGTAACGTCGGTTATCAGTTTTGCGCTTTCACTAAGTTGTTTTTGCATCGATTCGTGGTTTAAATCTAACTTACCGCTAACAGCCTGTTGCAAACTACTCATACCGCGTGACAGTTCGGTAACGTCACCTTTTAATAACTCAACTGCACTAGAGTTCTTTATATCTTTAAGTCGTTGATTTAATAAGTATAATATAGAGCCAAATCCTATAATGGTCACTATCAAAATGATAATAATTATCTGTTCCATATAGCTAGTATATCACCTAGTAAGATAGGATTATACGCAGAACGATTATGATTATGGCTGAGAATATTACGGCAAAACCAACCCGCTTAAAGTGCATTAGCCATGAAAATAGCGTATAAGCTAGACAGTATATTAGACAAAACCATAGAATTTTTTCGATAGAATTTAAGCCACTGGCCAGTCCACCCAACCCCCATAACGCTAGTCCAGACGCAACAGATATTATCAATGGCTGAGCCATTCTAAGACGAACCATAATTGCAATACTACATGCAATAACCAAGACTGTGGCGATATTACTTGATATAGTAATTGATGGAAAAAAGATGAGGTTAATCGAAAAGAGGCTCCAATAAATTATGCCTGCTGGTATGCCAACAAAAATAATCTTCAAGAGCGAATAGGGCGCAATCGCCAGTTTTTGTACATTTACATCTTTAATTATTGTCGCCATATTTTATCCTTCAATCAACTAGCTAAATTATTGCTCTTTTTAGGTATAACACGATTGCCTACATACCATACCGCACCAAGTAAGGCGATAAAGACGCCGCCAATTACATCCAACGGAGTGTGAACTAGCGCCAATACGCGACCAACACAAACAACAACCACTAATATCGCTAAAATAATAGATAGCCACTTACTCTTAGCTTCGAACCATACAGCACAGACTATAGCAGTAATAAATAACGAGTGGTCTGATGGAAATCCTGGATTGTTTAGAAACGAAGCACCAGCTGTCGTTCCTAGAAGCTCAAACGGTCTTTCGCCAGATGGTTGAAAGATTGAACCAATGAGTTTTGCTAATAGATAAGCCGTCAACCCGGCCATCAGAATACGCGAATATGCGCTAAACCTTTGTCCACGTGGCACTTTAAATATCAGTGCCATTACACCCAACAGAACGATTGGAATAACCGTCCAATCCGCCATAATCTTTATTAGTAATTCCATATAGCTAGATTAGCATATTCTAATCAATAAGATAATGCCAAAAAGACGCATAAGTGCTAATCAACCAATAAAGTTAGCGACAGACAGATCTGCCGCTAACTAACATAATTTAATAATACTTTTGTCTTATCTAAGCACCGTAATCTTACTACTTTCCGCTGAATAGCTTGAATTGCCACTCGTATCCTTCACGAATCCAGTTCCAAGTATCATCCAAGTCTTACCGGGCAGATTAAATATCCCAGTCTTGGCAGTTAACTTAACCTTCCACGACTGCTTAGTCGAGTCATTATCACTCACAGACGTTATGTCGCCAACCGATAGCTTAAAGTGAGCAAATGCTTCTGTAATCTTAGACTTATTCAAAGATGAATTATTAATTCCATCCATATCAGAGCATGTAATTGTTCCTGTGATACTCGCCCCTCTCCTAACAGTCAAAGACGACATAGTAAACTTACACTGTGGCCTTGAGTCTTGAGTTACGATCTGGTTGCTTCTTACGCTCTCATTCTTCTGACCATTCAAATCTTTTACAAACCCTTTATCTATCCACATCCACGTCTTGCCAGTAGGATGCACGGCACCAGTCTTGGCGTTAAGAATAACATTCCAAGATTGCTTATTGATATTATCATCACTTATGGCCGTTATGCTACCAACCGATAACTTAGAATAGCCATATTCCTCAGTTATCTTAGACGTATCAATAGTATCACTTATTCCAACTGGACTATAGCAGGTAATCTTTCCTGTGATGCTATTTCCTTTTATAACCAAGGATGGCGTAACTACAAACCGACAAGTCATCTGGCTATATACAGTCGTAGTAGTCTGGCCTAGCTTTTCATCTGTGTCTTCTGAGTCAATCGAGTCTTTGGTCGGTGGAGTGTACTTATCATCACTCAGATATGCACAATTCGTCTTATTAGTGCCATTAATACACATATTGTAATAAGTTTTAGTATAGAAGAAACTATCGGTAGGATGAACTGTCATCATCCAAGCCAAGAATGCTTTTGAGCTGTTCTCTTTCCAGGCTGATGACCACGTGCTGGTATTAATATTCATGCCAAGGACATTTAAGACCTTCATAAAAGCTGCTGCACCACTACCGTCATTAGTAACCAGCCACCTCCATCCAGATGGCACTAAGCTGATTAGTTGACTTATCGTCTTATCTTTATAGCCCGGATTAAGCTTAACTATAGCTTGTAGCAGCTCAAGTCTTCTACCCTTTGCATTATTAATAAGTGTCGCCAATTTAGTATTCAAGCACTTGGTGTACGCGGCATTATAAGCCGCAGCTACGTCATGACTAGCATGTAATGTCTTTACCTGACCGTAATGGACGCCGATTGATGATACTGGATCGCCGTTCATATGAACCAACATGATCTTATCATCAGGTGTTCCATCTGATGAATTCCATAATATAAACTTTCTAGCCATCTCGGAATGTGATGGATTAGGATTGATTAGCGATTTTTTAAATGCGAACAAACCCATCCCATTAAAGTACACTACTCTTTGCAAATTACCAGCATTGGCCGTGCCATCTTCTTCTATATTGATCAGCTTCGCAGCACCTACCTGAGCTAAATAAGCACCTAATGAATGACCCGTAATATATATCTTGTAGCCGTCGTCTGAATATATATCAGATATATATTTGGCATAATTCTCGGCATACTTATCTTGGCCCGAATCATTCGCCACCCCATAAACCAAATCTTCTAGCCAATCTATTGCGTCAGTTAGATCAGTCCCCCTATAAGCAATAACGACTTCCTTAGTTGTCGGATTAAGAAATGTTAATGCACTAACTTTACCGAAGTATTTTAGACTATCGCTAGCAGTGCCTTGACTATATGAGTCAACTACCACCCAATTTTTAAGAAAATCCTCACTAGCACTTTCTATATTTATTAGATCGTTAAAATAGTAGTGCTGACCTTCTTCAATCTGGATCGTATTGGCCATAAGATTAGCTATATAATTTACAAGTTTGTCAGTAACATATGCATTATCTGGTAGCGTTATCTTGTTATTGCCCAAGAAGTCTGTATTCGCCGTAAACATATTGCTAGAAAGATCGGAAGAGAAACTAGAAGGATTGGTCATACAATCTTTCACCGAACCTGATGGTGTTACCTCATTTACCAAATCCAACGTGCCTCTTACGCTATCACACACAGCAAACGAAGGCGTAGATTCTTGTGTGTCAGTCGTTTTATTGTGCGTTGCCCCCTCATACGCTAGCGTGGCGAACATTGCTAGTTGATCCTCAGTAACCTCGCTAGTCTCTGAGCCTAGGACATTTATGCGATTTTTTATCGCCGACCATACACCAGGAGCGACAACTATAACAACAGAGGCAATGATAATTAAAATCGCCGCGACAACCACTCTTTTAAATGACATAGGGCGAGTCTTTTTAGACTTGCGACTTCCTTGTATCTTCTTGACTTTTTGAGGAACCTTTTTAGATATGACAACCTTTTTCGTAGGCACCCCGCTCTTGACTACTTTGGGCTTAGGACTACCTTTTTTAGGCGCTGGCTTCATAGCCGAAGTTGATTTCTTGACAATCTTCTTATTGCTCTTCATATTTTTCTTCCTCTTTTATTTTTATATCTATTCCGTTTAACATTAGCATAATGTAAATTAAATGACAACATATAGAGCATATCTTACTTACAGTTACCTTAAATTCCATAGATTATGCTAAAATCTGTTCATGGCATTAATAAAAATTTATTCAGAGTCAAATAACTTCAATCAACTCGAGGCTGTCGCAAAATCAGTCAAGCTAGTATGTAGTGCCGCCCTTAACTGCAGCCAGGTGCCTACAAGCCCCGAACAAATAGAGACCGTCGCTATCACTGGTATTGATTTAATTGGTATTGATTACATCCTAGAAGTCGTCGCCTGTAAACGACCAGATATGCAAGAAATTAGCGACGCGATTATCGCTGGAATGAATGCTGTATACCCAGATAAGCTATTTAGTGTATACTTCAACATAATTTCCGACCAAGGCATGTCTGCTACACCGCGCCAACACCCTGACAACAATCCAATCTCAATGGAAGAAGCTATTACACTTTGTAATAAACAAAACCAATCAATATAGTTTTCATTTCTTTTCAACAATAATCTTGCACTTTGTAACAATCGCAGCCAATGCACCAACAGCAGCCAAGACTGGCGCCAAGACAGCCACAACCACCCCAACAGTTACAGGTATTTCGATCAGCACCTTATCGTCCATATCTTTTATAATAATGCGACGGATGTTACCCTCGTTAATTAGCTGTTTAATCTTTGCCATTACTTCCTCGCCGTTGACAACAAATTCTTCGGTTTTTTCTGTGGTCATGTTGTTTGCTCCTAGTTAATTAAGGTTCATTATAACAGTTAATGTTATTTTCATCAGTAGGATTAATAATATAAAATTTTATATATATAAACATTATTAGAGATGAGCACATTGACTATTATATTTGTTTGTGATACAATATTGGTATCAATATCTAATTGGTAGAACTTTGATTTATAGTATTTGTCTACTTAATTAACCATGGAATAAATAGTCTCTTATAGTCTGAGATATTTATCCCGTGGTTAATAGCCTTTGGGAGAAATAAAAATCGAAAGGCGGAAAAGTAGTATGTTTTGCAGTTATCGTTCAGTTCTTCTAAATGAAGAAGATATCCAACCTATCGAAGAGATGGTGGAAGCAATCAACAAGCTCATATCACCTACGGCAGACACCGGCGAACTTATTATCAATTATCTCGATAATAATAATGAATGGAGGTGTCTTTACGAGGGTACCCTTAATGGCGGATCAGGCAAAAGCTGCGCTGCCAAAAAGATAGCCACCCTGATTAATCACCCCGAATATGACTGGGGTGGTATAATACCAGAAATTGAGCTAGCCACAGACGAAAAAAAGTGGTACGGATCGATTAGACTGAAGAACTGCCACGACCTTGAAGGCGACTGGGTTGGCCAAGTAATCATCGCTTTTTCTGGCCGTAAAGAATGGCAAGATGCCCTTTACGTGGCCGGCATAATTCAGATTCTGAAGGAAGCTTTGAAAATAAACTTCAAACTGCCGGAAGGAATCAATAATGACCCCACCTGGGGAACAGTACTCAATATCTGTAAAGCTTTGCATTTTTAAGGCAAACGCCTTTACCGCTCGGCACAATGCGCCGGGCGGTTTTTTATATATCTACATAATTTAATTTGAAAATATTTTATCTTGTGTAATATTGACTTTTAAATACAAATAATTATGATTCAACTTGCTTTGACTGCTCTGGATACCAAGCTGGTTGGCATGGCATTACTAGAAAGCAGTGTGCGTCCCAATAATAAAGTTCGCCGACTGGGATAAATACAACATCGCCAATATTGATTTCTATCGTTTGTGATTTAGTGACAATCTTACCCGAGCCACTTACAACATAAACATATTCTTTTACTATGACCTCCTTTACTACAATGCTTGTCTGAGTTAGTAGACGCGTTTCAAGAATCCGCAAGATGCTTAATCACATCAGGCCAACTTCCGTCTCCCCAAAACTTAATCTGCTCATCATTACTAAGCTGACCCAATGGGCGCGAATAGCCATCCGGGATAAATAGATCGTTAGTTGGCCATCGCCCTAAATGATCAACGCTTTCCGCAACTAGTCCTTTTGCCTTTTGGGTAAAAACTCTTGCTGTGCCATTAGGGTAACCGATTGCGAGTGAAACAAGGAAATACGCGCTTCTATCTTGAGCGTTACCAAGAAGCCTTAAATAGTCTTGGCAAGAAAGCTGTTCGTTTATATATCGGATATACGGACCTGGGAAGCCATTTAATGCTTCAATGTAAAATCCGACATCAACTTTTATACAAGGCTCCTGCTTCTCCTTGGCAATGCTTATTGCTGCCTGCTTAGCGATTTCCTCGATTGAATCACTTTGAATCTCGCTAACTTCTAAATCATATTGGACCAATTCATATTCAGGCCCAAGTTTATCGAAGAAAGCTTTTGCGATCTCGAATTTGAAACTGTTACCGGTAGCAAAAATGATTTTCATTTCTATATTATATCAAAAACCTCCAGATAAGAGTTTTAGCGCTTACGCTTGGTTGGGGTGGAGGTTCGCTGGACAGCGAAGTTCACTCGAAGATTCGAATCACTCCAGAAGATGCCTAAAAAAATAGGACTCAAAATGGCCCTATTTCTCATTTTTTAGTACTTATCCTGGCTGGGATGGAGGGATACGGTCACCTTTGGCGACCCCGAAACTTCACGATTGAAAACCAGTTTTCATCGGAAGGTTTCCTTGCGACCCGCAGACTTGCGGGTCTCACCCCCGAATGTTCACTCGGGGCATCGAATCCC